>PFUD01000161.1 GCA_002789915.1 Comamonadaceae bacterium CG_4_9_14_3_um_filter_60_33 | reverse complement strand
CGCGTGTTCATGGCGACCTACTTTTGCGCCGGCTTTGGCTATGTGGTGAGTGTGACCTTTATTGTGGCCATCGTGAACCAGTTGCCGGGCCTGGCCGGGCGAGGCAATCTGGTGTTTTTGGCCATCGGCATCGGCGCCGCGCCAGCCTGCATCAACTGGGATTTCATCGCCCGGCGCATCGGCGACCTGAACGCGCTAGTTCTGGCCGCTTTGTTGCAGATCGTGGGCATTTTGCTGCCGGTGGTGGTGCCGGGCCTGTGGTCCGCGATGCTGGGCGCGCTGCTGTTTGGCGGCACCTTTATCGGCATGGTGAGCCTGGTGTTGAGCATGGCGGGGCGCTACTACCCCGGCATGCCCGCCAAGATGATGGGCAAGATGACGTTATCTTACGGCGTGGCGCAAATCATCGGCCCGGCCATGACCGGCATGATTGGTGCGCAGTTCGGCAGCTACAACGCCGGCTTGTACGTGGCAGCCGCCGTCATGGCGCTGGGTGCCGGGCTGCTGATGCTGCTCAAGCTGGTGGAAAAGCGCGACGCACAGGCGGCGCGTTAACCCGTGTTACGCAGCCCCGCAGCAATGCCGTTGATCGAGATGTGAATGCCGCGTTTGAGACGGTCGTCTGCCTGCCCGGCGCGGAAACGGCGCACCAGTTCCACTTGCAAATGGTGCAGCGGGTCGATGTAGGGAAAACGGTGGCGAATGGAGCGTTGCAGCGCCGCGTTGTTGGCCAGGCGCTCTTGGTCGCCGGTGATCAGCGCCAGCGCCTGTGCGGTGCGGTGCCACTCCAGCGCGATGGCGCCAAATATTTTCTTGCGCAGGCGCTTGTCCTCGACCAGCTCGGCGTAGCGCGAGGCCAGCGCCAGATCGCTCTTGGCCATCACCATGTCCATGTTAGACAGCAGCGAGCTGAAGAATGGCCATTTTTTGTGCATTTGCTGCAGTAGCGCCAGGCGCTGTTTGCTGAGTTTGGCTGTGGCTTCGGGTGGATTTAAAAACGCATCCACCGCCGCGCCAAAACCGAACCAGCCGGGCAGCGTCAGGCGGCATTGGCCCCAACTGAAACCCCAGGGAATGGCGCGCAGGTCTTCGATTTTTTGGGTGTAGCGTTGCGGCGCTGGGCCGCCCCGAGCCGCAATAGCCCCCTCGGGGGGCAGCGAGGACACGTGAGTGCCGAGCGTGGGGGCAAAAGCCCGTGACGCTGGGCGCGAGCCAATGTTGAGCTCGGCAATTTCGCGGATCGGCGTGGCGTCGAAAAAGTACTCGGTAAAACCAGCGGTTTCGTACACCAGCTTACGGTAGGCCGCCATGCTTGACAAGGACAACTCGGCCGCTGCGTCCAAAAATGCCTGTTCGGCAGACTGCGTTGGGTGCAACAGCGTGGCCTCCAGCGTGGCGGCCACCAGCGTTTCCAGGTTGCGCCGGCCAATTTCGGGGTTGGCGTATTTGGAGCCAATCACCTCGCCCTGCTCGGTCAGTCGAATCTGGCCGCGCACCGTGCCCGGGGGTTGCGCCAGAATGGCCTCAAAACTGGGGCCGCCGCCGCGCCCCACGGTGCCGCCGCGGCCATGGAACATGCGGATCCGGATGGGCGCGTCGCCCGCCGCCTGGTTGATGTCGTCAAACGCTGCCACCAGCGCCAGTTCGGCCTGGTACAGCTCCCAGTTGCTGGTAAAAATACCGCCGTCCTTGTTGCTGTCAGAGTAGCCCAGCATGATGTCTTGCTCGCCGTACTGGTCGTTGGCGCCACGCTGCACCATGGCCAGCACACCGGGCAGGGCGTAATACTCACGCATGATGCCAGCAGCATTGCGCAGGTCGTCGATGGTCTCGAACAGCGGCACCACGATCAGGTCGCAGGTGGCGTGGTCGTCGAGCGTGCCATGCATCAAGCCCACTTCTTTTTGTAGCAACATCACTTCGAGCAGGTCGCTCACGGTTTCGGTGTGGCTGATGATGTAGTGGCGAATGGCTTGCGTGCCACACAGCGCGCGCAGTTGTTTGGCGCTCTCGAAAATTTCCAGCTCGCTCAGCGTGTGGCCGCTGTAGGCGTGGCCGATGACGCGCAGCGGGCGCGCGTCGCACAACAGGCCCATCAGCACCTCACGCTTGGCGGCTTCGTCGAGCTGGCTGTAATGTGGCGTGACGCGGGCCGTGGCCAGCAGTTCGGCCAGCACCGCTTCGTGCTGGTCGGAGCTTTGCCGCAGATCGACGCTGGCCAGGTGAAAGCCAAACACTTCCACCGCCCGGATCAGCGGCTGCAGGCGCTGCACCACCAGCGCCTGGGCGTGCTGCGCCAACAGCGACGCTTCAATGGTGCGCAGGTCGCGCAGCAGGTCTTCCGGCTTGACGTAGGGGTTCTGCGGCACCACCGCATGACGGGCGGCGTCGCCACCGCTGAGCGCCTTCAGCGTGGCTGCCAGGCGCGCGTAGACGCCGATCAGGGCGCGCCGGTAGGGCTCGTCCTTGCGGTGCTCGTTGGTGTCGGGCGAGTGCGCCGCCAGCGCCTGCATCGCGGGTGAGAATTCCACCAGAATGGCCGACAGCGACAGTTCACTGCCCAAATAATGCACCTCGGTCAGGTAATGGCGCAGCGCCATGTCGGCTTGGCGGCCTAAAGCGTGGCGCAAGGTCTGGGCGTTGACGTTGGGGTTGCCGTCGCGGTCGCCGCCAATCCATTGGCCCATGCGCAGAAAGCTCGGCACCGGGTGCGGTCCCAAAGCCTGTTCCAGGCTGGCGTAGAGTTTGGGGATTTCGCGTAAAAAGGTGGACTCGTAATAGCTCAGCGCGTTTTCCACCTCGTCGGCCACCGTGAGCTTGGAAAAGCGCAGCAGCCGGGTGTGCCACAACTGCAGCACGCGGGCGCGCAGCTGAGCTTCGTTCTGGCTCAGTTCGCGCGGCGTCAAAGCGTCGTGCGCCACCTGGCTGGCCGCCGCCTGCGCCAAAATGTCGTCGCGCGCGGTGAGCAGTTGGGCAATCGCGCGTTCTGCATCCAGAATGCTCTTGCGCTGCACCTCGGTGGGGTGAGCGGTGAGCACCGGCGAGACAAAACTGTGCGTCAGCATGTCGCTGATGGCTTGCGGCGTGATGCCTTTGTCTGACAGGCGCTTGAGCGTCATGGCGATGCTGCCGGGGCGAATGCTGCCGGCGCGCTCGTGCACCGCACGGCGGCGGATGTGGTGGCGGTCTTCGGCCAGATTGGCCAAATGGCTGAAATAGGTAAAGGCGCGCACCACGCTCACGGTCTGGTCGCCGCTGAGCGACTTGAGCAGCTTGTTGAGTGCCTTGTCGGCCACGAGGTCGGCGTGGCGGCGAAAGCTTACCGAGAGCTGGCGAATTTGCTCGATCAGCGCATAGGCGGCTTCGCCTTCCTGCTCGCGAATCACATCGCCCAAAATGCGCCCGAGCAGGCGGATGTCTTCGACCAGCGGGCGCTCGGTGTCGAGGAACGCGCTTGTTTTTGGTGCGGGGGCAGTCTTGGGCATGGTAGTTTCCAAATGCGGTAAAAATGAGATGGACAGGACTGACGCAAAATTGCCCCAGCCAGGCGTTACGACGCAGGCAGTACAGATGTACGGCAAGGAGGAACAACGACGCTGGGGCAGTTTTGCGTCAGTCCTGCTTAAGCAAAAGCCATGCTAGCATTCTCTACTTGAACAAAATTACGAAAAGGCAACGGCTTTTTAGCCCCTCTTATCATGCAGCATTTCACCATCGCAACACGAGAAAGCCGCCTGGCCATGTGGCAGGCCGAACATGTACAAACTCTGCTTAGCGCCAAGGGTCATCAGGTCAGCCTGCTGGGCATGACCACCCTGGGCGACCAAATTCTGGACCGCGCGCTGAGCCAGGTGGGCGGCAAGGGCCTGTTTGTCAAGGAACTGGAAGTGGCGCTGGAAGAAAAACGCGCTGACCTGGCCGTGCATTCGCTCAAGGACGTTCCGATGGAACTCCCCGAAGGCTTCAGCCTGGCCTGTGTGATGGAGCGCGAAGACCCGCGCGATGCTTTTGTTTCCAACAAATATGCCAATCTGGATGCCCTGCCGCAGGGCGCCGTGGTGGGCACGTCGAGCCTGCGCCGCGTGGCCCTGTTGCGTGCTTTGCGGCCCGACCTGCGCATCGAGCCGCTGCGCGGCAATCTGGATACGCGGCTGCGTAAACTCGATGAGGGGCAGTACGACGCGATTGTGCTGGCCGCGGCCGGCCTCAAGCGCCTGGGGCTGGCAACGCGTATTCGCGCGGTGTTCGAGCCGTCGGTGATGCTGCCTGCTGCAGGTCAGGGTGCGCTCGGCATTGAGGTGTGCGCCGACCGCACTGATGTGGTGGCGGCGCTGGCGCCTTTTGTGCACCAGACGTCCTGGCTGGCCGTGGCGGCCGAGCGCGCCGTGAGCCGGGCCATGGGCGGCAGTTGTTCCATGCCGCTGGCGGCCTACGCCACGCTCAGCGACAACGTTTTGACGATGGACGCCGCCTGGGGCGACCCCGACGGCCATTTGCCCTTGGTGCGCGTGCACCTGGCTGGCCCGGTGACCGACCTGGCCAGCGCTGCCGATTTGGGCCAGCGGGTGGCAGAAACATTGCGTAACGAGGTGCTGGCCCAAGGCGGCACGCTGGCGCATTTGGCCGCGGCCACCGCGCAACCGGATTGAGCGTGCGCATTATCGTCACCCGGGTGCAGCCGCAGGCGCAGCACTGGGCTGAGCGCTTTGCTGCCAGCGGCCATGAGGCGATGGTGCTGCCGCTGATCGAGGTGCGTGGCTTGCCCGACGCCAGCGCGGTGCGCGCGGCCTGGCTGCAACTCCCCAGCTACGCGGCAGCGATGTTTGTCAGCCGCCATGCGGTCGATTTTTTCTTTCAGCAGAAACCTGAGCCAGTTTTAGTTGGCAGTCCGCTGCCAGAGCCAAGCACGCGGTTCTGGTCAACTGGTCCCGGCACCGCCAAAGCCTTGCTGGCACACGGCGTGGCGCAGGCTTTGCTCGACACGCCCGCAGAGCAGGCCGGGCAGTTCGACTCCGAGGCGCTTTGGCATCTGGTGCACGCCCGTGTGCGGCCAGGCGACAAGGTGCTGATTGTGCGTGGCGACAGTGTCGCGAGCGATGGCAGCACGACAGCCGACCCCGATGCTGGCGTGGGCCGTGAATGGCTGGCCGAGCGCCTGCGCCAGGCCGGTGCACAGGTGGATTTTGTGGTGGCGTACCAGCGCGGTGCCCCGATTTGGGGCGAACAGCAGCGTGAGCTGGCGCGAAATGCAGCGTCAGACGGATCGGTCTGGCTGTTCAGCAGCGCCGAAGCTTTGGGCCATTTGCAGGGCCTGTTGCCCGGGCAGGATTGGTCAACAACGCGCGCCCATGCCACTCACCCCCGCATCGCGGCAGCGGCCCGGGGCCTGGGCTTTGGTGTGGTGACGCAGTCACGCCCAACCTGGGAAGAGGTGCTGGCCTCGATAGAATTCGTGCGATGAATACCGAGCTACCTCCCGAACCCGCCAACCCGCCCGGCCCCGTTGTGCCTGGTCCCGTTGTGCCAAGCCCGAGTGCAAGCGCTGCCAGCGCTGGCCCGGTGGCCAAAAGCGCGCCAGAAGCGCGCACAGCCCTTTGGCTGCTGGGTGCCTTGGCCGTGCTGGCGCTGTTGACGGTGGGCATGTTGTGGCAAAAGGTGTCGGGCATGCAGGAGCAGCTGGCGCGGCAAAGCGCCGAGGCGCAGGCGCAGTCGCTGGAGGCGCGCGCCATGGCCAAACAGGCGGTGGTGCTGGCGCAGGATGCCGCAACGCGCGCGGCTGTGCTCGATTCGCGCTTGAGCGAGGTGGCCCTGCAGCGCAGTCAGCTCGACGAGCTGATGCAAAGCATGTCGCGATCGCGCGATGAAAATCTGGTGGTCGATATTGACGCTGCCTTGCGTCTGGCCCAGCAACAGGCGCAGCTCACTGGTAGCGTGGCGCCGCTGTTGGCAGCGCTGAAAAGTGCTGACCAACGTATTGTTCGGGCGGCGCAACCGCGACTGGCCTTGCTGCAGCGCGCCATTGCCCGCGACATCGAGCGTATCAAGGCGGCGGCGGTCAGCGACACCCCCACGCTGCTGATCAAGCTTGACGAACTGGTGCATCTGGCCGACGAGCTGGTGCTGGCCAATGCGGTCGCGCCGGCGCGCCAAACGGTCAAGCCGCTGGTCGCGCCACCGCAGGCCCCCGTGAGCTGGTGGCAAAGTTGGTTTGAGCTGGTGCTCGGCGAGTCGCGCAATCTGGTGCGGGTGAGTCGCATCGAATCCCCGGAGGCGGCGCTGCTGTCACCCGAACAGTCCTTTTTTCTGCGTGAAAACCTCAAGCTCAAGCTGCTCAACGCCCGCCTGGGGCTGCTGGCGCGGCAAATTGAATCGGCGCGCTCCGATCTGGCTGACGCGCAAGCCATGCTAAAAAAATACTTTCAGGCCAATGCCCGCAAAACCCAAACCGCGGCCGCCTTGCTGCAGCAGGTGCAAACCCAAATGCGCACGCTGGAGCTGCCGCGCATCGACGACACGCTGACGGTGCTGGCCACCGCCGTAGCGGGGCGCTAAGGAATCAAGAATCATGCGGGTTGCTTTGTGGTTTCTGGGCTTGTTCGGTGTGGCCGTGGTGCTGGCCCTGTTTGTCAGCAGCAACACCGGCACCATCACCGTTTACTGGCCGCCGCACCGCGTCGATTTGTCGCTCAACATGGTGGTGCTGCTGCTGGGCTTGTTGTTTTTGTTGTTGCACCTGGCGCTCAGGGCGTTGGCGGCGCTGTTCGCCCTGCCGGGGCAGGCGCAGTCGTGGCGGGTACGGCACCACGAACAGGCGATGCATGCCACTTTGCTTGATGCCATGTCGCATTTCGTTGCTGGCCGCTTCTTGCGGGCCAGAAAGTCGGCACTCGAGGTGCTGTCGCGTGAAGCGGCCATTACGCGCAGCAGTGGAGGCGGTTCTGCATCCGTGCGCTTGCGGGTCATGGCGCGCCTGCTGGCAGCGGAAAGTTCGCAGGCGTTGCAGGACAAAGAAGCGCGCGACAGCCATTTTCAGCAGGCGCTGGCGCAGTCGGAGAGTCTGGGTGCAAGCGGCATCCGCGAGGGCTTGTTGTTGCGCGCTGTGCGCTGGTCCTTGCGCGACCGCGATGCGGTGGCGGCGCAGGACTGGTTTGCCCAGCTGCCGCAAGGGGTTGCACGACGCACGCTGGCTTTGCGTTTGCGGCTCAAGCTGGCGCGTTTGACGGGGCAATCGGGCCTGGCGCTCGACACGGCGCGGCTGCTGGTCAAGCACCGTGCTTTTTCCGAAGATTCAGGCCGCGGCCTGGTGCGCGCCCTGGCGCTGGAAAACACCCAGACGGCCCGCGACACCGAGCAATTGCAGCGGCTCTGGCGCAAGCTGGAGTCGGCCGAGCAAACCATGCCCGAAGTGGCTTGTCTGGCCGCCGTGCGCTGGCTCCAGCTGGGCGGTGAGCAGGGCATGGCGCTGGCTTGGCTACAGCCGGTGTGGGAGCGCATGGTCAAGTCTCCGGATGCCTTGAGCCACGGCCAGAAAATCGCCTTGATACAGGCGCTGGAAACGGCATTTGCCGGCGCGGTCGATGCCCCCTGGCTGGCGCGCATCGAGCACGCGCAAATGGCGCAGCCTGGTGACGCCGTGTTGCAATATCTGGCTGGCGTGGCTTGCCTGCAGTTGGAGCTCTGGGGCAAGGCGCAGCAGTTGGTCAGTCAGGCTTTGCCACGTCTGCGCGACCCGCAACTGGCAGCCAGAGGCTGGTTGGTGCTGGCCGATCTGGCACAGCGCCAGGGTGACACCGCGCAGGCCGCCGCCGCCTGGCAAAAAGCCGCGCAAATGGCCTTGCGCCAGGAAGATTAGGTCTTGATCCGGTCGGATTATTTGCGGGCGCCTTGGCAAACGTGGCGGTCGCGAGATGAAGGGCTATGCCCTCAAATTTCCAAGTTGTCGATCAGCCGGGTGCTGCCCAGTTTGGCGGCGCCCAGCACCACCAGGGCGTTGCTTCGGGCCAGTGCCGTGACTTGGTCTGGCGCAGGGCTTTGCAAGTTGTTGCGGCTGCGCACGGTCAGGTAGTCGGGTTGCCAGCCGCGCTGGGCCAGCGCATCCATGGCCTCTTGTTCGAGGGCTGGCAGGTCGGTGGTGCCGGCGCGCACAGCTTCGGCCAGGGTGCGCAGCGCTGTTGACAGTTGCACTGCCTCCAAGCGCTGAGCCGGGCTGAGGTAGTTGTTGCGCGACGACAGCGCCAAGCCGTCAGCCGCACGCAGGGTTGTGCCGCCAATGATCTCGATGGGCAGGGCAAATTGGTGCACCATGCGCCGGATCACCATGAGTTGCTGGTAGTCCTTTTTGCCAAATAGCGCCACGCGTGGCCCGACGCAGGCAAAGAGCTTCATCACCACGGTGCAAACGCCGACAAAAAACCCCGGTCTGAAATGGCCTTCGAGGATGTTGGCCGACTCCGACGGCGGCTGAATGGTGAAGCCCTGCGGCTCCGGGTACAGCTCTTTCTCGCTGGGCGCGAATACCACGTCGCAACCAGCAGCTTCAAGCGCCTGACAGTCGGCCTCCCAGGTGCGCGGGTAGGTGTCGAAGTCTTCGTGCGGCAAAAACTGCAGACGGTTGACAAAAATGCTGACCACCACCACGTCACCGAGCGGCTTGGCCTGGCGCACCAGCGCCAGATGGCCGTCGTGCAGATTGCCCATGGTGGGCACAAAAGCGGGGTGTTTGAAGTTGGCCAGGTGTTCGCGCAGCTCGGCGATGGTTCGGAGAATAATCATGAAAATTTGGGGAGACAGACCAGGATTTACACGAAGTGAAATTTGCTCTGTCCGCAACTGATTGTGGATGCACAAGCTACCAGGCGTGCAGCGCGTTGTTGGGAAAGCTGCCGTTTTTCACTGCGGCAACATAGGCTTGCATGGCTGCCTTGATGCCGTGCTGGCCTTGCACGCCGGGCAGGTCGGCCATGAAGTTGCGCACGAACTTGGGCATTTTGCCCAAGTTGAGCCCTAGCATGTCGTGCAACACCAGCACCTGGCCGGCGGTGCCGCTACCGGCACCGATGCCGATGGTGGGGCAGTGCGGCAGCTCAGCGGTGAGCTCAGCCGAGAGCGCGGCGGGCACCATTTCCAGCACCAGCAGCGAGGCGCCGGCGTCTTGCAGCGCATGCGCGTGGTGTTTCATGAGGGCAGCCGATTCAACGGTTTTGCCTTGCACCCGGTAGCCGCCCAGGGCGTGCACAGTTTGTGGTGTCAGCCCCAGGTGGGCACAGACCGGAATGCCGCGCTCCACCAAAAAGCGCACGGTCTCGGTGGTCCAGCCACCGCCTTCGAGCTTGACCATGTGGGCGCCGGCCTGCATCAGCACGGCGGCGCTGCGCAGCGCCTGCTCTTTGGATTCCTGATAAGTACCGTAAGGCAGGTCGCCAACGATCCAGGCGGTGCCTTGCACCCGGCGCACGCCACGCGTGACGCTTTCGACGTGGTAGCGCATGGTTTCCAGTGACACACCCACGGTGCTGCTCAAGCCCTGGCACACCATGCCCAGCGAATCCCCCACCAAAATGCAGTCCACCCCGGCGGCATCGGCGACGGCGGCGAAGGTGGCATCGTAGGCCGTGAGCATGGTGATTTTTTCAGCGCGCGCATGCATTTCGAGCAGCCGCGGCAGGCTCACTGGTTTGCGCAGGGCGGGGCTGCTGGCAGGCGGCAAGGTGCCGTAAGGCGAGGCGCTTGGTGTGGCGGGCTGGTTCATCGGGCGTTCCCCAAAAAATGTGGCGCGAGTCTAACGCAGACCCTGGCTTTCAAGTATCAGTCTTTCGGCCTCAGCGTGGTGGGTAGAGCCTGCTCCAGCGTCTCTGGGTAGTCGCGGCTGAAGTGCAGGCCCCGGCTTTCGTGGCGGGCCTGGGCGCTGCGCACGATCAGGTCGGCCACCTGCACCAGGTTGCGCAGTTCGAGCAGGTCGCGGGTGACGTGAAAGGTGGAATAAAACTCGTGAATCTCGGATTGCAGCAAGGCGATGCGGTGGGCGGCACGGTTGAGCCGCTTGTTGGTGCGCACAATGCCCACGTAGTCCCACATGAAGCGGCGCAGCTCGTCCCAGTTGTGCGAGATCACCACCATTTCGTCAGGGTCGCTGACCCGGCTGTCATCCCAGGCCGGCAGGGTGGCTGTGGGCTGGCGCGTGCTGCGTTCGATATCCTGGGCCCCCGCCCGGGCAAATACCATGCATTCCACCAGCGAGTTGCTGGCCAGCCGGTTGGCGCCGTGCAGGCCGCTACAGGCAGTCTCGCCAATGGCATACAAACCGTCCAGGTCGGTGCGCCCCTCCAGGTCGGCCAGCACGCCACCGCAGGTGTAATGGGCCGCTGGCACCACCGGAATGGGCTGTTTGGAGATGTCGATGCCGAGCTCCAGGCAGCGCGCGTAAATATTGGGGAAGTGCTCTTGCAAAAAGCTCAGGGGCTGGTGCGAGATGTCCAGATAGACGCAGTCCAGGCCGCCTTTTTTCATCTCGAAGTCGATGGCGCGCGCCACCACGTCGCGCGGTGCCAGCTCCAGCCGCGCGTCGTGGGCGGGCATGAAGCGGGTGCCATCGGGCAGCAGCAGGCGCCCGCCCTCGCCGCGCACCGCTTCGCTGATCAAAAACGACTTGGCGTGCGGGTGGTACAGGCAAGTGGGGTGGAACTGGATGAATTCCATGTTTTGCACCCGGCAGCCGGCGCGCCAGGCCGCAGCAATACCGTCGCCGGTGGCCGTGTCGGGGTTGGTTGTAAAAAGGTAAACCTTGCCGGCACCGCCGGTGGCCAAAATGGTTTGCGGCGCTTCAAAAGTGAGTACCTGGTCGGTGGCCTCGTCGAGCGCATACAGGCCCAGACAGCGCTTGCCCGGCAGGCCGAGCTTGTCGGTGGTGATCAGGTCCACCAGCGTGTGCTGCTCAAACAGCGTGATGTTGGGGGTTTTTTTCACCTGCTCAATCAGCGTGCGCTGCACGGCGGCACCGGTGGCGTCGGTTACGTGCACGATGCGCCGCGCGCTGTGGCCGCCCTCGCGGGTCAGGTGCAGGTGGCCGTCTTCTGTAGAAAACGGCACGCCCAGCGATTGCAACCAGGCAATGGCCTGGGGCGCGTTTTCCACCACCCGGCGGGTGGCGGCCAGGTCACACAGCCCGGCGCCGGCCACCAGCGTGTCGGCAATGTGGGCGTCAAAGCTGTCGTCCTCGCTCCACACTGCGGCAATACCGCCCTGGGCCCAACCGGTGGAGCCTTCTGCAACCGCGCGCTTGGTGATGACCGCGACCCGTTTGGTGGGCGCCAGCAACAGGGCGGAACTGAGTCCGGCCAGACCACTGCCGACGATCAACACGTCGAAGTGAAGGGTGGCAGGAGCACGGGTGGTTTGACGAGACGGCATGAGATCTTCCGGTGGGGGTTAAGAGGGGGTGTAGGCCAGCCGCACGTAAATGGGTGCAAAGGCTTCGGCCTGGGTGATATCGATCAGGGTTTCCTTGGCCAGTTCCAGCAGCGCGATGAAGGTGACAACCAGCACCGGCGCGCCCTTTCTTGGGTCAAACAAAGTTTCGAACTCGACAAAGCGGCGGCCCTGCAATTTTTTTAGCACCTGGCTCATGTGCTCGCGCACCGAGAGCTCTTCGCGGGTGATTTTGTGGCGCTGCACCAGCGTGGCGCGCTGCAAAATGGCCTGCCAGGCCTGTTGCAAATCAATCAGGGCGACCGTCGGAAAGCGGGGTGCCAGCGACTGCTCGATGTAAACCTGGGCGCGCAAAAAATCACGTCCTAGCTGGGGCATGTCGTTGAGCCGGGCGGCGGCCAGTTTCATTTGCTCGTACTCCAGCAGGCGGCGCACCAGCTCGGCGCGCGGGTCTTCGGCATCCTGGCCATCTGCCACACGCTTGGGCGGCAGCAGCATGCGCGACTTGATTTCGATCAGCATCGCTGCCATCAGCAGGTACTCGGCGGCGAGTTCCAGGTTGCGGTGGCGAATTTCTTCCACGTAGGTGAGGTACTGGCGCGTCAGCCCGGCCATGGGGATGTCGAGAATATTGAAGTTTTGTTTGCGAATCAGGTACAGCAGCAAGTCCAGCGGACCCTCGAAGGCTTCCAGAAAAACCTCCAGCGCATCGGGCGGAATGTACAAATCCTGCGGCATGGCAAAAAGCGGTTCGCCATAGAGGCGCGCCACAGCGACTTGGTCAATCACCATGGGCATATCGGCCAGGGTCAAGCTGTTGCCAGCTTCGAGCGTGGCGGTGTCAACCATAGAGGGAGTGGTGTGCTATCGGGATAGCCAAGGGCCCTTGCTCACAAGGGCTACAGGTTTGGAGATTATTTGCCTTCGGTCGAGTAGACGTACGGCTTTTGCGCGACCCGCGCGGCGCGGTACTCTTCCCAAGCTTCGCGGTTGACTGGCTTGTCCCACAGCAATTTACGGCCTTCGCGCTGGCGGACTGCGATGCCGGGATCCTTGGTTATGAGTTGATCGATGAACTGGGTGGCATCGGATTGGTACAGGGGGCGGTAAAAAATGCTCATAAAAATACCTCTTTTCGGCATTCTAACGGTGCGCGCCGGGGAGTTGGCTTTGGACGCGTGAGGGCGGGTGTAACATCCCCACCCTTATTCACCGTGATGCCCCGCCTGACTTATGACTTCTTTTCTCCACCCTGCAACCTGGGTCCATCTGGACTGGGTACTGGTCGTGGTGGTGGCCTGGTTGCTCATTGGCGTGCTGGGCGTGCTGGCGCTGCGGCGCTTCAGGTTTGTCGCCATCGTGCTGTTTCCCATTGGCGCGGTTTTTTCGGTACTGTTGCTGGCGGTGTCACTGAGTGCGGTGTTCAGCGGGCCGGAAGTCGCCATCCTGCCGCTGGGTCTGCCGCAACTGCCGTTCCATTTGCGGCTTGACAGCCTGTCAGCTTTCTTTTTGATCTTGATCAGCGGCGTTTCGGCCGGTGTCTCTATCTTTGCTGCGGGTTATTTTCGTCAGGGTGAGGGCACGCCGCCAGGCCTGATGTGTCTGGAATACCACGTGTTTCTGGCCAGTCTGGTCATGGTGTTACTGGCCGATGATGCCTACATTTTCATGGTGGCTTGGGAAACCATGGCGATGTCATCGTTCTTTTTGGTCATCTCCAACCACCGCATTCCTGAAATTCGCAACGCCGGCTATCTTTACATTCTGGTGGCTCATGTCGGTGCGCTGGCTATCCTGCTGTGTTTTGGTCTGTTGCAAGCCAACACTGGTGATTACACTTTTGCCAACATGCGGTCACAAAGCCTGTCACCGTTTTGGGCGTCGACTGCTTTTGTGCTTGCCGTCTTTGGCTTTGGGGCCAAAGCAGGGCTGTTGCCGCTGCACATCTGGCTGCCTGAGGCCCATCCTGCAGCACCATCGCCCGTGTCTGCCCTGATGAGCGGTGTCATGCTCAAGATTGCCCTGTACGGCATTTTGCGCGTGAGCTTCGACCTGCTGCAGGATCAAATCTGGTGGTGGGGCGTGCTGCTGATGGGCGTGGGCCTGCTCACTGCGCTGTTCGGCGTGGTGTTCTCGACCGTGCAGGTGGAAATGAAACGCCTGCTGGCCTATTCAAGCATTGAAAATATCGGCTTGATCTGCGCCGGTCTTGGTTTGTCGTTGCTGTTCATGGCCTACGACATGAAAGCCTTGTCGGCATTGGCGCTGACCGCCGCGATGTACCACATGCTGGCCCACGCCTTTTTCAAGAGCCTGCTGTTTTGCAGCACCGGCGCGGTGATGCACGCCACTGGCGAACGCAGTCTGGGCAAGCTCGGCGGCCTGATGCGCTACATGCCCTGGGTGGCCTGGCCGACGCTGATCGGGGTGCTGGCTTGTGCCGGCCTGCCGCCCTTTGGTGGCTTCATCGCCGAATGGCTGCTGCTGCAAAGCTTTTTGTTCACCACCGGCCTGCCGAGTTCGTTCCTGGACATGCTGGTGCCGGTGATGGCGGCGCTGATCGCGCTGATCGCGGCGCTTTCGGGCTACACCATGGTCAAATACTTCGGTGTCATTTTTCTGGGTCAGCCGCGCGAGGAAAACCTGGCGCACGCGCATGACGCCGGCCCCTGGGAGCGCCTGGGCATGGTGTGGCTAGTGCTGGGCTGTGTGGTGCTGGGCCTGATGCCGAGCCAAGTCATTGCCCTGATCGACCCCATCACCAAGCTACTAGTGGGCACCGGACTGGCGCACACGCTGGCCGACAGCAGCTGGTTGCTGGTACCAGTCAGTATTGAGCGCGCCAGCTACGCACCGGCCATCTTTTTGCTGGGCGTGCTGGCCAGTATGGGACTGGCGTTTTTTCTGGTCCGCAAGCTCTACCATGGGCGCCTGCGCCGGGTGCCGCCTTGGGACTGCGGCTACCCATGGCAAACGGCGCGCATGCAAGATACCGCCGAGGGTTTTGGCCAGCCGATCCGGCAAATTTTTGCGCCATTCTTTCGCATGAAGCGCGAGTTGCCGAGTGCATTCGACGTGCAACCGAGCTATAAGGTCACGGTGGAAGACCCGCTGTGGTACTGGCTCTATTTGCCGGTGGCCCGGCTGGTCGAGCGCATCTCCAGGGTGGTTGGCCTGCTGCAGCAGGGCCGCATTGCGGTCTATCTGATGTACAGCTTTGTCACGCTGATCGTGGTCTTGCTGGCGGTGAAGCGATGAGCTGGCTTGGCGCGTTATCGCAATTGCTGGCGCTGGTCATGGCGCTGGTGCTGGCGCCGTTGCTGACCGGCTGGGTTAACCAGTGGCGCGCCCGGCTGCAAAACAAGTCGGCACCGGGGTTGTTGCAGCCCTACCGCATGCTGCACAAGCTGTTCAACAAAGAGTCGGTAATGGCCGAGCACGCCTCGTCTTTGTACCGCACCGCGCCCTACATCATTTTTAGTTGCATGCTGCTGGCTTGCGCCATCATCCCCACGCTGTCCACCGATTTGCCGCTGTCACCGGCGGCCGATGCGATTGCACTGGTGGGCTTGTTTGCGCTGGCGCGTGTCTTTATTTCACTGGCCGCCATGGACGTGGGTACCGCTTTTGGGTCACTTGGGGCACGGCGGGAAATGCTGGTCGGGTTTCTGGCTGAGCCGGCCTTGCTGATGGTGCTCTTTTGCGCCTCGATGATCACACGTTCCACCTCGCTCACCACCATTGTTGAGACCCTGGCCCACCGTGAATTTGCCATTTACCCCAGCCTGCTGCTGGCTGGCGTGGCCTTCACCATGGTGTCTTTGGCCGAAAACGCCCGCGTGCCGGTGGACAACCCCGACACCCACCTGGAGCTCACCATGATCCACGAGGCGATGATCCTGGAGTACTCGGCGCGCCATTTGGCCTTGTTGGAGTGGGCCGCCAGCCTCAAGCTGTTCGCCTACTCATGCGCCGGCCTGGCGATCTTCTTCCCCTGGGGTGTGGCCGAGGCCAATTCGCCGCTGGCCTTGCTGCTGGCGTTGCCGGTGTTGTTGTTCAAGCTCGCCATTGGCGGCTTTTTGCTGGCCGTGATCGAAACCCTGAGCGCCAAGATGCGCATTTTCCGGGTGCCAGAATTCTTGGGCACGGCCTTTTTGCTGTCGGTGCTGGGGCTGTTGGTCAACGTCTTGCTGGGGGTCGGATGATTGTCAAATTTGCCCCGCAACTGATCAACCTGTTTGCCACGCTGATTTTGCTGCTGTCGTTCGCCATGATTTCGCAGCGCCGCATTGTCACGCTGATCAATTTGTTCATGATTCAGGGTGCCACGCTGGTGGCTGCCTCGTTTTTGCTGGGCTACGCCACCAATCAGCCCGACCTGTATGTGTCAGGGGCGCTGACGCTGGTGCTCAAGGTGATTTTTATTCCCTGGATGCTGCACCGCGTGATTCGCAAGCTCAATGTGCGCTGGGACGTCGAAACCTTGCTCAACGTGCCGACCGTCATGTTGGTTGGCATTGGTCTGGTGATTCTGGCGTTCAGCCTGGCGCTGCCAGTGTCACGGCTGTCGAGCTCGCTGGCCGGCGGCTCGCTCGGTATAGCGCTGGCCTGCATTTTGTTGTCCTTCATGATGATGATCACGCGCTCCAAGGCGGTGCCGCAGGTGATCGGCTTCCTGTCGATGGAAAACGGCCTCATTTTTGCGGCCACCGCTGTCACCAACGGCATGCCCATGATCGTCGAGTTTGGCATTGCGCTGGACGTGCTGGTGGGGGTGCTGATTTTGGGCGTGTTCATGTTCCAGATTCGCGAGAAATTTGACACGCTGGATATTCACAACCTTGAAGCCCTCAAGGAAGATTGACCATGCACGCCCTTTATTTTGTTCTTGGCGCACCGCTGTTGGGTGGCATGGTGCTGGCCCTGACCGGTCACCGCGGCTACGCTCGCGATGTCAACGTCGTTTTCAGTCTGCTGACTTTTTTGGCCGCGTGCGTGCTCACCGCGCAAATCATCAACGACGGGCCGCAATTGCTCTGGCGCGACCAGTTTTACATTGACCCGCTCAACGTGTTCCTGGTCACGCTCACCGCCTTTGTCAGCCTGACCACGGCCATTTTTTCGCGCCCCTACATGCGCATCGAGCAAGACCACGGCAAGATGACACCGCCGCGTATGCGGCTGTACCACAGCATGTACCAGTTGTTCAGCTTCACCATGCTGTTGGGCTTTACCACCAACAACCTCGGCATCATCTGGGTCGCCATGGAAGCCGCCACGCTGACCACCGTGCTGCTGGTCAGCGTGTACCGCACCACGGCCAGCCTGGAGGCCGCCTGGAAATATTTCATCTTGTGCGGGGTCGGCATTGCGCAGGCGCTGTTTGGCACCATCTTGTTGTACATGGCGGCCGAAAAAGTGCTTGGCCCCGAGCATGCCACGCTGCTGTGGACCAACCTCAACGACGTCAAGGGTCAGCTTGACCCAACCATCATCACGCTGGCGTTTGTCTTCTTGCTGATTGGCTACGGCACCAAGATTGGCATGGTGCCATTGCACAGTTGGCTGCCCGACGCGCATGCCGAAGGCCCGACACCGGTGTCGGCGGTGCTCTCTGGACTGCTGCTCAACGTGGCCATGTACGCGGTGCTGCGCTGCAAAGTGCTCACCGACGGCGCCCTTGACAACAACATGGCGGGCCAGTTGATGATGGGCTTTGGTTTGCTCTCGGTCACTGTGGCGGCGTTCTTTTTGTCGCGGCAAAAAGACGTCAAGCGCATGTTTTCGTATTCGAGCATTGAGCACATGGGCATGATCACTTTTGCCTTTGGCATGGGCGGGCCGGTGGCTAATTTTGCCGGGCTGCTGCACATGACCGTGCACTCACTGGTCAAGTCGGCCATCTTCTTTACCGTGGGCCACGCCACACAAAAAGCCGGTACTCAGGTGATGAGTGAGATTCGTGGCCTGATCAAGGTGAACCCCAACGTGGGCTGGGGCTTGATGCTCAGCGTGATGGCCATTTTGGGCATGCCGCCATTTGGCGTTTTTGCCAGTGAATTTTTGATTCTGACCACCGCCATGCGCGAGCAACCGTGGGCGGCACCGTTTTTATTTTTGGGACTCGGCATCGCCTTTGCTTCGATTCTGATCCGGGTCTTGCCGATGGTGTTTGGCGACACCACGTTAAAGCCGCTGGCGCATCCGCCGGCCCTGATCCCGGTGTTTGTGCACCTGGCGCTGGCGTTGGTTTTGGGTCTGTTTATTCCGCCTTATTTGAACGGCTGGTACGTGCAAGCGGCCAGCATGCTGGGAGGCTAAGCGCATGCGCATCCCCGGACTCGACCTTGAATTTGAAGCGCTGCCCGCGCCGGTGCCCATTTGGTACGCGCAAGTGATTCCCGAGCAATGGGAGGCTGCCGCCATCGCCGTGCGCGAGGAAGGCGGGCGTTTGCTGGCGCTGTGGGCCGGCCCCGTCGGCCAGGCTGACAACAGCCAGGCTGACAACGGTCAGGTGCCGCCGCCCAGCATGTGCGCAGCTTATGTCACGCTCGAAGGCGCCTTCTGGTTGTCGTTGCCGCTGGCGCCGCTGGCGCAAATCGGGCGGCCTCTGGTGTATCCGGATTTGGCTGGCGTGTTTCCGGCGGCTGCACGCATGCAGCGCGCTGCCGCTGATTTGTCTGGCGTGCACGCGCTGGGCGCCGCAGACCTGCGCCCCTGGCTCAACCATGGCGCCTGGCCCGCCGACCATTTCCCGCTGCAGCAAAACCCCGACAAGCTGCCGCCGGTGGCTGCCACCGAACTCGTCAACTACCCCTTTGTGCATGTGGACGGCGATGGCGTGCACGAGATTGCCGTGGGCCCGGTGCACGCCGGCATCATCGAACCTGGCCATTTCCGTTTCAGCATTGTGGGTGAAAAAGTGTTGCGGCTGGAACAGCGCCTGGGCTACACGCACAAGGGCACCGAGCAGCGCATGACGCAATTGGCGCCACTACAGGCCGCACGCCTGGCCGGCCGGGTCTCGGGCGACAGCACCGTGGCCTACGCCTGGGCTTACTGCATGGCGCTCGAATCAGCCTGCCAAACCACCATCCCCGAGCGCGCTGCCTGGCTGCGCGCCTTGATGCTCGAGCGCGAGCGTATCGCCAACCATCTGGGTGACTTGGGCGCAATGGGCAACGACGCCGCCTTTGCCTTTGGCTTGGCGCAGTTTTCTCGGCTGCGTGAAGACTGGCTGCGCGCCTCCAAAACCGTCTTCGGTCACCGCCTGATGATGGACTGCATCGTGCCCGGCGGTGTCAATAGCGACATCGACCGCGCCCAACGCGACCTGCTGATGCAGCAGTGCGATGCCGTGGAGCCGGAAGTGCGCACCCTGTTCAATATTTACGAAGCCCACGCCGGCCTGCAAGACCGCTTCATGACGGCCGGCCGGGTGACGCCGGCGCTGGCGTCTCAGCTGGGTTTGACTGGCCTGGCCGGACGCGCCAGCAGCCAGGCTTGGGACCTGCGCTGCGACCACCCCTTTGTTCCCTACAACAGCATGGAAGTCGCCATGGCAACCCACCACAATGGTGACGTGGCGGCGCGGGTGCAGGTGCGTTTTGACGAGGTGTTCGAGTCGCTGCGCCTGATTCGGCGCATGCTCGACGAAATGCCGGCAGGCGATGTGCTGTGCCCGGTCGTTTTGCCGCAGCAGCCAACGCGCGGCGCCGGCTGGGTCGAGGGCTGGCGCGGCGAGCTGTTTGTGGCATTGGAACTCGGCGGCGCCGATCAGGCCAACCGCATCCAGCGCTGTCACTTGCACGACCCTTCATGGCAAAACTGGCCGGTGCTGGAGCACGCCATCATGGGCAATATCGTGCCCGACTTCCCGCTCATCAACAAGTCGTTCAACTTGAGTTACTCGGGGCAAGATTTATGATCTGGAAAGTAGTCAAGCAGATCGCCAAGACCGGCATTCGCTCCGAAGCCGCGCCCGACATCGGCGCCGATGAAGCCGCGCAAGCCGCTCGTATCCAGCAGGAATTGCTCGATATTCTGGGCCAGGCGCTGACCATCCGCGAGGTCGATACCGGCTCGTGCAACGGCTGCGAGCTTGAAATCAACGCGCTGGGCAACCCCTATTACAACCTTGAAGGCCTCGGCATCAAGTTTGTTGCCAGCCCGCGCCACGCCGACCTGCTGCTGGTCACCGGCCCGGTGTCGCGCAACATGGAAACCGCCCTCAAGCGCACCTATGACGCCACCCCCGAGCCCAAGCTGGTGGTGGCCGTGGGCGATTGCGCCTGCGACGGCGGTATCTTTGGCGAAAGCTACGCCACCCGCGGCCGTGTTTCCAACGTGATCCCGGTCGATGAGGTCATCCCCGGTTGCCCGCCACCGCCGCTGGAGATCTTGCGCGGCATTCTGAAAGCGGTGCGGCGCCGAGTGGCTTAGCCGACATTCAAGCAACTGAACAAGCTCGCTGCGCGCGTGACGTGGTCATGACCAGGGCATCGCCCTCAATCACCACCTTGCCGCCCACTGTGCACACCGTGTTCAGCTTGACGCGACACTTGTCGGTAATCACTTCGGTCACCGTCACAGTGGCTTGCACCGTATCGCCCGGGCGCACCGGCGCCTTGAAACGCAGGTTTTGTCCAAGGTAAATGGTGCCAGGGCCAGGCAGGTTCCCGGCAAGCGCCGCCGAGATGACGCTGGCACCCAGCATGCCGTGGGCGATACGGCCCTTGAAAGCAGTCGTCTGGGCAAACGCCTCGTTCATGTGTACTGCGTTGTTGTCGCCCGACGCCGCTGCGAATGACACGATGTCGGCCTCGCTGATGGTTTTGGCAAACGTCGCGCTCATGCCTACCTGTATGTCTTCGATGTCGTAACCGTTGAGTTCATTCATGATCAATCCTGTTTAAATACCTCGCCGCCAAAGTGCTGTGTGAGATTATCAATGTACTGCTCCACCAACTTCTCGAACTCGGCCTCGACCACTGGCGTCACCATTTTTTTCATCAAGCCGGGCAGCGGCAGGGTCAGTTCGCCCTGAAGCTTGAGCACCAGATGGGTGGATTTTTTCTTGTCGGTGATTTTCCAGGAGCCCGACACCAGCGCGTTGCCCTCGCCAGGCACTGGCGTCCAGAGCACGCTGCCCTTGGCTTTGTTGGATGTGTACTTCGACGCGTAAATGGTTTGCAGGCTGATCTGGGCGATGCCGATTTTGGCCATTTCCCAGCGGTAAACGCCATCACCGAGGTCCACCAATTGATCCACCTTGGGAAAAAAGCTGGCTGACTTGGGGACGTCAGACAGGGTGTCGAAAACGGTGCCGTAGTCGGCCTTGACGGCAAATTCGTAACCCAGATCGATGTTGACGGTGATGGTCATGTGCAGTGTCTCATTTGATGTTGAAAATTGGTGACTGTACGGACCGGCGTCGTTTCTGTCAAAACCGGGGCACGGAGCCCGACAATCCAGAATCGATTCTTCTTTCTTGACTGACCCCGCGTGACCCAACCCACTCTGCTTCTCGCCCCCATGGAGGGCTTGCTCGACTTCGTCTTGCGCGATATTTTGACGCGCGTTGGCGGCGTGGACCGCTGCGTGTCGGAGTTCATTCGCGTCACCGGCACACTCTTTCCCGAGCGGGTTTTCCTGCGCTATGTGCCCGAACTGCTGAACGGCTGCAAGACCACATCGGGCGTACCGGTGCGGCCGCAGTTGCTGGGCTCTGATGTGGCGTGCCTGGCTGACAATGCGGCGCGGCTGGTTGAGATGGGGGCCGAGGGCATCGACCTGAACTTTGGCTGCCCGTCGCCGGTGGTGAACCGGCACCGGGGCGGCTCGGCGCTGCTGGAAGAACCCGAGTTGTTGTTCCAGATTGTGGCTGGCGTGCGCCGCGCCGTGCCAGCGCACCTGCCGGTGTCGGCCAAGATGCGGCTTGGCCTGCACGACGACCGCCGGGCCGAAGCCTGCGCCCAAGCCATCGAGGCCGGTGGCGCGGCCGAGCTGGTGGTGCACGCGCGCACCAAGGCGCACGGTTACCGGCCGCCGGCCTATTGGGAGCGCATTGCCGACATCCGCCAGGTGGTGAGGCTACCGTTGGTGGCCAATGGTGACATCTGGACGGTGGCTGATGCCCTGCGTTGCCAGCAGGTGTCGGGCTGCCAGAGCCTGATGCTGGGGCGCGGCATGGTGGCGAATCCGGCGCTGGCACGCGGCATCCGGGCCGCCACGCAGCCTGATCCGCTTGATGCGGCAGCTGCCGACTTGAGCTGGCCACGGCTGATGGCGCTGATCAGTGAATTTTGGCGTCTGGTCTGCGCGCATCTGGAGCGTGACCAGCAAACCGGGCGCCTCAAGCAGTGGCTCAACCTGTTGCGGCGGGTCTATCCGGAAGCGCAAACGGCGTTTGCCGAGGTGCGCACCTTTCATGACCCGGCCGATGTGGAGCGCTGGCTCAGCGCGCAAGCACTGCCCGGTGTCAGGGCATGAACCCGGTCTGATCGCGCTTGCCGGGCGCATTGGATAACATTCCTCCCCCCCCCCCCTGTTTTGAATTGTGAGCCTCCTGGATGTCTGAACCCTTGACCCTGGCCGTGAGCGACGCTGCCGAGCGCCCGCGCACCGGCACGTTTGTGCGCTATTCCGATTCGCCCTTTGAGTTGTACCAACCGTACCCGCCCGCTGGCGACCAGCCCGAGGCCATCAACCAGCTGGTGGAAGGCGTCAACGACGGCGAGGTATTTCAGACCCTGCTGGGCGTGACTGGCTCGGGTAAAACCTTCACCATGGCCAACGTGATTGCGCGGCTGGGTCGTCCGGCCATCGTGTTTGCGCCCAACAAAACGCTGGCGGCGCAGTTGTACAGCGAGTTCCGCGAATTCTTCCCGAAAAACGCCGTCGAGTACTTCGTCAGCTACTACGACTATTACCAGCCCGAGGCCTACGTGCCGCAGCGCGATTTGTTCATCGAAAAAGACTCTGCCATCAACGAGCATATCGAGCAGATGCGCCTGAGTTGCACCAAGAGCGTGCTGGAGCGCCGCGACGTGGTGATTGTGGCCACGGTCTCGGCCATTTACGGCATTGGCCAGCCCGAGGCGTACCACAAGATGGTGATGACATTGAGAGTCGGCGACAAAATGGGCCAGCGCGACATGATTGCGCAACTGGTGCGCATGCAGTACCAGCGCAACGACATCGATTTTTCGCGTGGCGCCTTTCGCGTGCGCGGCGACACCATCGACATTTTTCCGGCCGAACACTCCGAGATGGCGATCCGCGTCGAGCTGTTTGACGATGAGATCGAAAGCCTACAGCTGTTCGACCCGCTGACCGGGCGCATCCGCCAGAAAATTCCGCGCTTTACCGTGTACCCCAGCAGCCATTACGTCACGCCGCGCGAACAGGTGCTGAGTGCGGTGGAAGCCATCAAGCTCGAGCTGGCCGAGCGCATCAAGGAGTTTGTGAGCCAGGGCAAGCTGGTGGAGGCCCAGCGCATCGAGCAGCGCACCCGGTTCGATTTGGAAATGCTCAGCGAGGTCGGCCACTGCAAGGGCATCGAAAACTATTCAAGGCATTTGAGCGGCGCCCCGCCGGGCGCGCCACCCGCCACGCTGACCGACTACCTGCCCAAGGACGCGGTGATGTTTCTGGACGAATCCCATGTGCTGATCGGCCAGTTTGGCGGTATGTACCTCGGCGACCGCTCGCGCAAGACCACGCTGGTCGAGTACGGCTTTCGGCTGCCCAGTGCACTGGACAACCGGCCGCTCAAGTTTGATGAGTTCGAGACCAAGATGCACCAGGCCATTTTTGTCTCGGCCACGCCGGCCCAGTGGGAAAAGGACCATGCTGGTCAGGTGGTGGAGCAGCTGGTTCGGCCCACCGGCCTGGTCGACCCCGAAGTGGAAGTGCGCCCGGCCACCAGCCAGGTCGATGACGTGCTGCAGGAAATCCGCATCCGTGTCGACAAGCACGAGCGGGTGCTGATCACCACACTCACCAAGCGCATGGCCGAGCAGCTCACTGACTATTTGAGCGACAACGGCGTCAAAGTGCGCTACCTGCACAGCGACATCGACACCGTGGAGCGGGTCGAGATTTTGCGCGACCTGCGGCTGGGTACCTTTGACGTGCTGGTGGGCATCAACCTGCTGCGCGAGGGGTTGGACATTCCCGAGGTATCGCTGGTGGCGATTCTGGACGCCGACAAGGAGGGCTTTTTGCGCTCCGAACGCTCGCTGATCCAGACCATTGGCCGCGCCGCGCGCAACCTGGAAGGGCGCGCCATTTTGTACGCCGACAAAGTGACTGAGTCGATGCGCAAGGCCATCGACGAGACCCAGCGCCGCCGCGTCAAGCAGGTGGCGCACAACTTGGCGCACGGCATCACGCCGCGCTCCATCGTGAAAGAAGTGCGCGACCTGATTGACGGCGTTTACAGCGAAAAGGCGGGTAAAGAGGCAGAAAAACTGGAGCGCGATGCGATGCAGCGCGCCCAGGTGGAAGACATGAGCGAGAAAGACATCTCGCGCGAGATCAAGCGCCTGGAAAAACTCATGATGGAACACGCCCGCAATCTGGAGTTCGAAAAGGCCGCGCGGGTGCGTGATCAACTGGCCATTTTGAAGGAACAGGCCTTTGGCGCGGCGGGTAGCGACAACGTGCAGACGCTGGCGGCAGACAAGTAACACCAAAAAGTTACTGATCAGTCTAGTTACCTGACTAAAATGCTTGGTTTCTGGTTATACTCAGCCCCGTTGACTAGCTTGGACATCAATTCAAGCATTAACCAAACATCAGGAGTGTTGCCATGCGTTTAACTACCAAAGGCCGTTTTGCGGTCACTGCCATGATTGATCTGGGCTTGCGCCAATCGGCTGGCCCTGTTACCTTGGCTGCCATCAGCCAGCGTCAACAAATTTCCCTTTCCTACCTCGAGCAGCTTTTCGGCAAGCTGCGTCGCAACGCGCTGGTGGAATCCACCCGTGGCCCTGGCGGCGGCTACACCTTGGCGCGCGCACCGGCTGACATTACCGTGGCCGAGATCATTACCTCGGTCGATGAGCCCATCGACGCCACCCAGTGCGGCGGCAAGGAAAACTGCCTGGGCGACGGCGCGCGCTGCATGACGCATGAGCTGTGGACCTCGCTGAACGTCAAGATGGTCGAGTTTTTAGACTCAGTCAGCCTGCAAAAACTGGTCGATGACCAGCTGGCCAAGGGCTTCCAGATGGAAGAAAAACCCACGCTCAAGCGCGCCATTTCCAGCATGCCGACCATGAAGCCGATCCGCATCAACGCCCCCAATTCGGTGTTTGCGCTGGGCGCCAGTTTCGCCAAGATGTAATCAACACATTCGTCACGAGTACTCAACATGGACAGCACCCCGCATTTCCCCATTTATATGGACTACAGTGCCACCAACCCCTGTGACCAACGGGTGGTGGATGCCATGATTCCCTGGCTGCACAACCATTTTGGCAACCCGGCGTCGCGCAGCCACGCTTGGGGCTGGGAGGCCGAAGCCGCCGTCGAGACCGCCCGCGAGCAGGTGGCGGCGCTGATTGGCGCCGATCCGCGCGAGATCGTCTGGACCTCGGGCGCCACCGAGTCCAACAACCTGGCACTCAAGGGCGCGGCGCACTTTTACCAGTCCAAGGGCAAGCACATCATCACGGTCAAAACCGAGCACAAGGCCGTGCTCGATACCTGCCGCGAGTTGGAGCGCCAGGGCTTTGAGGTGACTTACCTTGACGTGCAGGCCGATGGTCTGGTGAATCTGGATGCCTTCACGGCAGCCATTCGCCCCGACACGATTCTGGCCAGCGTGATGTACGTCAATAATGAAATCGGCGTGATTCAGGACGTGGCTGCCCTAGGCGCCATCTGCCGTGAAAAGGGCGTGGTGTTTCATGTGGACGCCGCTCAAGCCACTGGCCGTGTGGACTTTGACATCAGCAAAATGCCCATCGACCTGATGAGCCTGACCTCGCACAAAACCTACGGTCCCAAGGGCATTGGCGCCTTGTTTGTGCGGCGCAAACCGCGCATTCGCATCGAGGCGCAAATGCACGGCGGTGGCCACGAGCGCGGCATGCGTTCGGGCACGCTGCCCACGCACCAGATCGTCGGCATGGGCGAAGCTTACCGCATTGCCAAAGAAGAAATGGCCAGCGAGCTGGTGAAAATTCGGGCGCTGCACGACCGCATGATTGCCGGCCTGGAGGGCATCGAGCAGGTGTTCATCAATGGCCACCTGACGCAGCGCGTGCCGCACAACCTCAACATCAGCTTCAACTATGTCGAAGGCGAGTCGTTGATCATGGGCATCAAGGGGCTGGCCGTGTCAAGCGGCTCGGCCTGCACCTCGGCCAGTCTGGAACCCAGTTATGTGCTGCGTGCCCTGGGCCGCAGCGACGAGCTGGCGCACAGCAGCCTGCGCATGACCATCGGCCGCTGGACCACCGAAGAAGAAATTGACTACGCCGTAGCCACAATCAAGGAAAACGTGGCGCGCCTGCGCGAACTCAGCCCGCTGTGGGACATGTACAAGGAAGGTATCGATATTTCATCGATCCAGTGGGCAGCTCATTAAAGGAGAATCACCATGGCATATTCAGAAAAAGTTGTAGATCATTACGAAAACCCCCGTAACGTGGGTTCTTTTGACAAGGGCGATGAGTCCGTGGGCACCGGCATGGTCGGCGCGCCAGCTTGCGGCGACGTGATGAAGTTGCAGATCAAGGTGAACGCTGAAACCGGCGTGATCGAAGACGCACGTTTCAAGACCTATGGCTGCGGCTCAGCCATTGCCTCGTCCTCATTGGTGACCGAATGGGTCAAGGGCAAGACGCTGGAGCAGGCATCTGCGCTAAAAAATAGCGAGATTGCCGAAGAGCTGGCGCTGCCACCTGTCAAAATCCACTGTTCGATTTTGGCCGAAGATGCCATCAAAGCGGCTGTCAACGACTACCGCCAAAAGCACACTCAATCGCAAACCGCATAAACAAAACCTACTGATCCATCATGGCTGTGACGTTGACCGAAGCCGCCGCCCGGCATGTGACCCGCTACCTGACCAAACGCGGTCAGGGCGTGGGCGTGCGCCTGGGTGTCAAAACCACCGGCTGCTCCGGCATGGCCTACAAGCTTGAATATGTTGACGAGGTCGGCCCCGAAGACATGGTGTTTGAAGGCTTCGGCGTCAAGGTGTTGGTGGACCCCAAAAGCTTTGCCTACCTTGACGGCACCGAGCTCGACTTTGTCCGTGAAGGCTTGAACGAAGGCTTCAAGTTCAACAACCCCAAAGAGCGTGATCGCTGCGGATGCGGTGAATCTTTTCGCGTGTGAATCTTCAATCTGATGACTTCGAGCTGTTCGGACTGGAGCAGCGTTTCGAGCAGGACCGCGCGGTGCTTGACGCCCGCTGGAAAGACCTGCAGCGCGAGGCGCACCCCGACAAGTTCACTGCCCAGGGCGCCGCTGCCCAGCGCGTGGCAATGCAATGGTCGGTGCGCATCAACGAGGCTTACCAGCGGCTGAAAAATCCGCTCAAGCGCGCCGCCTACTTGTGCGAATTGCACGGCGCGCCGGTCAACGCCGAAAACAACACCGCCATGCCGACCTCTTTTTTGATGCAGCAAATGCAGTGGCGCGAAGAGCTCGATGAGGCCGACGGTGCCGAGGACCTGGCGCAAATCAGCCGGCAATGCCGCCAGGCCGAGCGCGAGACGCTGCTTGAAATCGAACGTTTGCTGGACCAGTCGCACGACTACACCGCCGCCGTGGCGCAGGTCAGGGCGCTGATGTTTATCGAGCGTTTTGTTGCGGATGTCAATGAACGCTTGGACAAATTAGAAATTTAATCATCGAAAATCTGGCTGCCGTTGCGGACTTGATCCGCCATCCAAATTTACCCCATCGATCATGGCTTTACTCCAAATCTCCGAACCCGGGCAAACGCCCAACCCGCACGAGCGGCGCATTGCCATCGGCATCGACCTGGGCACCACGCATTCGCTGGTGGCCAGCGTGCGTAATGGCGTGTCCGAATGTCTGCCCGATGCTCAAGGCAGGGTGATTTTGCCGTCGGTGGTGCGCTACCTTGAAGGTGGCGGCCGCCAGATTGGCGATGACGCCGTGGCTGGCGGCGTGGGCGACCCCGAGAACACGGTCGCCTCGGTCAAGCGCTTCATGGGCCGAAGCCTGAAAGACGTGGCGCTGGCTGCCAAGTTGCCCTACCAATTTGTCGATCACCCTGGCATGCTGGGCATCCAGACGGTGCAGGGCGAGAAGTCGCCGGTGGAGGTGAGCGCCGAAATCTTGGCCACGCTGCGCTACCGCGCCGAAGACACGTTCAACGCTGACCTGTTTGGCGCGGTCATCACGGTGCCGGCCTACTTCGACGACGCCCAGCGCCAGGCCACCAAGGACGCGGCGCAACTGGCCGGCCTGAATGTGCTGCGCCTGATCAACGAGCCCACCGCCGCGGCCATCGCCTACGGCCTGGACAACGCCAGCGAAGGCACTTACGCCATTTACGATCTGGGCGGCGGCACCTTTGATATTTCCATCCTCAAGCTCACCCAGGGCGTGTTTGAGGTGGTGGCCACCGGCGGAGACTCGGCGTTGGGCGGCGACGACTACGACCATGCGCTCACCGACTGGGTGCTGGCGCAAACCGGCACGGTCGTTGTCAACGCTACCGACAAAGCAGCGCTCAAAGCGGCCGCACGCGCATGCAAGGAGGCTTTGACAGATGCCGAGTCAGCCACCTTTTTCGCGCCATTGTCAGAGGCCCAAATCAACTTTGACGTCAAGCGCACTGACTTCGAAGCCACCACCCAGTCGCTCACCGCGCGCACGCTGCAAGCCGTGCGCAAGGCGCTGCGCGACGCCAAACTGGCGGCAGATGAGATCAAGGGCGTGGTGATGGTCGGTGGCTCCACCCGCATGCCGCAAATCCAAAATGCCGTGGCGCAATTTTTTGGTCAGCCGCCGCTGACCAACCTCAACCCCGACGAGGTGGTGGCGCTGGGTGCAGCCATTCAGGCGAACCAGTTGGCTGGCAACAACCCGGGTGGCGACCTGCTGCTGCTCGATGTGATTCCGCTCTCGCTTGGCATCGAGACCATGGGCGGGCTGGCCGAGCGCATCGTGCTGCGCAACGAAACCATACCCACGGCCAAGGCGCAAGACTTCACCACCTACATCGACGGCCAGACCGCGCTGGCGCTGCATGTGGTGCAGGGCGAGCGCGACCTGGTGGCCGACTGCCGCAGCCTGGCGCGTTTTGAGTTGCGCGGCATTCCACCCATGGCTGCCGGTGCCGCGCGCATCCGCGTCACCTTTACCGTCGATGCTGATGGCCTGTTGAGCGTGTCGGCGCGCGAGCAGGGCAGTGGCGTGGAAGCGCAAATTGCCGTCAAACCGTCTTACGGTCTGGGCGACGAGCAGATCGCCCGTATGCTGGCTGATAGCTTCAACACCGCCGAGGCCGACATGCAGGCCCGTGCTGTGACCGAGGCGCGAGTGGACGCCGACCGCATGGTTCTGGCCACTGTGAGTGCGCTGGCTGCCGATGGCGACCTGCTCGACGACGCCCAGCGCACCGACATCGACCGCCTGATGCAGGCCGTGCAGGCCGCCCGCACGCTGGATGACGCCAAGGCTATCGAAGCCATCACGCTGGCGCTGGCCAAGGGCACCGAAGCCTTTGCCGCGCTTCGCATGAACCGCGGCATCCGACAAGCCCTGGCCGGTAAAAACATTGCAACAATCTAAATACCTTGTGGGTCAGACCACTTTGCGCAGCAAACGTGCTCTGACCCCAACCATTTAATTATGCCCATCATCAAAATCTTGCCCCACGCCGAATACTGCCCGCAGGGCGCCGAGGTGTCTGCCCCGGCCGGCACTTCCATCTGCGAAGCCCTGCTGGAGCACCACATCAACATCGAGCACGCCTGCGAAATGAGCTGCGCCTGCACCACCTGCCACGTCATCGTGCGTGAAGGCTTCGAGTCATTGGCGTCGTCTGATGAAGACGAGGACGATCTGCTGGACCAGGCCTGGGGCCTGCAACCCAACTCGCGCCTGAGCTGCCAGGCCATTCTGGCGCAGAAAAACCTGACCATAGAAATCCCTAAGTACTCCATCAACCACGCCAAAGAGAACCATTGATACTTTGCGCGACAGATATTTAGCTCTGTCACCAACTGATAAAGGGACTACATGCGCCAAATCTTTCTTGACACCGAAACTACGGGCCTGTCGGCTGACAACGGCGACCGCATCATCGAGATCGGCTGCGTTGAAATGCTGCACCGCAAGCTCACTGGCAACAACCGCCACATTTACGTCAACCCGGGCCGTGACAGCCACGAAGAAGCGCTCAAGGTGCACGGCATCACCAGCGAATTTCTCAAGGACAAGCCAAAGTTCGCTGAGGTAGCCCAGGACTTGCTCGACTACCTGAAAGACGCGCATGTGGTCATCCACAACGCGCCGTTTGACCTGGGCTTTTTGAACATGGAACTGGCGCTTCTCAAACAGCCGCCAATCAAGGAGGTAGTGGCCAGCATCACCGACACGCTGGTCATGGCCAAAGAGATTTTTCCGGGTAAGCGCAACTCGCTCGACGCCCTGTGCGACCGCCTGGAGGTGGACAACTCGGGCCGCGCGCTGCACGGCGCGCTGCTCGACGCCGAGCTGCTGGCCGACATGTACATCAACCTCACGCGTGGGCAAAACACCCTGCTGATGGACGAGGGGCCCACCACCGACGCCAACGGTGACCGTGTCAGCGCGCTGGATTTGAGCCAGTTCGTGCTGCCGGTGATCAGCGCCAGCGCGCAGGAAATTGCCGCGCATGAAGACGTGTTGGCCCAAATTGACAAGTCAAGCAAAGCCAAGACCATCTGGCGCACCGCAGAGCAGAAAACACCAGAATCTGTGACATAATCTGCCTCTTTCCTGATGGGGACGAGGGCGGTTAGCTCAGGGGTAGAGCACCACATTCACACTGTGGGGGTCGCAGGTTCGAAACCTGCACCGCCCACCAGGAGAAACAGAAATACCAAGGACTTTGCAGCAGTGCCAAGTCCTTTTTTTGTGTGCCGACGAGACCGAGCCTTGGGTGCCGGTTCGAATCCGCATACTGGGTGATGTGGCAGGGGTGCCTCCTACAATGGCCGCCCACCATGTCCACCATGCCCACTTCGCCACCCGCTCTACCCGGCACCTTTGAAGGTTTGCTTCTGCTGTGCGCCGTGCAGTTGGCAGAAAAGGAACAGCCGCTGGATGACGTAATGGCCATGCGCGAGGCGCATGCCCAGTTCAGTCGCCCCCAGGATCGCTTGTTCAGACGTGCCGTGCTGTTGGCGCCCCAGGTTGACCTGGACCAGGAACTCGCGCACTGGCGCGGCTGGTTGCTGTGGGTGAGCTTTGTCGGCGCTGTGTTGGTCGCCTTTTTGTCCTATGGCTTGGTGGGCGCAGTCATCGGCGGCGACCGCAGCATCAACGCCTTGGGGGCGCTGGCTGCCGTGTTGGGGCCGCACTTTGTGAGCCTCGCCCTCTGGCTCATTGCCTTGACTTTTGGCGCTGACAGTGGTGGCTTACCCCGGTGGATTTTGAGCGCCAGTACGCAGCTACCCGGCTTCAAGCGCAGATCGAGCCGGCTGTTGCTCGACGCCGGGCTGTCTGTACTCGGGCAGCAACGCAGATTGTTGAGTTGGGCGTTCGGCACCATGATGCATGCCATATGGGCGCTGGCGTTTGTGTTGACATTGATCGGCTTGTTTTCCGCCTTCTCTTTCTTTGCCTTTCGATTGACCTGGGAAACCACCATTCTCAGCCCGGAGGCGCTCGCAAAATTCGCGCAGATTTCGGGCAGTCTGCCCAGGCTTATTGGCTTTGCCACGCCGGATGTTGCCAATGTGCTGATTGGCGAGGGCGACCACAAAGGATGGGCGCTTTGGCTGATCGCTTGCACCTTAATCTACGGACTGGGACTGCGCGCTTTGGTTGGCGTCATCAGCGCCACCATGCTCTGGCGCACATTGCGGCGCCTGCGGGTTGACACCCAGGACCCGTACATCCGAAAACTCATGCAACGCTTTGAATCGCTCAATGCCCCAGAAGTCATAGACACCGAGCACGCCGCACCGCAAAAGTCTGCCCCCGTGATGCCAGGTTCGCAAGCACATTCGGGGTGGGCTGTCATCGGCTTCGAATTACCGCAAAATTTAGCCTGGCCTCCCTTGTGGGCGGCTGGCAATCGATTGATGAAAAAAACAGATGGCTCCGCAGCCAGCAAACGTGCCACCCTGGCGCAGTTGCAATTGACCAGCCCCAAACGCCTGATCGTCGTTTGCAACAGCGCCGCCAGCCCGGACCGCGCGACGGAACGCTTTATCCGTGAGGCAGCCACCTTCGCTGGCGCCACTGCGGTGTTGCTCTGGACGAGCAGCGCTGAAGACGCCTCGTCGTCTGTCAAGCGCTGGCTGGATTGGCTGCCGCCCTTGGGTCTGGACCAGGTGTTCAACAACAGCCCTGACGCAGCGGCCCAATGGGCGAAGGAGGACCATGACCAAGGCAATTGAACTGGCCGTGGTCGGCCATACCAATGCGGGCAAAACGTCATTACTGCGCACGTTGACGCGGCGCAATGACTTTGGCGAAGTGTCAGACCGGCCTGGCACCACGCGCGACGTCAACGCGATACCGTTGAACGTCGATGGCGTTGCGGTCGTTCGTTTTCTCGACACGCCTGGCCTTGAGGATGCACCGGCGTTGTTGGAGCACCTGCAAGCCATGGATGCTTGCTACCCCGTCGCGCAAAAAATCGATGCTTTCTTGGCGGGTCCGCGTGCACTGGGTGATTTTGAGCAGGAGGCCAAAGTGCTGCGCTGCATGAAAAACGTGGACGCTGCCCTGCTCGTGATCGACACACGGGAAACGCCACTGCCTAAATTTTCCGATGAGATTGAAATTTTGAAGTGGTGTGCCAAACCGATCCTGCCCGTGCTGAACTACGTGGGCAATTCAGACAGCCAGGAGCCCGCGTGGCTGGCCATGTTTGCCACCCACGGCCTGCATGCGCGTGTCCGGTTTCAAACTGTGGCGCCCATGCACGATGCCGAGAAAAACCTGTACAGCGACCTCGGCGGTTTGCTGCCTGAACGGCGTGGACAATTGCAAGACCTGACGGCGTACCTTGCCCGCGAGCGCCAGGAACGGCACACGTCGGGCTTGCGTTTGGTGGGTGATTTGATCTTGAGTTTGGCGTCTTATCGTGAAACGCTGGACGCAGAGGTCGTCTCTGAGGAGGCTGCCAGGGCAAAGCGCATCCGATTGTTTCAAGCCGAGGTTGCAGAGCGTAGTCGGCAGGGATTTGCCTCAATGCTTGAACTGCATGGCTTTGCGCTCGACAGCGCAGAAACCGCGATGTTGCCGGAACTCGCTGAGCGCTGGAACTCAGACCTCTTCAATCCTGAAATGTTGAAGCAAGCCGGAAAACGTCTTGGCATTGGCTCCATGGTGGGCATGGCATTTGGGTTGGCGGCAGATGTTGCTGTGGCAGGCGTGTCGCTGGGCGCAGGCGTCACGACTGGTGCGGCCATCGGCGGGTTTCTTAGCCAAGGGCGCGTCGGGAAAAAGCTTCTCAACAAGTTACGTGGCAAGCTTGAATTGAGTTTGAATGACAGTGCCTTGTTGCTGCTTGCGGGGCAGCATCTGAGCATGTTGATGGCGCTTGAAAAACGAGGACACGCAGACCAGTTTTTGCTGCGGGCCCCAAGCCCCATCATTTTTTCTGAAAAAGAAGCCCGGCCTCTGCTGGCAGCCGTCAAGTCAGCGCGCGCTCACCCCGAGTGGGCCTCAGCGGTTGAACTGACCGCCGGGCAACGCAAGCAGCGCGATGACCAGAGCGACAGCTTGTGCCAGTTTTTCCTGCAAAATTTAGCAGCCAACCCAGTCCATGCAGCCCGAAACGATCGCAGCCGATGACGCAGAGAAACGCCACGTCCAGCTGTCGGGGAGCGGCACCCCACTTGCGTAACTTGTTGGGCTGGCGCGCAGCACGCGAAGCCCTGCGCAGGGTTAACCCTCATTCGGCCATCGCCATCTGGAAGAACCTGGTCGCCGCTGACTACCGCAATGTGCTGCCAACCATCGCGGTCTTTTCTGAAGTCAATGGGTTCGCGGTACACCAAGGTGCAAATCGTGGGCGTGGGCGACACTGGGTGTAGGGGCTCGCTCAAGCGCAAGGCGATGAACTTGCCGGGCTGCGTGGGTGCGCGCTTGGTGTCAGGTTTTGAGATTTCTGTCGACTTTCGATTCAGGTAACAAGTCTGGGGTTTGTGGAGCGCTTAATTAGAAGGTGCCGCTGTTGGTACGATGCCAAAACCTGGGCGCTGCTGAACAATCGTCGATGTTGCTGGTGATGTAAAAATTCTGGTTATCCAATGATTTATCAACCAGTGAATAAACGGCTGGATGATCATCGTTGTCAGATGTATTGGCATTGGTCGAGAAGCGACAGGTGTAGGTGCCAGCCAGGCTTGTATTCGTCTCACCTTCCAGATCAACTCGCCCGCTCCACACGCGGGCAGTGTTGGCGTTTGTGTCGTGATCGGTGGGCTGAATCAGGCAAATATAAGATTTGGTGTCTGAAATCGCAGCACCGGTAGTCTGATCGAATGCACTGGTCACGGAGCACTCAGGTGTTCCACTGACATATTGTTGACTCTCAAATGGCACCTGAATTCTGGTGACCATGTCAACTTGGCTCGCGCCGCCAGTGATGTAGCCTGACAGCAGATAGCCATCGAAGCGTATGCACGCGTTGGTGTCCAGATTATCTGCTGTCGGCAAGGTCGAGCACTTCTGCACAATGTCACCGCTGGCATCGCTGAACACCAAGTAGCTTGGGTTGTGGGTGTCGCCTGTTGGCCATTCAATATAACTTTTGTCCGTTCTGCTGATCGATATCGCTGGAATCGGAATGTCTATGTTGCGATTCTTGGGACGCCTGAGAATCGTCCCATCGGGCAGCGGGAAGAAGAGGCTGCCATTCAAAGCTGGGTCTGTGGCCGATATGTGGGAAAACAGCCGCACTCGTTCTGCAGTGCCTGACCGGTCGGTCCAGGCAACTGTCACGTAAATTGATCGTCCCATATCGGGGGTGTTGGCGGTCGTCATTTGCCAGGAGCGCGTAAAAATCGTGTTGGATGTGCTGCTTGTAATGGTTTCTTCTGTGGCCGATGTGCTGCTTACCATGATGTTGGCATACGTGGTCAGGTTGTCGAAGGTACGCAACTGTTCCATTTTTTGCTGGGCCAGTCGGGTTGCTTCGGTGCGCTGTTTTGCGACATCTGAGTTCAGGGACAAATTGATTTGAAACCCGGCTACTGCCAGCATGCCAAAGCTCATCACCAGCAAGGCGACCAAAGCCTCAATCAGGGCGAATCCATGTTGAGATTTACGAATAAATATTTTCATGGTTTTCTTTCGGCCATAGGGGTACTCAAGACTAAAAGTCTTTCCAACTGCCCGGAATACGCGCCATCGTTCCCGTGAGCCCCCGAATATTCTTCAAGAGGTCGCCCCGGTAGTTGTAGTCTGCGTTCGCATTTGCACAATAGTTGCCGCGAACGATGAGTGCACCGTTGATGGAACCATTCCCGGCACCCACTTCGTCCCACGTCGCCTGGTCGCCATAGATCAACCCATAGATGTCGGCACCACCATTGAATTTGAGTCCGTTTGTC
>PFUD01000002.1 GCA_002789915.1 Comamonadaceae bacterium CG_4_9_14_3_um_filter_60_33 | reverse complement strand
AATCTGCCGCGCACCGTGCTTTTTGAGCGCGGTCAGCAGTTGTTCGGTGAGATTCATGTCGAATGTCTCCTGGATTGATGTGGGCGGATTATCGCGTTTGACTCGTCACTGCGAGCGCAGCGCGGCAGTCCAGGTCATCAGGGGGGCATGGATTGCTTCACTTCGTTTGCAATGACGATTGGTCTCTTGCGACCATCCCGGGAAGTTAACATCCAGATATCAAATTACAGGAGTTTTCAAAATGGGTATCACAACAGTCGGCATCATTGGCGCGGGCACCATGGGCAACGGCATTGCACAGGCTTGCGCCGTGTCGGGGCTCAAGGTGGTGATGGTCGATATTTCTGACGCAGCGGTGGCCAAAGGCATTGCCACCGTGTCAGGCAGCCTGGACCGTTTGCTCAAGAAAGAAAAAATCACGACCGACAACAAAACTGCAGCCATGGCCCGCATTCAGGGCAGCACCAGCTACGACGACCTCAAGGGCGCGCAACTGGTGATCGAGGCCGCCACTGAAAACCTTGAGCTCAAGATCAAAATCGTCAAGCAGCTCGATGCCATGCTGGCCCCGGAGGTCATCATTGCCTCCAACACTTCGTCGATTTCCATCACCAAGTTGGCTGCGGTGACCGCCCGCGCTGACAAATTCATCGGCATGCATTTCTTCAACCCGGTGCCGATGATGGCGCTGGTGGAGATCATTCGCGGCCTGCAAACCAGCGACGCCACCCACGCTGCCGTGCACGCCATGGCGACAAAATTGGGCAAAACCCCGATCACGGTCAAGAACGCACCCGGTTTTGTGGTTAACCGCATTCTGGTGCCAATGATTAACGAAGCCTTTTTTGTGCTGGCCGAGGGCCTGGCTACGCCGGAGGACATCGACGCCGGCATGAAGCTCGGCTGCAACCAGCCGATTGGCCCGCTGGCGCTCGCCGACATGGTGGGCCTGGATGTGTGCCTGGCGGTGATGGAGGTCTACCTGAGCGAGTTTGGCGACAGCAAGTACCGCGCCTGCCCCTTGCTGAAAGAAATGGTGGCCGCCGGCCGCCTGGGCCGCAAAACCGGGCAGGGCGTTTACAAGTACTAACCGCTTTGAACGCTTGCGGCGACAATGCGGCTCCTTTTTTGATTGATGGCCGGGCTGGTCCCCGGCGCTTGTTATGTCCTTGATCACGCCCACCGAAGTGCGTCCCGCCATCCTGCGCGACGCCAAGTCCATTGCCGACATCCGCACCCGTTCCAGCCAGGCCGCCTTCAAGGCCGTTTTTCCGGGCGAGGCCGCGCCAGTGGGCGGCTCGCCCGAGCACAGCCTGGTGTATTGGCGCGAGGCCATCGAGTACAGCGAGCCCCAGGTGCTGGTGGCTGTGCAAGGCGGCAAGGTTGTGGGTTTTGTCGGTTTTGACCGCTCACGCGACCCCAAGACGCCCAACACCATGGGCGAGATCTGGGCGCTCTACGTCGAAGCCGAGCAATGGGGCCAAGGCGTCGGGCTGGCGCTGTGGGACGCCGCCCGTGAAGGCCTGATTTATGAAGGTTGCACCAAGGTCAGTGTCTGGGTGCCGCTGGGCTTTGAGCGCGCCCTGCGCTTTTTTGACATGGCTGGCTTCAAGCGCGAAATGACCAGCATCAAAACCGTTCCCATGGGCGACACACGGGTTGAAGAAATCCGCTTCAAGCGCGACCTGAGCTGACAGGGATTTAGGTGCGTCGCAACACCGCGCTGCCAATCGAGTAGCCTGCGCCAAAGGAGCAGATCACACCCACGTCGCCCGCCTTGATGTCGTCATGGTGACGGTGAAAGGCGATGATGGAGCCCGCCGAGGCCGTGTTGGCAAACTCGTTCAGGATCACCGGCGCTTCATCGGCAGTGGCATCGCGCCCGAGCAGTTTGCGGCTGATGAGTTGGTTCATCGCCAGGTTGGCCTGGTGCAGCCAGAAGCGGCGCACACCGTTTGGTGCCAACCCCAGTTTGGCCAGGTGGCTGCTGATGTGCGCGGCGGCCAGTGGGCAGACGTCCTTGAACACCTTGCGCCCCTCCTGGTAAAACAGCATGTCGCGGTCGTCCGGGTTGCGGTCTTCACTGCGCCACATGTAGCCCGCGTTGTTGCGGATGGTGTTGGAAAACGAGGTGAACAATTGCGTGCCCAGCACCTCGAAGGCGCCGGCGGGCGCGGTATCTTGCCTTTCGATCAGGATGGCGGTGCAGACATCGCCAAAAATAAAGTGGCAATCGCGGTCCTTCCAGGCCAGATGCGGCGAGGTGATCTCGGGGTTGACCACCAGCACGGCACGGGCTGTGCCGCATTTGACGGCATTGACCGCCATCTCGATGCCAAAGGTGGCGGAAGAGCAGGCCACGTTCATGTCGAAAGCAAAGCCCTGGATACCAAGCGCAGCTTGAATCTCGACCGCCAGCGCCGGGTAGGCGCGCTGCATGTTGGCCGCCGCGCAGATCACGGCATCGACATCGCTGGCCTGTTTGCCAGCGCGGGCCAGCGCATCACGGGAGGCGGCTATGCTGATCTCGGCCATCAGCGAGACCTCACTGTCGGGCCGGATGCGCAAGCGCGGGCGCATACGCGTGGGGTCGAGCACGCCCGACTTTTCCACCACGTAACGGCGCTGGATGCCAGAGGCTTTTTCGATGAACTCGACGCTGGAATAAGGGATGGCGGTACGCGTGCCGGCCGCAATTTCTGCGGCGTGGGCGGCGTTGTCGAGGTCGGCAAACTGGTTGAAAGCGGCCACCAATTCGGCGTTGGTGATGACTTCGGGCGGGTTATACAGGCCGGTGCTGCTGATACAAACGCGATGCATAAGGTTCTTTCGAAGAGGGTGGTGGCACAAGCTGGCGCTAAAACGCGCCACCGTTCAGGTTGACGACAGCTGCCGACGCATGTGACATCCGCGACAATGTGACGTCATGAATCACCCATTGATGGGTTTTAGAGAGGTTAATTATGGCTGGTAGTCTGCTTTTGTTGCTCGATGACATCGCCACGGTGCTCGACGACGTGGCCCTGCTGACCAAGGTGGCTGCCAAAAAAACCGCCGGGGTACTGGGCGACGACCTGGCCCTGAACGCCCAGCAGGTGTCCGGTGTCCGCGCCGAGCGCGAGCTGCCTGTGGTGTGGGCGGTGTGCAAGGGCTCCTTCATCAACAAAGCCATTCTGGTGCCCGGCGCCTTGTTGCTCAGCGCCATAGCGCCGTGGTCGATCACGCCGCTGCTGATGGCCGGCGGGCTGTTTTTGTGTTTTGAAGGTTTCGAGAAAGTGGCGCACAAGTTGTTACACAAGCCCGATGCCGCCGAGCCTGAGAAGTTGGTCGAAGCGCTGCTTGATCCAAAAGTGGACCTGGTGGCGCTGGAAAAAGACAAGATCAAGGGCGCCGTGCGCACCGACTTCATTTTGTCCACCGAGATCATCGTCATCACGCTGGGCACGGTGGCGGCCAAGCCGGTCCTGACGCAGTTCACCGTGCTGGCAGGCGTGGCGGTGTTGATGACGGTAGGCGTGTATGGGCTGGTGGCTGGCATCGTCAAGATTGACGACCTCGGCCTGTACCTGAGCCAGCGCACCGGCAGCGTTGCGCAGGCCTTGCAGCAAAAGCTGGGTCGCGGCTTGCTGCTGGCCGCGCCGCTGCTGATGAAAGGCCTGACCGTGCTTGGCACGCTGGCCATGTTTCTGGTGGGCGGCGGCATTTTGGCGCATGGCTGGCACGATGTGGGGCAGGGCATCGAGGAACTCAGCACCTTGGCCGGTAGCCTGCTGCAACCGAGCTTGGGCTTGCTGCTCAATATGCTGCTGGGCGTGCTGGCTGGCGGCGTGGCAGTGCTGGTGGTCACGTTGGTGCGACGCTTGCGGCGGTAACTTTCAACCGGCGAGTCAGACTGCAGCGCTTGTGTGGTGAACCGCACGGACGAGCGTGCGTGGCAAGACTATCGTTCTGCTTTACCTTTTACGCACCGGAACTGATTTTTATCATTGGCGGCTCAGTCAAATTGGGCTAGCCTGCATGATATCGGCCAGTTTCCGGCCTGTGCACCTGCTTCTGGAGCCCATCATGATCTACAAATTCAAATCCCAAGCCGCCGCAGATGTCATTTTGCTCAACACCAATGGTGATCAAATGCTTTCCATCATTGGCAAAGCGCCCGCAGCGCAGGGCATCATCACCGTGGCTCAAATTCCGGACGCCATCGCGGCACTGGAAGCCGCTATCGAGGTTCACGAGGCGGCCGAAGCCAGTCGCCGCGAGCATCCTGAGCGCGTGGTTGAGGTGGAGGGCGACAGTGTCAGGTTGCGCCACCGCGCCGCGCCCTTCATCGATTTGCTCAGAACCAGCGCACAGGCGGGCAAGGACGTCGTTTGGGGCGTATGAATTCAGGCACCGTGGTCGCTGTGCGCGGCAGCGTCGTGGATATCCGGTTCGATGACCAACTGCCTTCCATTCATACCGTACTGCACGCCGATGACGGACGCATCATCGTTGAGGTGCTGTCCCAGCGCGATGCACAGCATGTGCGCGCGATTGCCTTGACGCCCACACAAGGTCTGGCGCGCGGTATGCCGGTGCTTGATACCGGCGGGCCGCTCAAGGCGCCGGTGGGCAAACAAATTTTGTCGCGCATGTTTGACGTGTTTGGCCATGCCATCGACCGCCAGCCAGAGCCCCTCGATGTGCAGTGGCGCTCTGTGCACCGTGCACCGCCGCCGCTGGCCGCGCGTTCGACCCAATCCGAAATTTTCGAGACCGGCATCAAGGTGATTGATGTGCTGTTGCCGCTGGAGCGCGGCGGCAAGGCCGGGCTTTTTGGTGGCGCAGGGGTCGGCAAAACTGTGTTGCTGACCGAGATGATCCACAACATGGTCGGGCATCAGGAGGGCGTCAGCATTTTTTGCGGCATTGGTGAGCGTTGCCGCGAAGGCGAAGAGCTGCACCGCGAAATGAAGGCCGCCGGGGTGCTGCCCAACATGGTGATGGTCTTTGGCCAGATGAACGAGCCGCCGGGCAGCCGTTTTCGGGTCGGTCACGTGGCCTTGACCATGGCCGAGTATTTTCGGGACGACGAGCACCGCGATGTGTTGCTGCTGATCGACAACATCTTTCGCTTCATCCAGGCCGGCTCGGAAGTGTCTGGCCTGATGGGTCAGATGCCGTCGCGTCTGGGCTACCAGCCCACCATGG
>PFUD01000102.1 GCA_002789915.1 Comamonadaceae bacterium CG_4_9_14_3_um_filter_60_33 | reverse complement strand
GGCGACTTGTCTGGTGCCGGGCTGCAAAAAGTCATGCTCGGAGACGCCCACGCCTTCGGGCTTGAGTAGCACGCTGAAAATGGTGCCAATGCTCACATTTACATCGATGTTGCTGGAGCCGTCGAGCGGGTCGAACATCAGCAGGTATTCGCCCTGCGGGTAGCGGTTGGGCACCACGTAGATGCCTTCCATTTCCTCACTCGCCATGGCAGCCAGGTGGCCGCCCCATTCATTGGCCTCGATCAGCACCTCGTTGGCGATGATGTCGAGCTTTTTCTGCATCTCACCCTGCACGTTTTCACTGCCGGCGCTGCCCATGACGTCGCCCAGGGCACCTTTGTTGACAGCCAGACTGATGCGTTTGCAGGCGCGCGCCACCACTTCGAGCAGCAGGCGCAGTTGCGAGGGGATGTGGCCTTCCTGGCGTTGTTGCTCGACCAGGTAGCGTGTCAGGGATATTCTCTTGGGCATGTTTTTCTCCTCAGTGTTGTTGTTTAATCGGCCAGGGCGCGGCTGACCACCTCGCGCACGTCGCTGCTCAGGTCAGGCTTGGCAGCGACGCGCTTGAGAGCTTCACAGGCGGCGTTGCGGTAGGGTTCGACCAGCTTCTTCCAGCGGTCCAGCGCGCGCGCCAAACGCGCGGCGACTTGCGGGTTGATGGCGTCTAGCGCCAGCACCTGGTCCGCCCAAAAGATGTAGCCGGCCGCGTCGGTGCGGTGGAACGCGCCCGGGTTGGCGCTGCAATAGCTAAATATCACGCTGCGGGCACGGTTGGGGTTGCGGATGTGGAAGTCGGGGTGCTTGAGCAACTGGCGCACCGCCGACAGCACCTGACCGCCGCGGTCGGTGCAGCCGGCTTGCAGCGCAAACCATTTGTCCAGCACCAGTTCCTCTTGCTTGAACAGGCCGTGAAAACGCGCCAGCGCGGGCGTGGCCAGCGCATGGCCGCTGTGCACCAGTGCGCTCAAGGCATTGAAGCGGTCGGTCATGTTGTCGGCGTCCTTGAAGCGCTGGTAGGCCTTGCCGGGCCAGACCACATCGCCTGACGCGCGTGCCGCCAGGCACAGCATCGACAAGGCCAGACCCGCCAGCGCGCGGCGGCCGCTCGACAGGGTGTTGGGCGAATAGCCGCCGTTTTGGCAATGCGCTTCATAAGCCCATTGCCAGTCTGTGGCGAGTTCGCTGGCAAGTTGTTCTCTCATCGCTTCGCGCACCGCATGGATGCTTTGCGGATCGACCACCTCGAGTTGTTCGGCGATGTAGCTCTCTGACGGCAGTGTGAGCACCAGTTCCTTGAAAGCGGCGTCCAGCGTGGGGTGGCGCAGCACGGAGCGCATGGCCGACAGATAGGCTGCATCGAGGCCGCTCGTTGCTTGGTCTGCTGCCTTGATGGCTTGGATGGCGCCGCGCAAGGCCAGGCGTTGGCCGGCTTCCCAGCGGTTGAACGGGTCGGGGTCATTGGCCAGCAGCGTGAGCAGTTGCGCGTCGGTGTAGTCAAAGTCCAGAATGACCGGGGCGCTGAAACCGCGCAGGATCGACGGCACAGGCTCCTCCAACACGTTCTCAAAAGTGATTGACTCAGCAGCTTGGGTCATGACAAACAGGTGGCTGTCATTCGCAGCCACTGTGCTGCCTTGCACCTGCAAGGGCAGGGCAGCACCGCTGCTGGCGCCCACCAGCCCCAAGCTGATCGGGATCACAAAGGGTTCCTTGGCGTGCTGTCCTGGCGTGGCCGGGCAGCTCTGAACAAAGCTCAGCGTGCAGGTGCGGGCTGCAGCGTCGTAGTGCGTGGTGGTGGCCAGTCGGGGCGTGCCGGCCTGGCTGTACCAGCGCTTGAATTGTGGCAGCAAGCGGGCCAATGCCGAATCAGGGTTGGCGTCGGCGATAGCTTGTGCAAAGTCATCACAGGTCACGGCATTGCCATCGTGGCGGGCGAAGTACAGCGTCATGCCTTTGGCAAAACCTTCGCGTCCGACCAATGTTTGCATCATGCGCACCACTTCGGCGCCTTTTTCGTAAATGGTGACGGTGTAGAAGTTGTTGATCTCGATGTAGCTGTCTGGTCGCACCGGGTGCGCCATCGGGCCGGCGTCTTCTGGGAATTGGTTGGTGCGCAGCACGCGCACGTCTTCGATGCGTTTGACGGCACGCGCTGATGGGGCAGCACACAGGTCCATGCTGAATTCCTGGTCGCGGAACACGGTCAGGCCTTCTTTTAAGGAAAGTTGAAACCAGTCGCGACAGGTGATGCGGTTGCCGGTCCAGTTGTGAAAGTACTCGTGACCAACCACGCTCTCGATGTTGGCAAAGTCGACATCGGTGGCGGTCGCCTGATTTGCCAGCACGTACTTGGTGTTGAAAACGTTCAGACCCTTGTTTTCCATGGCGCCCATGTTGAAGTCGCTGGTGGCCACAATCATGAAACGCTCCAGGTCCAGCGCCAGGCCAAAGCGGGCTTCGTCCCAGATCACGGAGTTGATGAGCGAGGCCATGGCGTGCTCGGTTTTGTCCATGTCGCCGGGGCGCACATACACCTGCAGCAAATGCTCGTGGCCGTTGCGCGTGGTGATGCGCTGCTCACGCGCCACCAGTTTGCCGGCCACCAGGGCGAACAAATAGCAGGGCTTGCGGTGCGGATCGACCCAGGTGGCAAAGTGGCGGCCGTCTTCCAGATTGCCTTGCTCTGTCAGGTTGCCGTTGCTCAGAAGCACTGGGTATCTGGCTTTGTCGGCGCGCAGCGTCACGGTAAACATCGCCATCACATCAGGGCGGTCCAGAAAATAGGTGATGCGCCGGAAACCCTCTGCTTCGCACTGGGTAAAGAAAGAGTCGTTGCTAACGTACAAGCCCATGAGCTTGGTGTTTTTGACGGGGGCGCAGGTGGTGAAAATTTCCAGCTCGAAAGGGCTCTCCAAAGGCAGGTTTTCCAGCACCAGTTGACCCGCATCCATTTTGAACGAGGTGCCGGCACCGTTGACCAGCACGCGCGCCAGGTTCAGCTCGTCGCCGTCCAGCCGCAGCGCTTGCGCGGGCACGTCGGGGTTGCGGCGCAGCGTCATTTTGTTGAGCACGCGGGTCTTGGCGGCATCGAGGTCAAAGCTCAGGTGCACGGTGTCGATCCAGTAGGCGGGGGCGCTGTAGTCCTCGCGGCGGGTGACCGCGGCGGGGGTGTTTGCATCACGAAGTAACAACATCAAGAGTCTCCAGGAAATTCGAATTCAACAGTTCATGGTAATCGCGCACTGTGGCGATCACATGGGGGCCTGCCAGTTGGGTGGCTGAGTGGGTGCTGCAGATGGCCACCGCTTGCATGCCGGCGCGCCGTGCGGCTTCAATGCCGAAGGGCGCGTCTTCAAAAACAAGGCAGTTGCTGGCTTTGATTTTGAGCCGATGCGCCACTTCAAGAAAGATGGCGGGATCGGGTTTGCCGGGCAGGCCTTCGTCGCCGCCCACGATGGCTTGTGGCGGGCTTGACAATTGCAGGTGCGACATCACAAAGGCAATGTTCTGCTGGTCACCCGCAGTGCCAACGCCCAGCTTCAAGTCGCGCGCCAGCGCCTGCGCATAAAACGCCTTGAAGCCAGCCACCTCGGTAAACACTGGACCAAAAAGGTCGCGGTAAAGCTGCTCTTTTTCGGCAATCAGGGCCCAGGCTTCGTCGCTGGCGATGTCGCGCTGGAACAGCTCGCGCATGCATTCCAAGCCGGTACGCCCGGTGGTGCGGCGCATCAGGTCGTCCAAATTGATGACGAGTCGGTGCTTTTGCGCGAAGGCCGTCCAGCTTTGCGCGTGGTAGCTCATCGAGTCGATCATGGTGCCGTCCATGTCGAAAATCAGCGCTTGCGTCATCACACGCCTTGCTTCAAAGAGGCTTCGAT
>PFUD01000155.1 GCA_002789915.1 Comamonadaceae bacterium CG_4_9_14_3_um_filter_60_33 | reverse complement strand
GATTTCTGCCATGAATCAGTATTCAGCCCAATTACACTAGCGCCCATGTTTCACGTGAAACATACCTTCAATTTTTCTACCCAGTAAGCATCGCATGGCCAAAATCTTTTGTATTGCCAACCAAAAAGGTGGTGTGGGCAAGACCACCACCACGGTCAATCTGGCTGCAGGCCTGGCTAAGGTGGGGCAGCGGGTGCTGATGGTCGACCTCGACCCGCAAGGCAATGCCACCATGGGTTCGGGCGTAGACAAGCGCAAACTTGAGCTATCGGTGTACGATGTACTGCTCGAATCCGCCACGGTCGCCGAAGCGCGGGTGCAAAGCAGCAAGCTGCTTGACGCGGGTTGCAGCTATGACATCCTGGGTGCCAATCGGGAGTTGGCCGGGGCCGAGGTGGAGATGGTGGAACTCGAGCGCCGCGAAAAGCGCCTGCGCCAAGCCCTGAGCGCCGTGGCGCAAGATTACGACTTCATTTTGATCGATTGCCCGCCCAGCCTGTCGATGCTCACGCTCAACGGCCTATGCTGTGCCCATGGCGTGATCGTGCCGATGCAGTGTGAATATTTTGCCCTCGAAGGCCTGGCCGATTTGGTCAACACCATCAAGCAGGTGCATGCCAACCTCAACAAAGAACTGGCCATCATCGGCCTGCTGCGCGTCATGTTCGACCCGCGCATCACCTTGCAGCAGCAAGTGAGCGAGCAGCTCAAAGCGCGTTTTGCAGACAAGGTGTTCAACACCGTGATTCCGCGCAATGTGCGTTTGGCTGAGGCGCCCAGCTACGGCGTGCCAGGCGTGGTGTTTGATCCGTCGAGCAAAGGCGCGCAGGCGTTTGTGGCTTTTGCGCAGGAGATGGTGGCGCGCATTGAGAAAATGTGAACCCATTTGCTGCTTGGTCAACCTGAACGACAAAAAATGCTGCGACGATGTATTCACAAGCCGCGTCATTGCGAACGAAGTGAAGCAATCCATGACTTTCGGAATGCACGGACTGCCGCGCTGCGCTCGCAGTGACGAGGCCTGTGTGCAAGGTTTGTGTGCAGTATGGTGCCGATACAGGCGGCTCGCAATAACGCTGTTTGCTCACGTTAATTTGTAGTTATGAAAACCCATCACGTCCTCATCCTGCCAGGCTGGCAAGGCTCTGGTCCGCAGCACTGGCAAAGCCTGTGGCAAGACCAGAGTGGCTTCCAGCGCGTGGAGCAACACGACTGGCTGCGCCCGCTGCGCGGTGACTGGGTCGCGCGTCTCGAAGACGTGGTGTTGTCGCTGGACGCGCCGGCAGTGCTGGTTGCGCACAGCCTGGGTTGCATGCTGGTGGCGGCGTGGGCTGCGCACAGTCGCAACACGCACTGTGTAAAAGCAGCTTTGTTGGTCGCACCGGGAGACGTTGAGCAAGACGCGCTGCGCCCGGTCCTTGCCAGTTGGTCGCCCATCCCGTTGCCGCCACTGCCATTCAAAAGCACGCTGGTAGCCAGCCGGGACGACCCCTATTGCAGCTTCGCGCGGGCGCAAACCTTTGCCCAGGCTTGGGGTTCCAGGCTGGTCGACGCCGGCGCGCTTGGCCACATCAACGCCGATTCCGGTTTGGGCGATTGGCCACAAGGTCAGGTCATGTTGAACGAACTCATTCACAGTTAAAAAGGGGTGTCATGGTCACTAAAAAACTCAAGGGCCTGGGCCGCGGCCTAGAGGCTCTGTTAGGTCCCACGGTCGACGAGTCGCTCACGCCAGAGGGCGACCAAGCCCAACTGGCCAACAGTGGCCTGCCATCCACCTTGCTGCTCACCGATATGGTGCCCGGGCAGTACCAGCCGCGCACCCGCATGGACGAGGGCGCGCTCTACGAACTGGCTGAGTCCATCAAGGCACAGGGCATCATGCAGCCGATTCTGGTGCGGCGCCTGAGCGATGCCGATGCCGAACTCAAGCGTAGCCAGCAGTTGCCCGACTTTGGCGGTGGCACCAGTGGCGGTGGCGTAGTGCGCCCGCTGTATGAAATCATTGCCGGTGAACGCCGCTTTCGGGCCGCCAAACTAGCCGGACTGGACCATGTGCCGGTGCTGGTGCGCGCGGTGCCCAATGAGGCCGCCGCGGCCATGGCGCTCATCGAGAACATCCAGCGCGAGGACCTCAACCCGCTGGAAGAAGCGCAGGGCGTGCAGCGCCTGATCAAGGAATTCGGCCTCACGCACGAGACTGCCGCGCAGGCCGTGGGCCGCTCGCGCAGCGCCACCAGCAACCTGCTGCGTCTGCTCAACCTGGCCGAGCCGGTGCAGACGATGCTGATGGCGGGCGACGTCGACATGGGCCATGCGCGCGCCCTGCTGGCGCTTGACAAAGCCACCCAGATCACCGCAGCCAACCAGATCGCCGCCAAAAAAATGTCGGTGCGCGAGGCTGAGAGCCTGGTCAGAAAGATCAGCGCCGAGTTTTCACTGGTGGCCATCAAGCCCAAGAAAGACAAGTCACGCGACCTGAAGCGGGTCGAAGAAGAGCTCTCCGACCTGCTCATGGCGCAGGTTGAAGTGCGGGTTAAAAAGCGCGTCAAGCGCGCCGGTCGGTACGAAGAAATGGGCGAACTCAGCATTCAGTTCGGCTCGATCGATGAGCTCAATGGCGTGATTGAAAAGCTACGCGGCGGCCCACAACGCTAACTGTCAGTTCTGCCGTGCCGAAGAAAAAGCGGGGTTTCTGAAAACCGGGGCAATGTTTGAGAGTTATCAACGAATGCCCAAAACGTCAAGTCCCCGAGTCCAATTTTTCAGTAAAAATTAACCCAACTACGAAATATTTTTTGTGGTGAACTGAATAAATTGGAAGGAAGACGATGAAAAAAAGCAATGTTTGCCACTTTGGTGGCCTTGTTGGCAACTTGTACGACAACTCTGGCAAGTGCCGCTGACCCCGCATCGGTGGTTCGTGGAGGGAGGTTGTATGACAACCTGAGCGTTGAGTTAAAAACGCGCATTCCCAATCAACCCAATCCCGCCTTCAAGACCCAGCAAGTGCGGGTGGCTGCATCTGACACCTGGCGTTGCGTGGAATGTCATGGCTGGGACTACCAGGGCCAGCACGGCTTTGTCGGCATCGCTGGCAAACAGAATGCCGACCCTGTAGCCATTTTGGCGATCCTCAAAAATGCCAACCACGGCTATGAAGACCTGCTCGACGAAGGCGACAGGCTGGACCTGGCCAACTTTGTCAGCACCGGCCAGTCGGACATGCGCAAGCTGATGGACATGACCGCAAAAATCAAACCCGGCCAAGGCTACTCTGAAAAGGTCTTTGCTACGGTATGCGCCAATTGTCACGGCCTTGAAGGTGACCGGCTGCGCCAAATTCCGCCGCTAGGAGACTCTGCACGCCAGCGCCCCATGGAGGTCCTGCACGTCACACTCAACGGCCACCCCGGCGGTGACATGCCGGCACTCAGAACACTCGGCGACGACACCGCAGCCAATATGCTGGCTTATCTGAAGTCACTGCGCAGCGTCAACATGGCAAGTTCGGTTGCCAATGGCGGCCGGCTCTATGACGACTGGCAGGCTCAGTTGGGCGGCCAGCGCCAGGCGCTGCCGCATCCGTCCTATCCGGCCAAGGCCTACTACGCCAACGTGCCGAGCGAAACCTGGCGCTGCAAGGAGTGCCATGGCTGGGATTACAAGGGTAATGAGGGCGTGTATGCCAAGGGCAACCATGCGACCGGGATCAAGGGAATTCGCGCTATGGCGGGTGCAGACCCGGAAAAAATCATGGCAGTTTTGACCAGCAGTGTTCACGTGTATGGCGCTGTCATGAAATACCGTGATTTGCTGGACCTGGCTAACTTTGTGAGTTACGGGCAGTTTGGTAACCCGGCTTACCTATCTGAAAAGTTTTTTTAACCAAGGAGTAGTGTATGAAAACCAAGACCCCCCTCATCGTAGCCGGATCCCTGCTTTTCGCCCTGGCTGGAATGGCCCCTGTTCATGCTGCAGTCGATGCAGCACAGGCAGAAGCCTCGTTGAAGAGTAACAAATGTGCAAAATGCCACTCTGTGGACAAAGACAAGACGGGCCCCGCCTTCAAGAAAATTGCCGCCAAGTACAAGGGCAAGGCCGATGCAGAAGCAAGCATCATCAAGAACCTCACTACCGGTCCCAAGCACAAGAGCGATGACGGCTCCGAAGAAGAGCACGTCATCATCAAAACCAAGGACGAGGCCGAGCTCAAAAACCTCGCCCAGTGGATTCTTTCGCAATAGCCAAGTTCAGGGCTGCCGGCGCCAGCTCCTGGTGATCGGCAGCAGAGCCAGGCGCTTCACAGCCCGCTCACTTACTTCGGAACGCAGCCAAATCCAGCCAGATTAGGTACTTGTGCTGGTGTAAATCGCACGCGCCCCGATCAATTAACAGGGTTGGGAGAACATCCATCATGCGTGGCAGTAAGTTGACGAATTGGTTCATGGCCGCGGCGCTTTGCGTCGCCGCCAGTCTATCGGGTGGCGCCCTCGCCGCCGACAATGCGACGGGGCTGGGCAACCAGACCTGTCTTTCGTGCCACGATGGCCAAAAAGGCAAGCTTGAGGTCGCAGGTACAGACGATGAAAAGCGCGTGCTTTGCACTGTAGTACCCGCCGCTTTCGCCAAAAGTGTGCATTCCGGCATGGAGTGCGTGAACTGCCACCTCGAAATCAATGACAGTGGCCCCAACCACAAGAAAACCCTCGGTGAGACGCGTCCTGATTGCGTGCAATGCCACCAAAAGCTCACCGACACCGCGGCGCAGGTCAAGGTCGCCGGTGAGCGGCGCTGGATGCGCGCCGTGGGCGCCAGCATCGAAACCTACCAGACTTCGCACCATGCAAAGCCAAGCAGCGAAGACCCAAGCAAGCCCAATGCGTCCTGCAATGACTGCCACAACGTCCACAGCTTCAATGTGCCGCCACGCGGAACGCCCGAGCGCACCGAGTGGCACCTCGGCATTTCGGACATCTGTGGCACCTGCCACGACTACCAGCTCGAAACCTGGGCCGAGTCGGTGCATGGCCGGGAAATCAAGGAAAACCACAACCCCAAGGCTGCTGACTGTGCTGATTGCCACACTGCGCATAACGTCAAAAGAACCTCGTCGAGCCTGGTGAAACAGGCGATCACCGACAGCTGCGGCAGCTGCCATGATGACGCCTACGACTCCTACCGCGCCACCTACCATGGCAAGATCACCACGCTGGGCTACGCCCACACGGCCAAGTGCTTCGACTGCCACAGCAGCCACGACATCGAGCCTTCCTCCAACCCGGTGTCCAAGATGCACACGGACAACCGGCTGAAATCCTGCCAGGAGTGCCACAGCGGCAAAAAAGACATCCCGCTGGCCACGGTCGGCTTTGTCAGCTTCAGTCCGCACGGCAATGCCAGCAACTTTGACACCTATCCGCAAATTTGGGTGGCCAACAAGATCATGATCCAGTTGCTGCTGGGCACTTTCGGCTTCTTCTGGCTGCACAGCTTGCTGTGGTTCTACCGCGAATACAAAGAGCGCCAACAGCGCAAGTCGCAGCCGCACGTCAAGATAGAAGGCCTGCCTGCTTTGCCCGCCAAGTTCCAGGGCAAGCACTTCCAGCGCTTTAGTCGCACCTGGCGCATCGCCCACCTGCTGTTTGCCTTGAGCCTGATGACGCTCACGCTCACCGGTATTCCTCTCTTTTACCCGCAGGCGCCGTGGGCGCAACCGCTGATGACGCTGCTCAACGGGCCGCAAACCGCCGGGCTGGTGCACCGCGTGGCGACGGTGGTTTTTGCCGGCGTGTTCTTCTGGCATCTGTTCTACATGGCCATCAGGATCGGGCGCGACTGGAAGAGCTTCAAAATCTTCGGCCCCAACTCCATGGTGCCCGGCCCGCAAGACCTCAAGGACATCGTTGCCATGTTCAAGTGGTTCTTTGGCAAGGCACCCAGGCCGGTGTTCGACCGCTGGACCTATTGGGAAAAGTTTGACTACTGGGCACCGTTCTTGGGGGGCACCATCATCGGCATCAGCGGCATCCTGATGTGGTTCCCGCACATTGCGGCCAAGTTCCTGCCCGGCTGGGTGTTCAATGTGGCGGCCATCTTCCACAGTGAAGAAGCCTTCCTGGCGGTGGTGTTCCTGTTCACCGTGCATTTCTTCAACAACCACTTCCGGCCCGACAAGTTCCCGCTGGACAGGGTCATGTTCACCGGCACTTTCACGCTTGACGAGCTGATGCACGAGCACCCGCTGCAGTACAAGCGCCTGCTGGAGTCCGGTGAGCTGGAGAAGCACCTGGTCGATGCCCCGTCCACTGCCATGGTGAAGGGCTCAACGGTGCTGGGTTTCACGCTGATCGTGATCGGCCTGACCCTGCTGACGCTGGTCGGGATCGGCTTCTTTACCAGCATGTGATCAGCAAGCCAGCGCCGTGCGCTTGGGTACCTTCACGCGCTTGACACGGGTGCGTCACAAAATTCATCGACACTTCAAGACTTGTTTTGGAGTGCCCATGATTCATGAATTGATCAATCAGCGCCAATTGCGCGCAGTCTTTC
>PFUD01000124.1 GCA_002789915.1 Comamonadaceae bacterium CG_4_9_14_3_um_filter_60_33 | reverse complement strand
ACCACGTCAGATCAACCTGGCCTGGCCCTGCGCTACTCGCACGAAGGGCGCGACTTTGGCGGCGCGCTGGAAACCGCCGGCGGCATCGTGCGCGCCCTGCCGCTGCTGGGCGAAGTGTTCTGGGTGCTGGCCGCCGATGTGTTCACGCCCGGCTTTGAATTCAGTCAGGCGGCGCTCGATCGCTTTGCCGCCAGCGGCATGCTGGCGCATCTGTGGCTGGTGCCCAACCCGCCGCACAACCCGGGGGGCGACTTTGGCCTACAGACTGCAGCGGATGCCGCTGGGGCGCTGGCGCTGAACCTGAGCAAAGACGACCCGCGCCCGCGCTACACCTTTTCCACCATCGCCCTTTACCGCCGCGCCCTGTTCGAGCCGCCCTGGTGCGACATCGCAGCAGGCAACCCGAATGGTATCAAGGCCCCATTGGCACCGCTGTTGCGCCGCGCCATGGACAATCGTCAGGTATCCGCCGAGTTGTATTACGGCGCCTGGACCGATGTGGGTACACCGCAGCGGCTGGCACAGCTCAATGCCGGAAAATGACACCACATATGACACCGAAAAACTTTTCCCGGTATCATCTTGGCTATGATTGTGATCGATACCAATGTCTTTGTAGGCGCCTGCATGGGGGTCGGTGCATCGGCTGGCGTCATCCAGCGGTGCCTGTCGGGCTTGGTCATACCAGCCATGGGTTCGGCGCTCTATCTTGAATATGAAGACGTGATGTCACGCGCGACCCTGTTTGAAGGATGTCGCCTGAATGCCGATGAACGCGATGAATTGCTGGACATATTTTTTGCGCAATGCCAATGGATCAAAACCTATTATTCATGGCGCCCAAATTTACGCGACGAGGGTGACAACCATGTCATGGAACTGGCTGTTGCTTGCGCTGCATCACACATCGTGACCTGGAATACACGCGATTTTTCTGCCATGGAACTACGATTCCCCATGCTGAAAATCATCACACCGCCCGAATTTTTAAAGGAGTCCATTCAATGAGTGCATTGACATTGCGCCTGCCGGACCAAAAACACGCACGGCTCAAGGCCATGGCCGAGCAGCGCGGCATCAGTCTGGCCCGTTTGCTGGATGAATTGACCACCCAGGCATTGGTGGAATTTGACTCGGAAACACGTTTTTCCCTGCGCGCTAGCCGCGGTCGCGGTCGCACAGAACGCGGGCTTGAATTGCTTCGCATCGCACAAGGACTTCCGCAATGAACACCAACCCCATTTACGCCCGGCGCCGTGCCCAGCTTGCCCAAAAAATTGGCGCAAGCGGCATTGCCATCATCCCCACGGCACCCGAGCAGCAGCGCAACCGCGACAGCGACTTTCCGTACCGCGCTGACAGCTATTTTTATTACCTGACCGGTTTTACCGAACCCAAGGCCTGGCTGGTGGTAACGGGCGACGGCAAATCCACGCTGTTTTGCCAGCCCAAGGACATGGAGCGCGAAATCTGGGACGGCTACCGGCTTGGGCCGACCGACGCGCCGGCCCAGTTGGGGCTGGAGGCGGCCTTTTCAGTGGCCGAGATTGACGCCAAATTGCCCGCCCTGATCGACGGCTGCGATGCCGTGTGGTTCCCGTTTGCCACCCACAAGGGGCTGGAGACGCGCATCGACGGCTGGCTGGGCGCCCTGCGCGCCCGCGTGCGCTATGGCGCGCTGTGCCCAAAAACACAGCACGACCTGTGCGGCGTGCTCGACGAGATGCGCCTGGTCAAGGATGCACACGAGCAAGCCACCATGCTGCGCGCCGGGCAAATCAGTGCCGTCGCCCACATCCGCGCCATGCAACTCAGCGCCAACATGCTGCGCGCCGGGCAAGAGGTGCGCGAATACCATCTGGAAGCCGAACTGCTGCACGAATTTCGCCGCCAGGGCTCACAATTTCCCGCCTACGGCTCGATCGTGGCGGCCGGCGCCAACGCCTGCGTGCTGCACTACCGCGCCGACCGGGGTCTGGTGCAGAGTGGCGAGCTGGTGCTGATCGACGCCGCCTGCGAGCTTGACGGCTATGCGTCGGACATCACCCGCACTTTCCCTGCCAATGGCGTCTTTACCGGGCCGCAGCGCACGCTCTATGAACTGGTATTGGCCTCGCAGGAAGCGGCCATAGCTGCCACCAAGGCCGGCGCACGCTTTACCGACCCGCACGACGCAGCGGTCAAGGTGCTGACGCAAGGCATGCTCGATGTGGGTTTGCTCGACAAAAACAAGGTCGGCAGCCTGGAAGATGTGATCGAGAAACGCGCCTACTTTCAGTTTTACATGCACCGCACCGGCCACTGGATTGGCATGGACGTGCACGACTGCGGCGACTACACCGAACCCAGCGAACTCGGCCAGGTCAGCACGCGCCAGGATGCGCTCACGGGTGAAACGATCAAAGACCGCCCGGCGCGCATTTTGCGAGCTGGCATGGCGCTCACCCTCGAACCCGGCATCTACGTGCGCCCGGCCGACGGCGTTCCCGAGCAGTTTCACAACATCGGCATCCGCATCGAAGACGACGCGGTCGTCACGGACCAAGGTTGCACCCTGCTGACACGTGATGTGCCGGTAAGCGTGGCCGAAATTGAGGCGCTGATGCGGGCTTGAGAGTCCCTTCGGGTGCTCGATGTTCCGAACTTTTGATGGGGGCATGGCTTCATGTTATGGTGGCACCCGCTCTGCGGGCTCACCCTGCCAGGCAGCAAACGCATCAGCCATTGATTCCCCGCCACCATCAACCTGTCAGGCTCCATGTCATTTCAAACCCTCTACCAAAGCAAACGCTGCTCCCCTGACGATGCCCTCGATCAATTGCGCAACGGCGACTTCATCATCGTGCCCACCGGCATTGGCGAGCCGCCGGCGCTGTTGACGGCGCTCTCAACGCAACGCCGCCGCTTCCACGACATCAAGGTGGGGCAAATCCTGGCCGTGCGCAAATTTGACTATTTCGACCCTGAGACTGCGGACCATGTGCGCCACGTGGCTTTCTTCTTTGGCGGCGCGTCACGCGCGGGCGGGCAAAGCGGGGCGATCGATTTCATTCCCTGTAGTTTTTCCGACATCCCGGTCATGATCCAGCGTGGCCAGATTCCGGCTGATGTGGTTTTTTCAATGGCTTCGCCGATGGATGAAAAAGGCTTTTTCTCGCTCAGCCTGGGGCCGGACTACACCATGGCGGCGGTGGCGAAAGCGCGCGCCATCGTGCTCGAAGTCAACGCCAATGTGCCGTTTGCCTATGGCAATTGCCACGTTCATATTTCACAGGTCAGCGCGCTGGTGGAAAGCAGCGAGCCGGTAACGGAAGTCGGCCTGCCAAAAATTGGCCCGGTGCAGCAGGCCATTGGCAAGTATGTGGCCGACATGATCGACGATGGCTCCACGCTGCAAATTGGCTACGGCGGCATTCCCGACGCGGTGGTGATGCAGCTCGCTGGCAAGCACGACCTGGGCCTTCACACCGAGATGATCGGCGACGGCATTTTGACGCTGATCGAGAACGGCACCATTACCAATCGTAAAAAGAACTACATGCCCGGGAAAATGGTGGCCACGTTCGCGCTCGGCTCCAAAAAGCTGTACCAGTTCATGGAGCGCAACCCGGCGCTGGAGATGCACCCCGTTGATTTCACCAATGACCCCTACCTGGCGGCGCAAAACGACAAACTGGTGTCGATCAATGCCACCTTACAGGTCGATTTTCTGGGCCAGTGCGGCTCAGAAAGCCTGGGGCCCTTACCCTACTCCGGCACCGGTGGCCAGGTGGACTTTGTGCGTGCCGCCAATCGCTCGCGTGACGGCAAGTCATTCATCGTGCTGCCATCGACCGCCCGGGACGACACCTTGACCCGCATCGTGCCCACGCTGACGCCGGGCACCCATGTCACAACCGGCAAAAATGACGTTAATTATGTGGTCACCGAATTCGGCGTGGCCCAGTTGCGCGGCAAGTCA
>PFUD01000022.1 GCA_002789915.1 Comamonadaceae bacterium CG_4_9_14_3_um_filter_60_33 | reverse complement strand
TGCCTGCGCCAGCGCGGTCACAGCCCGAGCCCGCTTTGACATCCGCAGCAATGCCATGCGGCTGGTGCACGGCGAGTCCGACGGCCTGCCGGGCTTGATTGTTGACCGTTATGGCGACACGCTGGTGGCGCAGTTCACCTCAAGCGGCGTGGAGCGCTGGAAAGATGTCATTGCCGATGCGCTGTTGGCGGCCACCGGCTTGAGCAAAATTTACGAGCGCAGTGACGTCAGCAGCCGAGCTCTGGAAGGCCTGCCCGAGGCCACCGGCTGGCTGCGCGGCCAGGGCGAGGTGGAACTGACGCTGCAGGAACACGACTGGCAATTGGCGGTGAATATCGCCGAAGGCCACAAAACCGGCTTTTACCTGGACCAGCGCGACAGCCGCAAGCGTTTTTCTGACTACGCGCGTCGCCTCAAGTTTGAGCGTGTGCTCAATTGCTATTGCTATACCGGCGGTTTCACGGTGGCGGCGCTCACCGGTGGCGCAGCCCATGTCACGTCGATTGATTCGTCTGGCCCGGCGCTGGAAATGGCGGCGGCGAATGTGGCCATAAACGGTTTTTCGGCCGACCGTGCCAGCTTCATGGATGCCGACGTCAATGCCTCCTTGCGTCAGTTCATCGATCAGGGACGCACTTTTGACGCCATTGTGCTCGACCCGCCCAAATTCGCCCCCACTGTGGCCCATGCCGAGCGCGCCGCGCGTGCTTACAAGGACATCAACCGGCTGGCCTTCAAGCTGCTGGAACCCGGTGGCGTGCTGTTTACCTACAGTTGCTCGGGCGGCATCAGCGCCGACCTGTTTCACAAGATCGTCGCTTCTGCGGGGTGTGATGCCGGTGTCGATGGCTACATCCATGAGCGCATGGGCGGCGCGCCAGACCACCCCATGACGGTTAATTTCCCCGAAGGCGAATACCTTAAGGGATTGGTGGTGATGCGTAAGTGAGTTTCAGCCCGGGGTCGTTACACTCGCACCCTTTCGGCATGCCTTGATATGAGCCTTATTCCCGCCACCATCCTCACCGGTTTTCTTGGTTCCGGCAAAACCACGCTGCTCAAGCGCGTGCTCTCAGAAGCCCACGGCCAGAAGATCGCCATCATCGAAAACGAGTTCGGCGAAGAAAACATCGACAACGACATCCTGGTGACTGACTCCAAGGAGCAGATCATCCAGATGAGCAACGGCTGCATTTGCTGCACCATCCGCGAAGACCTGCGCGAGGCGCTGCAACTGCTGGCCGCCAAAAAACGCCAGGGCTTGCTCGATTTTGACCGCGTGGTGATCGAAACCACCGGCGTGGCCGACCCCGGCCCGGTGGCACAAACGTTTTTCATGGACGACGAGATTGCCGAGAGCTATCTGCTCGATTCCATCTTGACGCTGGTCGATGCCAAGCACGCCAACCAGCAACTCGACGACCGCCAGGAAGCGCGCCGCCAAGTGGGTTTTGCCGATCAAATTTTCATCAGCAAGACCGATCTGGTGTCTGCTGAAGAAACCGCCGATCTGATGCACCGCCTCAAGCACATGAACCCGCGCGCGCCGCAAAAAGCGGTGCATTTTGGTGAGGTGGCCTTGAGCGACGTCTTTGATCTGCGCGGCTTCAATCTCAACAGCAAGCTCGACATCGATCCGGATTTCCTCAAGGAAGACGAGCACGCGGGGCATGATCATGATCATGACCACCACGACCATGAACACGGCGAGCATTGCGACCACCCCTCGCACCAGCACGGCCACCATCATGCCCATGAAGACGATGTGAAAAGTTTTGTGTTTCGCTCCGACCGGGCTTTTGACCCCGCCAAGCTGGAAGACTTTTTAGGTGCGGTTGTCAACATTTATGGCCCGCGCATGTTGCGCTACAAAGGCGTGTTATTCATGCATGGCACCGACCGCAAGGTGATTTTTCAGGGCGTGCACCAGCTCATGGGTAGCGACCTCGGGCCCGCCTGGGCGCCGGGTGAAACACCCTGTAGCAAAATGGTTTTCATCGGAATTGACCTGCCCAAAGACATATTCCTGCAGGGCATGGAGCAAAGTTTGTTTTGAGTTGATTGTTAACCTTGGCCAGGAGATTCGATGTTTGTCTCGATTTTGCAACTGATGGGCTTTGCCCCTGCGAAGCCTGTACACTCGCCCGCCGACGCCAAGCCCGTGCATGAGCTTGCCCGCAAGCCCCATCAGCCAAGTTCTGTTGACAAGGTGGCAAATCTGGCCACCGCGCAGAATGTTCAGGATAAAACCGCCAGGAGACCTTCCGTGAAAGCACAAGCTGCCGAACCAACAACGACTGCCAAGACAGCCGTGTCGCCCGCCAAACCAGTCAAGCCAGTCCAGCCGGGCAAGCCTGCCAAGGCATTGGCTCATGCCAAGCCGGTGGCGCCGACCAAGACCAAAGCTGGCCCAGAGCCTGTCAGCAAACCCGTCCCATCCTCTCCCAAGAAAAAGCCTTTAGACGTGACTATCAAAACCCCCGCATCCCCCAAGACTGCCGTTCCCGCAGCCACTAAACCGGCGGCCAAAGCGGTGGCCAAACCAGCGGCGCCAGCGACCCAGATGACACCCTCCGGCGTGCCTGTGCGCACCGGACGGCCCTCCTCGCGACTCGCCCAATTGACGGTGCCTTCCATGGCCCAGACGGTGGCTTCCACGGCGGCCAAGTCCAGCTTCACTCAGATCACCCCTGTGACGCCCATCGTTTCGCCACTGGCCTCGTCGTTCAAAAAAGACAAAAAGCTGGCCAACAACTGGAAAACCAAGCCGGTCGACGCCTTGATCGATGCCGAGGTGATGGCCATGCCCGATGATGTCTATATGAACGAGACGCAATTGGCGTTCTTCCGGCTGAAATTGGTCACTCTGAAAAACGACATACTCAGCAACGCGGGCGAAACCACCGAACATCTGCGCGAAGACACGGTGGTCGTGCCCGATCCGGCCGACCGCGCCACTATCGAGGAAGAACACGCCCTCGAGTTGCGCACCCGAGACCGTGAGCGCAAGCTTCTGAAGAAAATTGAGCAGTCGATTGCGCGCATCGACGCCGGCGACTATGGCTATTGCGACGAGACCGGTGAGGCCATTGGCGTGGGTCGTCTGCTGGCCCGGCCGACAGCCACGCTGTCGCTGGAAGCGCAGCAGCGCCGCGAACTCAAGCAAAAAATGTTTGGCGACTGAGATGGTTTGACGCCACCAGGCGTCAATTTGAAGCGTATGGCAACACTCTCCACCCGATCAGGACTACTTTCCAAGTTTGCCAAGTTCGTTCGTCATCCCAATGTCGATTGGCACGACCTGGACAATGTTGGGCGTGGGCCCGATGCTGTGCCAGAGCCTGCGCTGGCGCAAAACCGCCAAGCGCTCAAGGACATGATCGAGCGCAAGCGCCATGAAGACGCCATCCGCAAACATGAATTTGACCAGTTGCGCCAATTGCGGCGTGATGCACCGGTCGCCAAAACCGAGAGCAACGACGAGGCTTCGCTGATGGACAGTGCCACGGACGCCTCCGTTCGCGAGGATCGGACCCTGACGATTCGGAAAATTGATGAAATTGAAGCGCAAATGTCCAAACAGTGGTGGAAAGCGCAAGGCCAGCCCACCCAGCACGCTGTTGTGCTCCCTCTGGCGGCTGAGGTTGCCGACCCCGTGGCGGAAAGAACAGATAGTTTTTTTGACCCGACCCAACTCATCAGCAACCTGATCGATTTTGACGATATACCCACCCAGCTCGAGCAGACGCCTGCTGCGCCGTCGAGTTTGCACGACGAGGCAAGTGTTTTCGCAACTGGCTGGCAGTCGCAGCCGATCGATAACAAAGGTTTCGAGTCGTCCAAATTGTTTGCCTCCGAGCTTGGTGACAACCTGGCGGACCCCGACCTTGAAGAAGCCGCCGTGCGTTTTGCCAACGGCGATGAGGCGGGTGCCGAAGCCGTTTTATTGAGCGCGCTGCGGGCCCAGCCGACGCTTGGCGCTGTGGCCCAGACCCAGGCTGAAGCCCTGTTCGACCTCTACCGCAGCTTGGGGCAGCAAGCCAACTTTGAACGAGAGGCGCTGAATTACGCGCGCCAATTCGGCTGTTCGGCGCCGACCTGGCAGCGCCCGGCGGGCGTGCATGGCAGCTTGCAGCCGGACGCGCCCACCGTGGTTATATGGCGCAGTCCGGCGCAACTTGACGCCCAGGCGCTGTCCCCGCTTCCCAGCCGGTTGCCGCAGGGCAACAGCCTGGCGCTGGATTGGTCTGCGCTGGCGCAGATCACCGAGCCGGCGGCCCGTGACCTGGCTGCCTTGATGGCTGCCTGGAGCGAGCAGGACGGCGCCTTGTATTTTTCGGGCGAGCAGGTGCTGGACAATTTATTGCGTTCCGCCACACCCAGGGGCGGGCATCAAACGCCGATATTTTGGTGGGCCTTGCGCCTGGATTTGCTGCGCATTTTGCAATGGCAGGATGATTTCGACATGGCGGCGTTCGACTATTGCCTCACCTTTGAGGCCGCGCCCGAGCCCTGGCGCCCGGCTCGTTGTGAGCTGCTCCCGTCGGCTCCGTCTGCCGAGCCTGAAGAAGCGGCGTTGTCAGAATTGTGGCCGCAAAACGATGATCCGTTGCAAGCCGCGCCGCCAAGCGGCCCAATGCACCTGGCTCTGGCAGGTGAATTGCTGGACGGTGCCACTTCGGCGCTGGCTCCATTGAATGAGGCCAGTCAGCAGTCCAGCGCGCTGTCTGGCGCGTTGACCATCAGCTGCAGCGATCTGATCCGGGTTGATTTTTCTGCCGCTGGCAGCATTCTGAATTGGGCGGCCCAAGCCCAGGCGCTGGGCCACCAGCTTGAATTCACCGATGTCCCGCCACTGATTGCCTCATTTTTCAATCTGGTTGGTATCAATCAGCACGCGCACGTGATCACACGGACGCATTAGTTACTCGTTACGACAGGAAAATCAATGGAGCAATTTCACGGCACCACCATCATCAGCGTGCGCCGCCAAACGCCCGAGGGCATGCAGGTCGCCATTGGCGGCGACGGCCAGGTGACGCTGGGCAATATCGTCGTCAAGGGCACGGCGCGCAAGGTGCGCAAGCTCTACCACGGCAAGGTGCTGGCCGGTTTTGCCGGCGCCACCGCCGACGCCTTTACGCTGTTCGAGCGCTTCGAGGCCAAGCTTGAAAAGCACCAGGGCCACCTGGTGCGCGCCGCCATTGAACTCACCAAGGACTGGCGCACCGACCGCGTGCTGCGCCGTCTGGAAGCCATGCTGGCGGTGGCCGACCTGGAGGCCTCCTTGATCATCACCGGCAACGGCGATGTGCTCGAGCCCGAGAACGGCATTGTCGCCATCGGCTCAGGTGGCGCCTACGCCCAGGCTGCGGCCATCGCCTTGCTCAACCATACCGACCTGTCGGCCACCGACATGGTCAAAAAATCGCTGGAAATTGCCGGTGAGATTTGCATCTACACCAACATGAACCATACGATAGAGACATTGTGAAACTTTGCGGGACAGACCAAGATTTGCGTAGCAAATTTGCTCTGTCCTCAACTGACTAGGTTATGTCCTCAACTAATTAAATATGTCCTCTTTAACCCCCCAACAAATCGTCGCCGAGCTCGACAACCACATCGTCGGCCAGCAGCAGGCCAAGCGCGCCGTGGCCATTGCCTTGCGCAACCGCTGGCGCCGCCAGCAGGTCGGGCTCGACTTGCGCGCCGAGATCACGCCCAAAAATATCCTGATGATCGGCCCCACGGGCGTCGGCAAGACCGAGATTGCGCGCCGTCTGGCGCGCCTGGCCGATGCCCCGTTCATCAAGGTCGAGGCCACCAAGTTCACCGAAGTCGGTTATGTCGGCAAGGACGTCGATGCCATCATCCGCGACCTGGCCGACATTGCGGTCAAGCAAACGCGCCAGGCCGAGACCAAAAAAGTGCGCGAGCGCGCCCAGGACGCTGCCGAAGATCGCCTGCTCGACATCCTGATTCCGATGCCCAAGCAGGAATTTGGCGTGGTGCAGAATAACGAGCCCGAAAGTACCGCGCGTCAGACCTTTCGCAAGAAGCTGCGCGAGGGTCAACTCGATGACCGCGACGTCGAGCTGGACCTGGCACAAAACACGCCACAGCTCGAGATCATGGGCCCGGCTGGCATGGAGGAAATGACCGAGCAGTTGCGCGGCATGTTTGGCCAGCTCAACCAGAACAAAACGCAAAAGCGCAAGCTCAAAATTGCCGAAGCGCTCAAGCTGCTGGTCGAAGAAGAAGCCGGCAAGCTGGTCAACGAGGATGAGATCAAAACCCAGGCACTGCAAATGCTGGAGCAAAACGGCATTGTCTTCATTGACGAAATCGACAAAGTGACCTCGCGCGCCGAGGGCAGTGGTGCTGAAGTCTCGCGCCAGGGCGTGCAGCGCGACCTGCTGCCGCTGGTGGAAGGCACCACGGTGTCGACCAAATACGGCATGGTCAAGACCGACCACATTTTGTTCATTGCCTCGGGCGCGTTTCACCTGAGCAAGCCCAGTGACCTGATTCCCGAATTGCAGGGGCGCTTTCCAATCCGGGTTGAGTTGCAGTCGCTCTCGGTTGAAGACTTTGTGGCGATCTTGACGCAAACCACCGCCTCGTTGGTCAAGCAGTACCAGGCCTTGCTGGCCACCGAGCAGGTGACGATTGCGTTTTCAGACGCCGGCATTGGGCGGCTGGCGCAGATTGCCTTTGATGTTAACGAGCGTACTGAAAACATTGGCGCGCGCCGTCTGTCCACGGTGATGGAGCGCTTGCTCGACGAGGTCAGCTTCGACGCCGCCAACCTGACCGGCCAGACCATCCAGATTGATGCGGCTTATGTCGATGCCCGCCTGGCCGAACTCAGCCAGAACGAGGATTTGAGCAGGTATATTCTCTAGACATTGCGGGTCAGACCACTCGCGCAGCGACGTGCTCTGACCCCAACTGATCGTGGCTGTCTGTGCGGGTCAGACCACTCGCGCAGCGACGTGCTCTGACCCCAACTGATCGTGGCTGTCTGGCTGTTTGGCTGTTTGGCTGTTTGAAGTGTCGCCCAGACCACCTTCCATCAACAACCCCGTCATTGCGAACGCAGTGAAGCCATCCAGGACTTCTGCACGCATGGACTGGCGCGCTACGCTCGCAGTGACGAAGTCTCTGTTGGTGGCCCCAACACTTCATCGAAGTTTTGCGCTGTCCCAACACACCTGGTCCTAACGCATCACATTCACTTAGAGTGCTAAGTGCTTCATTTAGAACGATTTTTGTCTGAATTTAGTCTTTAAATCGCTTCTAAGTCTTTGATTTCATTGTCAAAAATTTGTTGCAAAGAGGTTTGCAGACCTTGTTTTTGCTGATACAGTGCAAAAAAGTGCAATTTAGTGGTGAATTGTGCTTTTCTTCCACCACATCCCAGTCCATTCTGAAAATCAAAGGTCAGCAATCGTGTTTCAAGGGGCTTCCTCATTAAGTCTTGACGCAAAGGGTCGGCTTTCAGTGCCAACCCGGCATCGCGACGTTTTGAGCGCCACCGCAGCTGGCCAACTCACCATTACCAAGCATCCGCACGGCTGTCTGATGATTTTCCCGCGCCCTGAGTGGGAAAAATTTCGTGAACGCATTGCCGCGTTGCCGATGTCGGCGCAGTGGTGGAAACGCATCTTTCTGGGCAACGCCATGGACGTCGAGATCGACGCCACCGGGCGCGTGCTGGTTTCGCCCGAGCTGCGCGCGGCGGCGGGCATCAGCAAAGAGTCGGTGTTGCTTGGCATGGGCAGCTTTTTTGAGTTGTGGGACAAAGCCACCTACGACGCCCAGGAAGCCAAAGCCATGCAAGGCGACATGCCCGATGTTTTCAAGGACTTCTCTTTCTGAAGGCCGGCGGTGGAAACTTTATGGACTCATACCACGGTGTTATTGAGCGAAGCAGTCGATGCTTTGCTGGGTGCACCTGAAGCTGATGGGCAGGCTGAAGAACCTGCCAAAGCGCCCGTTTATGTGGATGCCACCTTTGGCCGCGGCGGCCACAGCCGCCTGATCCTGTCGCGGCTACCTGCCAACGCTCGCCTGATCGCGTTCGACAAGGATACCGAGGCGTTGGCCGAGGCGGCCAAAATTCATGATGCGCGCTTTTCCATTCGGCACCAGGGCTTCAGCCAGTTGGATGAATTGCCGGCCGCCAGCGTGGCGGGCGTGTTGCTTGACCTGGGCATCAGTTCACCGCAGGTGGACAACCCGGCGCGCGGTTTCAGTTTCAGGTCCGATGGGCCGCTCGACATGCGCATGGACACCACGCGGGGTAGCAGCGTGGCCGAGTGGTTGGCAGAGGCTGATGTTGACAAAATTACGGAGGTCATACGTGACTATGGCGAAGAGCGGTTTGCTGGGCCCATTGCAAAGGCGATTGTTGCGCGCCGACAGGCTCGGGGCGCTATTTCAACCACCACTGAACTGGCCAGAATCGTGGCTGACACGGTCAAAACCCGCGAGCCGGGCAAGGACCCTGCAACGCGCACATTTCAGGCTTTTCGGATTTTCATCAATGCCGAGCTTGAAGAGCTACAACAGGCGCTAGCGGCTGCGCTCAAGGTGCTGCAGCCCGGCGGGCGCCTGGTGGTGATCAGTTTCCACTCGCTGGAAGACCGCATCGTCAAGCAATTTTTGGTCAAACATTCGCGCGAGGTGTTTGACCGCCGAGTCCCATTTGCGGCGCCGCAAGTGATGCAGTTCAAGGTGATCTCGCGCGTCAAGCCCGGCGCTGCCGAGGTGGTGGCCAACCCGCGCGCACGCAGCGCCATCATGCGGGTGGCCGAGCGCCTGGGCGCTGCCGCTGAGGAGCCTCACGCATGACCCGGCTCAATCTGGTTCTGCTGCTGGGTTTGATACTCAGCGCCCTGTATTTGGTCAATGTGCAATACCAGTCGCGCCGACTTTATTCCGAGTTTGATCGGGCGCAGTCGCAGGCGCACCGGCTGGCGGCGGAAAACGAAGCCCTGCAGGTTGAAAAACGGGCCCAGGCCACCTCGGCACGGGTCGCGGCACTGGCCAAGTCGAAGTTGCAGATGCGCGCTGCCACGCCCGCAGTCACGACCTATGTCACCTATGCCCACGGTGCTGTTGCACCAGCGGTCACTTCGGTCGGTGCAATCAGTTCGCCCAGCGCGGCCAGTGGAGGCTCGCCATGAGCCGAGGCATCACTTACACATCAAGCCCCTTGCTGGCCAGCCCAACGCCAGTGTGGCGCAGCAAGTTCATTGTGGCCGTTATCGCGCTGTGTTTTGCCGGCCTGATCGGGCGCGCGGTTTATATCCAGGTGATCGAGAACGAGTTTTTTCAGAAGCAGGGTGAGGTGCGCTTTGCCCGTACTCTGGCGCTGCCGGCCAGCCGCGGCCGCATTCTGGACCGCAACGGCGTGGTGCTGGCGTCGAGCATTCCGGTGCCCAGCATCTGGGCCATTCCGGAAGATGTACCGCGCTCGCCCGAGGCGCTTAAAAAGCTGGCCAAACTGCTCGATATGCCGCTCGCCACCCTGAATAAAAAGCTCGAAGACGAAGATAAAACCTTTGTCTGGCTCAAGCGTCAGGTCGATGCGTCGGTGGGCAAAGACATCGCCGCGCTGGGCCTCAAAGGCATTTACCAGCGCAAGGAGTACAAGCGCCAGTACCCTGAGGGCGAGGCCTCCGCGCACGTGGTGGGTTTCACCAACGTCGAGGACCAGGGTCAGGAGGGCATGGAGCTGGCCTTCAACAAAGAGCTCGGTGGGCGTAACGGATCACGGCGCGTCATCAAGGACCGCATGGGCCGGGTGGTGGAGGACGTGCGCGAGCAAATCGCGCCGGTCGATGGCCGTGACCTGCAACTCAGCATCGACAGCAAGGTGCAGTTTTTTGCCTACCAGACGCTCAAGGAGGCGGTGCTGCTGCACAAGGCCCAGGCCGGTAGCGTGGTCGTACTCGACGTGCACACCGGCGAGGTGCTGGCGCTGGCCAACTACCCCAGCTTTGTGCCCGACAAACGCCGCAACCTGAGCGGCGCGCAGCTGCGCAACCGGGCCCTGACCGACACCTTTGAGCCCGGCTCGACCATGAAACCCTTTGTGATTGCCGAGGCGCTGAACCTGGGGCAGATAACGCCCCAGACCTCGATTCAAACTGCTCCCGGGCGCATGAGGATTGGCAACGCCACCATCAGCGATTCGCACGCCCATGGCATTCTGAGCGTGAACGAAGTAATCCAGAAGTCGAGCAATGTCGGCACCGTCAAGATTGCCATGCAAATGTCGGCCAAGAAAATGTGGGAGATGTACCAGCAAGTCGGTTTTGGTCAAAAGCCGGTGCTGCCGTTTCCGGGCGCGGTGAGCGGTCGCCTGCGCCCCTACAAGAGCTGGCGTCCGATTGAGCAGGCCACCATGAGCTATGGCTATGGCCTGTCGGTGAGCTTGTTCCAGTTGGCCCACGCCTACACCATCTTCGGCCGCGAAGGCGACCTGGTGCCGGTGACCATGTTCAAAATGGACGAGCCCGCCATTGGCGTGCCGGTGATCGACGCGCGCCACGCCCTTGCCGTGCGCCACATGCTGCACTTGGTGACGGGTCCAGGCGGCACGGCGCAAAAAGCGCAGGCCATGGGCTACTCGGTGGGTGGCAAGACTGGCACCGCGCGCAAGGTTGAGGGCAAGGGCTACGCCAGCAAGAAATACCGCGGCGTCTTTGCCGGCCTGGCACCCATCGACGCGCCGCGTATTGCCGTGGCGGTGATGATCGACGAGCCCAGTGGCGGCAAGTATTACGGCGGCGATACGGCCGCCCCAGTGTTCAGCCAGACCGTGCAGCAGACGCTCAGGGTGCTCGGTGTTGAACCCGACATGTCAGTGGTGCCTCAGGTCATCACCGATGCGGTGGAAGAGAGCTTTTGATGCTGCAACGCCTCACGTCCCCGCAACAAGCCGCAGCCTGGCTGCGCGCGCGCGTCACCGGCACACTGCGCACCGACAGCCGCTTGCTGCAGCCCGGTGATGGCTTGCTGGCCTGGCCTGGTGCGGCGGTAGATGCCCGCGCCCATGTGGTCGACGCTCTGGCTGCGGGCGCGCAAGCCTGTTTGGTTGAGCATGACGGCGTGCAGGCTTTCGGCCTCGATGATGCCCGGATCGCCACTTACCCGGGTTTGAAAGCGGCCAGCGGTCTGGTGGCCGACGCCTGGTTTGGCGCGCCGAGCGAACGTCTGGCGGTGCTGGCCGTGACCGGCACCAACGGCAAGACTTCGACCGCCTGGTGGCTGGCGCAGACGCTGTCGAATCTGAATCCGGAAATTGCCAAACCTGTGCTCTGTGGTGTGATCGGTACCTTGGGCGTCGGGGTACCGCCGCGCCTGGTGAGCACTGGTCTGACCACGCCCGACCCGGTGGCGCTGCAGGCCGCTCTGGCTGACTTTGTCAAACAGGGCTTGCGCGCCTGTGCCATCGAGGCGTCATCGATCGGCATCGAGGAACAGCGCCTGGCCGGCACACGTATCCACACTGCCGTGCTGACCAACGTCACGCAAGACCATCTCGATTACCACGGCGATATGGACCGCTACTGGCAGGCCAAGGCCAGCCTGTTTGCCTGGCCCGACTTGCGCGCGGCGGTGATCAATGTTGACGACCCTTATGGCGCCGAACTTGCCGTGCAGCTGGACGGTGGTTTGGCCGCTGGCGCGATCGACGTCTGGACACTGTCGATCACCCCGGGTGCCGCCAACCCCGCCCGCCTGCAGGCGCAAGACATCCGTTATGAAACTCAGGGCGTGGCGTTCGACGTGGTCGAGGGCCCGCAAAAGCTGCGCTTGAGCACGCAACTCATCGGCGCTTTCAATGTGAGCAATGTGCTGGGCGTCATCGCCACCTTGCGCACGCTGGGCATTTCCCTCGAAGCTGCAGTTCAGTCCTGCGCGCATTTGTCGCCGGTGCCGGGGCGCATGGAATGCGTCACCGCACCGGGACGGCCGCTGGTGGCTGTTGATTACGCCCACACGCCCGATGCGCTGGCCAAGGCGCTCGACGCCCTGCGGCCATTGGTGCAGGCGCGCGGCGGCAAGCTATGGTGCGTGTTTGGCTGTGGTGGTAGCCGCGACAGCAGCAAGCGCCCGCTGATGGGCGCCATCGCCGGTGCGCACGCCGACCGTGTGGTGGTCACCAGCGACAACCCGCGCGCCGAGGCCATGGACGCCATCATCAGCCAGATACTGCTCGGCCTGACCGGCGTGGCCGACGTGCAGGTAGAGCCTGACCGGGCCTGCGCCATTGCGCAAACACTTGCGCAAGCCGCCGCGACTGACGTGGTGCTGCTGGCCGGCAAGGGCCATGAGGACTATCAGGAAATTGCCGGCCAGCGCCTGCCTTTTTCAGACCTGGCGCAAGTGCAAACGGCTTTTACACCCTTGACCGCTTCGGCGCCATGGAAACCCGCATGAGTGCCATGATGAACTTGCAACAAGTTGCTGCTTGGCTGGCTCCGGCCCAGTTGGTGACTGGCGCACTGGTGCCGGCCGCTGTGGTGATTCAACGCGTGCACACCGACACGCGCACGCTGGCGCCGGGCGACCTGTTCTTGGCGCTGCGCGGCGAGCGCTTTGACGGCAACGACTTTCTGGCCGAGGCGCGAGCCCGGGGCGCAGTGGCGGCCATTTGCCAAGCCGACGGCGCGGCTGAACAACTGCGTCAGGCGGGCTTGCCGGGTCTGGTGGTGCTTGATGCCAAACAGGCCTTGGCGCAACTGGCCACGCATTGGCGCAAGCAGTTCAAGCTGCCACTGATTGCAGTGACCGGCTCCAACGGCAAGACCACGGTGACACAGATGATCGCCAGCATCCTGCGCGCCTGGCAGCCGCAGGCCTATCTGGCCACGCAAGGGAATCTGAACAACGACATCGGCGTACCGCTGACCGTGCTGGGCTTGCGCGCGCATCACAAGATGGCGGTGGTCGAGCTCGGCATGAACCATCCTGGCGAAATTGCCGCGCTGGCCGCCATCGCCCAACCCACCGTGGCGCTGGTCAATAACGCCCAGCGCGAGCATCTCGAATTCATGCAAACCGTCGAAGCTGTGGCGCAGGAAAACGGCGCGGTGATCGACGCGCTGCCCAAAGACGGCGTGGCTGTGTTCCCGCTCGATGACGCTTACAGCGCGCTGTGGGCTGACAAGACGGGTGCGCGTGCGCGGCTGTGCTTTGGTCAGCCGGCTGTCATTGCGAGCGAAGCGCGGCAATCCATGACTTCCGAAGGTATGGATCGCCACGGCCTGCAGCCTCGCGATGACGATGCATTCTCAACGGCGGTGCACACCACGCAGGCGATCTGGTCGGGCGCGGCCTGGCAGGTCAGCGCCATGACGCCGCAAGGCGCGTTGCATTACGCCCTGCACATCGCGGGCGCGCACAACGTCAGGAATTCGCTGGCCGCCATCGCTTGCGCGCTGGCCGCCGGTGTGCCGCTGACCGCCATCGCGGCCGGGCTTGAGGCGTTTGAGCCGGTCAAGGGCCGCTCGCGGGCGTTACTGGTGCGCCATGGCGGGCGCGCCATCACGCTGGTCGATGACACTTACAACGCCAACCCCGACTCGGTACGCGCCGCCATCGACGTGCTGGCCGCGTTGCCCGGGCCACGCCTGCTGGTGTTGGGTGATATGGGCGAGGTCGGCAACCAGGGGCCGCAGTTTCATGCCGAGGCGCTGCAATGGGCGCTGGCGCAGCAGATCGACAAAATCATCGTCACCGGCAGCGCCTGTACGCAAGCCGCAGCGCCGGTTGCCGCGTCCCTTGCAGCGGTCGAGGTGCATGCGCGAATCAATGACGTTCAGGCCGCCGTGCTGGCGGCGCTGCCCGACGTGGCGAGCGTGTTGGTGAAGGGCTCGCGCTTCATGAAGATGGAGCGTGTGGTCGACGCCATTGTGCAAGCCTCGCAACCCGACAAAGAAAACAAGGAGGCCACCCTATGCTGATCTGGCTGAGCCAGTGGCTGCAAACGCTGTCGCCCGAGATGGGCTTTTTGCGCGTCTTCCAGTACCAGACTTTTCGCGCCGTGATGGCTGCGCTGACCGCGCTGCTGATGGGTCTGGCCGCCGGCCCCTGGGTGATTCGGCGCCTGACCGAACTCAAAATCGGCCAGCCGATTCGCGGCTACGGCATGGACACGCACCATGTCAAAAGTGGCACCCCAACCATGGGTGGCGTGTTGATTTTGCTGTGCATTTTCATCTCGACGCTACTCTGGTTTGACTGGAGCAACCGCTTTGTCTGGATCGTGCTGCTGGTCACACTGGGCTTTGGTGCCATTGGCTGGTCAGACGACTGGCGCAAGGTGGTCAACAAGGATCCCGAGGGCATGCCATCGCGCGAGAAATACCTTTGGCAGTCGCTGATCGGCCTGGCCGCGTCGCTGTACCTGGTGTTTTCCATTTCCGAGAACACCAACTACCGCGTGCTGGAGCTGTTTTTTACCTGGGTGCAGTCGGGCTTTGACCTGGACCTGCCACCCAAGGCGGGCTTGATGGTGCCGTTTTTCAAGGAAATCAGCTACCCGCTCGGCGTGCTGGGCTTTGTGGTGTTGAGTTATCTGGTGATCGTGGGCTCGAGCAATGCGGTGAACCTGACCGATGGCCTCGACGGACTGGCCATCATGCCAGTGGTGATGGTCGGGGCCTGCCTGGGCATTTTTGCCTACGTCACCGGCAACGTGGTGTTTGCTCGCTACCTGTTCTTGCCGCATATTCCCGGGGCTGGTGAACTGATGGTATTTTGTGCCGCCATGGCCGGTGCCGGGCTGGCGTTCTTATGGTTCAACACGCACCCGGCGCAGGTCTTCATGGGCGACGTGGGTGCGCTGGCGCTCGGTGCGGCGTTGGGCACCATCGCCATCATCGTGCGCCAAGAGATCGTGCTGGCCATCATGGGCGGCATCTTTGTCGTCGAAGCCCTGTCGGTGATGATGCAGGTGCTGTATTTCAAATACACCAGGAAGCGTTTCGGCGAAGGTCGGCGCATTCTGAAGATGGCGCCGCTGCACCATCATTTCGAGAAAAGTGGCTGGAAAGAAACGCAGGTGGTGGTGCGCTTCTGGATCATCACCATGCTGCTGTGTCTGGTCGGCCTGTCCACCCTGAAGCTGCGCTAAAACCATGACAACGCTGCAAAACCAACATGTGCTGATACTGGGCCTCGGTACGTCTGGCCTGGCGATGGCGCGCTGGTGCGCACGGGGTGGCGCGCAGGTCACGGTGGCCGACACCCGCAGCGCGCCGCCGCAGTTGGCCGCGCTGCAGCGCGATGTGCCTGCTGCGCGTTTTGTCACAGGGCCGCTGGATGCCACGCTGCTGCAGGGCGGCATCACGGCCGTGTTCAAAAGCCCGGGCCTGAGCCCGGCTGATGTGGCCGTGATGGCCGAAGCTGTCCAAGCCACGGGCATCCTGCTTGCCGGTGAACTGACCCTGTTTGCGCAAGCGCTCGCCGACCTCAAGGCCAGCCGCGACTACGCGCCCAAGGTGTTGGCCATCACCGGCACCAACGGCAAGACCACGGTGACCTCGCTCACCGGGCAACTGGTCGAGCGTGCTGGCAAAAGTGTGGCGGTGGCGGGCAACATCGGCCCGTCGCTGCTCGACACGCTGATGGAAAAGCGCGACGCCAATGCGCTGCCCGAAGTCTGGGTGCTGGAACTGTCGAGCTTTCAGCTTGACGGCGCGCCCGGCTTTGAGCCCACCGCTGGCGCGGTGCTCAACATCAGTCAGGACCATCTCGACTGGCATGGCACCATGGCCGTCTACGTGCAAGCCAAAACAGCCGTTTTTGGTGAGCACGGTCTGATGATTTTGAACCGCGACGATGAGGCGGTCATGGCGATGCTGCCAGCGCCCGCGCGCGTCAAATTGCAAAAGCCCCGGCAGCGCGATTACGTCACCTTTGGCGGCGACCTGCCGCAGCGCCCTGGCGACTTCGGCATCGAAACCGTCAATGGCATGGCCTGGCTGGTGCGCGCGCTCGAAGCCGACGAAACCTTCAAGCCGCGCAAGGGTGAAGCGCCCGAACTGTTCATTCAGCGCCTGATGCCCGCTGACGCGTTGCGCATTCGCGGTCGCCACAACGCCATCAATGCCTTGTCTGCACTGGCGCTGGCCTGTAGCGCCGGTTGCGCGCTGGGCCCCATGCTTTATGGTTTGCGCGACTACCGCGGCGAGCCGCACCGGGTACAGCCGGTGGGCATCATCGACGGCATTGAATACTTTGACGACAGCAAAGGTACCAATGTCGGTGCCACCGTGGCTGCCCTTCAAGGGCTGGGCGCCGAGCGCCGCGTGGTGGTGATTCTGGGCGGCGAGGGCAAGGGCCAGGACTTTGCTCCGCTGGCCGAGCCGGTGCGCCGCTATGGCCGCGCCGTGGTGCTGATCGGGCGCGACGCGCCGCTGATTCGCGCCGCGCTGGCCAACACGCAAGTGCCATTGTTTGCTGCAGACACGATGATGGATGCCGTGGCCCAGGCCAGCGCACAAGCGCAGACCGGCGACGCGGTGCTGATGTCGCCAGCCTGCGCCAGTTTTGACATGTTTGACAATTACGAGCACCGCGCCCGGATGTTTGTGCAGGCGGTGGAACACCTGGCAGTGGACGCCGGTGTCATGCTGGAGGGCGGTCTATGAGCGCCATCTCGGCCCGTTGCCAAGGCCTGTTTGGCTGGCTGGGGCGATTCGGTGTGGCCCGGGCCCCTGCGGGTGTCGTCTTGCCGGTGCGCTTGGGTGGCTCGCGCCTGTCGTCCATCAATGCCACACCGTCGCGTGCCCAGGGCTTCGATGAGCCGCTGGTGTGGGTCACGGTGGCGCTGTTGTTGTGGGGGCTGGTCATGGTGTATTCAGCCTCGATCGCCATGCCCGAAAACCCGCGCTTTGCGCGCTACACGCATACCTATTTTCTGGTGCGCCACGCCATGTGGCTGGTGATTGCCCTGGCGGTGGCGCTTATGGCTTACCAGGTGCCGCTGGCACGCTGGGAAAAGTTGGCCCGACCGCTGTTTTTATTCTCGCTGCTGTTGCTGGCGGTGGTGCTGATTCCGCATGTGGGCAAGGTGGTGTATGGCGCGCGCCGCTGGATCAGCGTCGGGCCGCTGAGCTTTCAGCCCTCCGAGCTGGCCAAATTCACCGTGCTGCTGTACGCGGCCGACTACATGGTGCGCAAGATGGACGTCAAGGAGCGCTTCTTTCGCGCCGTGCTGCCGATGGGCGCTGCGGTGGCCGTGGTGGGCGTGCTGTTGCTGGCCGAACCCGACATGGGTGCCTTCATGGTGATTGCCGTGATCGCCATGGGCATTCTGTTTTTGGGCGGTGTCAACGCGCGCATGTTTTCCTTGATCACTGCGGTGTTGTTGGTGGCATTCAGCTTGATGATTGCCACCAGTGAATTCAGGCGCGAGCGCATTTTTGCCTACCTTGACCCGTGGAGCGAACACAACGCGCTGGCCAAGGGCTACCAGCTCACACATGCGCTGATCGCCATTGGCCGCGGTGAAATTTTTGGCGTGGGGCTGGGCGGCAGCGTGGAAAAACTCAACTGGCTGCCTGAGGCGCACACCGACTTTTTGCTGGCGGTGATCGGCGAGGAGTTCGGCCTGATCGGCGTGGTCACCGTGATCTGCCTGTTTTTCTGGCTGGTGCGCCGCATGATGGTCATCGGCCGCCAGTCGATCGCGCTCGACCGGGTGTTCGCCGGCCTGGTGGCGCAGGGCGTGGCGATCTGGATGGGCTTTCAGGCCTTCATCAACATGGGCGTGAACTTGGGCGCGCTGCCCACCAAGGGCCTGACACTGCCGCTCATGAGCTACGGCGGTTCGGCCATTCTGGTCAACCTGATCGCCATTGCCGTGGTGCTGCGCGTCGACCAAGAGAATCGCACCTTAATGCATGGAGGCCGGGTATGAGCGCCACCGACAAGTGTGCATTGATCATGGCTGGTGGGACCGGGGGGCATATCTTTCCAGGTCTGGCGGTGGCGCATGCCTTGCGTGACAAAGGCTGGCGCGTGCACTGGTTCGGCGGCAGCGGCAGCGCCGCGCAGCCCAGCATGGAAAGCCAGTTGGTGCCGCCGCAAGGCTTTGCCTTCGAGGCCATTGACTTCGGCGGCGTGCGCGGCAAGGGGCTGACCACCGTGGCGCTGCTGCCGCTGCGTCTGCTCAAGGCCTTCTGGCAGAGCATTCAGGTGCTGCGCCGCGTCAAGCCCGACGTGGTGCTGGGCCTGGGCGGCTACATCACGTTTCCGGGTGGCATGATGGCTGTGCTGCTGGGCAAGCCGTTGCTGCTGCACGAGCAAAACTCGGTGGCCGGGCTGGCCAACAAGGTGTTGGCGGGCGTGGCCGACAGGGTCTTTAGCGCGTTTCCCGGGGTGCTCAAGGGTGCGCAGTGGGTCGGTAACCCCTTGCGCACGGCGTTTTTGCAGCAGAGCGACCCGGTCCGGCGTTTTGCCGGTCGCAGTGGGCCGCTGAAATTGCTGGTGGTGGGTGGCAGTCTGGGCGCCAAAGCGCTCAACGACATCGTGCCGCAGGCGCTGGCGCTGCTGCCCGAGGCCAACCGCCCCGAAGTGGTTCACCAAAGCGGCGCCAAACAAATCAACGCCCTGCGTGCCAACTATGCGGCCGCTGGCGTGCAGGCGCAGCTCACGCCGTTCATTGAAGACACCGCGCAGGCCTTTGCCGATGCTGACCTGGTGATTTGTCGCGCCGGCGCCAGCACCGTGACCGAAATTGCCGCCGTGGGTGCCGCCGCGCTGTTTGTGCCTTTCCCGTCGGCCGTGGACGACCACCAGACCGTCAACGCCCGTTTTCTGGTCGACCAGGGTGCGGGCTGGTTGGTGCCGCAGGGCCAGTTGACGCCGCAATCTCTGGCCGGGCAACTGGCCGGGCTCGATCGGAGCGTCCTGCTGGAAAAAGCGCTGGCGGCTAAAAAACTGGAAAAACGCGAGGCCACACAAAGCATCGTCGAAGCCTGCGAGACCCTTCGCAAATGAAAATTAATTCGAATCTGACCCCAATTATTTTATGAAACACGCCATCCAGCATATCCACTTTGTCGGTATCGGCGGTGTCGGCATGTCCGGCATTGCCGAGGTGCTGTTCAACCTGGGTTACACCATTTCTGGCTCAGATCAGTCCGACAGCGCCACGCTGCAACGGCTGCAGGCGCTGGGCATTCAGACGCAGATTGGCCACGCGGCGGGCAACGTCAGCGGTGCCGACGCGGTGGTCATCTCGACCGCCGTGCACGGCGACAATGCCGAAGTGCTGGCGGCACGCGTCATGCACATTCCGGTGGTGCCGCGCGCCATGATGCTGGCCGAACTGATGCGCCTGAAAAAGGGCATCGCCATCGCCGGCACGCACGGCAAGACCACCACCACCAGCCTGGTTGCCAGCGTGCTGGCCGAGGCCGGGCTCGACCCCACCTTTGTCATCGGCGGGCGGCTCAATAGCGCCGGTGCCAACGCGCGCCTTGGCAAGGGCGACTACATCGTGGTCGAAGCCGACGAGTCGGATGCCTCGTTTTTGAACCTGCTGCCGGTGATGGCGGTGGTGACCAACATCGACGCCGACCACATGGAAACTTACGGCCATGACTTCGAGAACCTGAAAAAAGCTTTCGTCGATTTCTTGCACCGCATGCCGTTTTACGGCACGGCCATTTTGTGTACCGATGATGCTGCGGTGCGTTCCATCGTGCCGCAGGTGACCTGCCCGGTGACCAGCTACGGTTTTGATGAAGGCGCAGAAGTGCGCGCCGTCAATGTGCGTGCGCAAGAAGGCCAGATGCACTTCACCGTGCAGCGGCGTAACGGCCTGGTGCTGCCCGACCTGGACGTCGTGTTGAATCTGCCGGGCCGTCACAACGTGCTCAATGCCTTGTCTGCGATTGCGGTGGCGGTGGAACTGGGCATTGAGGACGCTGCCGTGCTGCACGCCCTGGCCAGCTTCAAGGGCGTCGGGCGGCGATTTCAGCGCTATGGCGATTTGCCGGTCAGCGTGGCCAACGGTGGTGGCACCTTCACCTTGGTGGACGACTACGGTCACCACCCGGCGGAAATGGCGGCCACGCTGGCGGCGGCGCGCGGTGCCTTTCCGGGGCGGCGCTTGCTGCTGGCCTTTCAGCCGCACCGCTTCACCCGTACCCGCGACTGTTTTGATGACTTCATCAAGGTCATCGGCCAGGCTGACGCGGTGCTGTTGGCTGAAGTCTATGCCGCTGGCGAGGCGCCCGTTGTGGCGGCCGATGGCCGCAGCCTGGCGCGCGCGCTGCGCGTGGCCGGGCACATCGAGCCGGTGTTTGTCGATGACATTGGTGACATGCCGCAGGCCATTGCCAACACGGCCAAAGACGGCGACGTGGTGCTGTGCATGGGCGCGGGCTCCATTGGCGCGGTGCCCGCCAAAGTGGTCAGCCTGTTGCATGACCAAGCAACGGCAACGCAAAAGGAGCAAGGGCGATGAAACCATTCGACTTGAACACTGAAAAAGTGGCGGTGCTGCTGGGCGGCGCCTCGGCCGAGCGCGAGGTGTCGCTGATGTCAGGCCAGGGCGTGTTGCAGGCGCTACAAGGCCAGGGCGTGAACGCGAGCGCGTTCGATCCCGCAGAGCGCAACCTGTTCGACCTGAAAAAAGAAGGCTTCACGCGCTGCTTCATTGCCTTGCACGGCCGCTTTGGTGAAGACGGCACGGTGCAAGGGGCGCTGGAATTGATGGGTATTGCCTATACCGGCTCGGGTGTGATGGCCTCCAGCATGGCCATCGACAAGCGCATGACCAAGCACATCTGGCGCGCCGATGGTCTGCCGACTCCGGCCTGGAAAAAAGTGGACAGTGCCGAGGCTACCCGCGCCGCCTTTGCCGAGCTGGGCTGCCCGATGATCGTCAAGCCCGCGCGCGAAGGCTCGTCGCTGGGGCTCAGCAAAGTGACCGCCGCCGAGCAGTGCGAGGCGGCTTTTGCGCAGGCCGCCACGATGCATGACGAGGTGCTGTGCGAGGAGTTCATCGCCGGCGACGAGGTCACCATTGCGGTGCTGGGCAGTGGCGCGCAGGCCCGTGCGCTGCCGGTGATTCGCATTGTTGCGCCAGAGGGCAACTACGACTACCAGAACAAATACTTCACCCACAGCACCAAATACCTGGTGCCCTGTGGCCTGCCCGAGGGCGAAGAGGCGGCCATTCAGCAACTGGTACTGCAAGCCTACCGCAGTTTGGGCTGCCGCGGCTGGGCGCGCGCCGACGTGATGATCAACGCCGCCAGTCGCCAGCCCTATTTGCTCGAAATCAACACCTCGCCGGGCATGACCAGCCATTCGCTGGTGCCCATGGCTGCCCAAGCTGCCGGTATTGGCTACCCCGAGCTGTGCCTTCGGGTTCTTCAATCAGCCAGCCGCGACTACGCCCTATGAAGACCATTGCGCCTCTGCCACTCGACGTCAAGCTCATGAACGCGCTGGCCAGCGCCTTGTTCATGCTGCTGCTGCTGGTGCTACTGGGCGCAGGGCTGGCCTATGTGCAGCGTTTGCCGCAGTTTGCCATTCGCGGTGTCACGGTCATGGGCGATGTCTCGCACTACAACGCCATCTCGCTGCGCGCCAATGTGATGCCACGTTTACAGGGCACCTTCTTCACGCTCGACCTGCACGCCGCGCGCCAGGTTTTTGAGACCATGCCCTGGGTGCGCCAGGCGGTGGTGAAGCGTGATTTTCCGAACCGGCTCAAGGTGCATTTGCAAGAGCACCAGGCGGTGGCGTTCTGGGGTGTGGAGGGCGATTCGCGTCTGGTCAACAGTTTTGGCGAAGTGTTCGAGGCCAATCTGGGCGAACTCGAGCGGGAAGATTTGCCACGCCTGAGCGGGCCCAACGGCCAGAGCGCGCAAGTGCTGGCCATGCTGCAAGTCTTGCAGCCGCGCCTGGCGCCAATGGAACTGACGCTGGCGCAGCTCGAGCTGACACCGCGCGGTGGCTGGCGTGCGCAGCTCGACAACAACACGACGCTGGAACTCGGCAGCGGCAGCACTGACGAGTTGCTCGCACGGCTGGATCGATTTCTTAAAACGGTGACGCAGGCCACCTCACGCTACAGCCGCACTGTGGAGCAACTCGCCTCGGTCGATTTGCGCCACAGCGACGGTTATGCGATGCGGCTCAGCGGGGTCAGCACGGTTGAGGCGCAAGACATGAAAAACGTAAACCAAGGCAACAGGTGACGCAATGGCAAAAGAGTACAAAGATGTGGTCGTGGGTGTGGACATTGGCACGGCCAAGGTCATGGTGGTGGTGGCCGAGGTCATGCCCGGCGGCTCGCTCAAGCTGGCCGGCCTGGGCGTGGCGCCGAGCAACGGCCTCAAGCGCGGTGTGGTGGTCAACATCGATGCCACCGTGCAAAGCATCCAGCAGGCGCTCAAAGAAGCCGAGCTGATGGCCGACTGCAAGATTCAGCGGGTCTACACCGGCATCACCGGCAGCCACATCCGCGGCATGAATTCGCACGGCATGGTGGCCATCAAGGACCGCGAGGTTTCCGCCGCCGACGTGGCACGCGTGGTGGAAACCGCCAAGGCCATCAACATCAGCACCGACCAGCGCCTGCTGCTGGTGGAGCCGCAGGAGTTCATTATCGACGGGCAGGACGTGCGCGAGCCGATCGGCATGAGTGGCATCCGCCTCGAGGCCAAGGTGCACATCGTCACCGGTGCGCAAAGCGCCGCCGAGAACATCATCAAATGCGTGCGCCGCTGCGGTCTGGAGGTGGAGCAGCTCATGCTCAACCCGCTGGCTTCCAGTCTGTCGGTGCTGACCGAGGACGAGCGCGAACTCGGTGTGGCGCTGGTGGACATTGGCGCCGGTACCACCGACCTGGCCATTTTTACCAACGGCGCCATCCGCCACACCGCGGTGATCCCGATTGCCGGCGATTTGATCACCAGCGACATCGCCATGGCGCTGCGCACGCCAACCAAAGACGCAGAAGAAATCAAGGTGGAAAACGGTTATGCCAAGCAGTTGTTGGCCGACCCCGAGGCGCAGGTGGAAGTGCCCGGTCTGGGCGACCGCGGTCCGCGCATGCTGAGCCGCCAGGCGCTGGCGGGTGTCATCGAGCCGCGGGTGGAAGAAATATTCAGCCTGGTGCACCAGGTCATGCGCGAGTCGGGCTTTGAAGAGATGCTGTCCAGCGGCATCGTGCTCACCGGTGGCAGCTGCGTCATGCCCGGCATGGTCGAGCTCGGCGAAGACATCTTTTTAAAACCGGTGCGCCGTGGCATTCCTAAATACAAAGGCGTGTTGTCCGACATGGTGGCGCAAGCGCGCGCCGCCACCGTCATGGGCCTGCTCGAAGAGGCTCGCATCGCGCGCCTGCGCGGCTTTAAGGTGGCGAAGAAAAACGGCTCCATGAAAACCGCCTTCGGTTCGGTCAAGGACTGGTTTGTGGGGAACTTCTGACTATGAATACCACCCTGCGGCGTTGCCGCGCCGGACCGTACCGACGATGGCGATGCATGGACCCGCCCACCAACCCATTTCGGCCCATTTTTTCGATTTATTTTTTAGTTACGCAAACCCAAGGAGCACACCATGTCCATTGAACTCATCGACGAAGAAGGTTTTAACCAAGGCACCCAGATCAAGGTGATTGGCGTTGGCGGCGGCGGCGGCAACGCCGTGGCGCACATGATTGCCAGCGCGGTGCAGGGCGTGGAGTTCATCTGCGCCAACACCGACTCGCAGGCGCTGTCCACCAGCGACGCGCACCTTGTCATCCAGCTCGGCAGCACCGGCCTGGGCGCGGGCAGCAAGCCCGAAAAGGCGCGTGAAGCGGCTGAACTGGCTATCGAGCACATCCGCGAAGCCATCGACGGCGCGCACATGCTGTTCATCACCGCCGGCATGGGCGGCGGCACCGGTACGGGTGCGGCACCGGTGATTGCGCGCGTGGCGCGTGAAATGGGCATCTTGACCGTGGGCGTGGTGACCAAGCCGTTCGAATTCGAAGGCAAGCGCCGCATGGACAACGCCGAGGCTGGCCTGGCCGAACTCGAAGCCAATGTCGATTCGCTGATCGTGGTGCTCAACGAAAAACTGCTTGAAGTGCTGGGCGACGACGCCACGCAGGACGAGGCCTTTGCCCATGCCAACGACGTGCTCAAGAACGCGGTGGGCGGCATTGCCGAAATCATCAATGTGCCCGGCCACGTCAACGTTGACTTTGAGGACGTGCGCACGGTGATGGGCGAGCCCGGCAAGGCCATGATGGGCACCGCGCTGGCGGCCGGCCCCGATCGCGCCCGCATCGCCGCCGAGCACGCCGTCGCCTGCCCGCTGCTCGAAGGCATCGACCTGTCGGGCGCCAAGGGTGTGCTGGTGCTGATCTCGGCCGCCAAGGGCAGCCTGAAAATGTCCGAGTCCAAAGTGGTCATGAACACCATTCGCACCTACGCCTCGCAAGACGCCCAGGTGATTTACGGCACCGCCTACGACGACAACCTGGACGACCAGATTCGCGTCACCGTGGTGGCCACCGGCCTGAGCCGCCAAGTGCAGCGCCCGAAACTGGTGGTCACGCAAACCCAGCCTGAAATGGGTCTGCGCACCGGCACGCACGACGCGCCGTTCCAGATTCCGACCCTCAACACCCTGGCGGGGGTGGGGCAGGTGGGGAGTGCCATGGCGACCGGCAACGTGGGACGCACGCAAACCGACTACGGCTCCATGGCGACCCCCAGTGTCTGGCGCAACCGCACCTCGGCCGCAGCCAAGGTTGACGCTTTAAGCAGCGGCGGCATGGACGACTTCGAGATCCCGGCGTTCTTGCGCAAGCAGGCGGATTGAGGGGGCTGCCGCCTGCAACCCAGCGTTGCGGGCGGTAGTGAGGCGTTCAGGGCATCTTGCAGTCAAGTGCATCAGACCGTTGCGCCTATGCCATCTCACAAAAAACGAATCCAGTACAGATATGCTTGCTCGGTATTGAGGCTATAGTGCTTGTAACGAAGTACTTCGCGGACCTGATCAAGCAGGCGCTTGGATTGGGGAAGATAGTCGGCAGAGTTCATGAAATTAAAACCATGTACAAAAACAGAGTATCAATACCAGGAAGCAAGATGCCAAGCGGGCTGGCAGGCATCTGCGAAACCAATTGCAGCCAACCGCTCCAGTTTATTTGGTCGGATAAACAGGGTGCCCAGAATATCCGACGATCTACATCACCTTAGGCCTCGCAATTCGCGCCTGCGACAATCGACTTGCCCCGCTCCACGCCTATGGCAACAGCACTTCAACATCGTCTTGCCGTCTGGCTTGCCCTCGCCGCGTGCGTGGCCTACGCACAGGCCGCCAGTCCCGTCCACAGATGCGTCGTTGACGGAAAGGTGACCTTTCAGAACACGCCGTGCGCTACCGAAAAGCCCACGCGCCAGCCCACCGCAGAAGAGTTGAACGCTGCGCGCAAGAAGCGGCTTGCCGAGGCCGCTTCGCAGGCTTCCTCTGCTGCCAAGCCCGCACTAAGCTCCGCGCCTGGCGGTTCACGACCAGTCGATCTACCTCAGTCACCCACGCCTTCCCGAGACCCAGTCTTTCGCTGTGATGGGCGCACACACTGTTCACAAATGCGTTCCTGTGGCGAGGCGAAGTACTTCTTGGCCAACTGTCCCGGCGTGAAGATGGATGGCAACCGCGACGGCACACCATGCGAGCAGCAGTGGTGTACGCATCCTCTGGCAAAGTAGCTAACCTTAATCGTTAAATTTCACGCAAACCGGCGCAATCCAGCGATCTCAAATTATCTCAAACGTGCTATATTTCCAGCATGAAATGGGAGATCAAATATTACGATGATCAGCTGCAGGCTGATGTGCTGGCGTTACCGCCAGGAATTTTGGCAAGGTACTTTCATTGCACCGATCGCATGATTGAGTTTGGACCAGATTTGGGAATGCCTCACACGCGTGCAATGAGCATGGGGCTCTTCGAATTGCGTTTGAAATCCCGCGAGGGTATTGCGCGGGTGTTTTATTGCACCTTGGTGGATCGCAAGATCGTCATGCTCCACCAGTTTGTAAAAAAGACTGATAAGACGCCCCCCAAAGAATTGACACTGGCACGCAAGCGAATGAAGGAGTGGAAAAATGTTGACGCATAAACAACTTCGCACCAAGGCACTCGCGAATGCTGAGGTAAAGGCGGAATACGAAAAACTGGCCGACGAGTTTTCTCTTTTGGACGAGTTTTTGAAGGCGCGTACCGCGCAAGGTCTAACTCAGGCGCAGGCGGCAGAAAAAATCGGCACTACGCAGTCTGCTGTTGCGCGTATGGAGTCGGGTAGCGGCAAGCATTCACCCTCTCTGGCAACACTGACCAAGTACGCGGATGCTTTGGGGTGCAAGTTGGAGATTCGGCTGGTTCGCAGGCCTCGGCCAGCGAGAAATTTAACTGATCGTCCAAGCCCGACAACGCCCAAACCCGTTGCGGCTTGACTTCGACGTTAAACCCCGCAGGCATTTCGCATGTTTAAAGTCGAATGGGATGATCAAAAGGCAGCAAGCAATTTGCTTAAACATGGCGTATCTCTCGAAGAGGCTGTCAGCATTTTTGGGGACGCAGTGGCACTAACTTTGACAGACACGGATCACACCGAAGTCGAAGATCGAAGTTGAACTTACGGTTTATCAAACAAGGCGCGGCTTTTAGTGGTGATCCATACGGAGCGTCGCAACAGCATGCGAATTATCAGCGCACGAGCCCCGCACTGCATCGACACGTGGCGGGCCCTATGAATCCAACCCTCACCCAATTTACGCATGGCCATGTACATCCCCAAACACTTTGAAGAACCCCGCGTTGAGGTCTTGCACGCGCTGATGCGCGCGCACCCGTTGGCGACCCTGGTCACGCTGTCAGCCGACGGCCTCAACGCCAACCACATTCCCATGCTGTTGTCGGACGAGCCCGCGCCGCTGGGCACTTTGCGGGGCCATGTGGCGCGCGGCAACGCCCTCTGGCGCGATGTGGTGCAGGGCGTTGAGGTGCTCGCGGTGTTTCAGGGGCCGGACGCCTACATCTCGCCATCGTGGTATCCGACCAAGCTTGAACATGGCAAGGCCGTGCCCACCTGGAATTATGTGGTGGCGCACGCCTACGGCAGCTTGCGCGTGATGGATGATGCGGCATGGTTGCGCGCCCACCTGGAGGCGCTCACCCGTCAGCACGAAGCCGCGCTGCCCGCGCCCTGGCACATCACCGATGCGCCGCCCGACTACATCGCGCAGATGATGGCGGCGGTGGTTGGCATCGAAATCAGCATCACCCGGCTGCTGGGCAAGTGGAAGGTCAGCCAGAACCAGCCGGCGCAAAACCAGGCCGGTGTCATGGCGGGTCTGCGTGCGCGTGCCGATGCCCCGTCGCTGGCGATGGCAGAGCTGATAAAAGTAAAATCTTCCGGTGCTTAAACAACGAACCCTCAAAACCCTGACACGCGCTGTTGGCGTCGGTCTGCACAGCGGCCAGCGGGTTGAAATCGTCCTGCGCCCGGCGCAGCCTGACACCGGCATCGTGTTCCGGCGCGTCGACCTGCCCGAGCCGGTGGATATTGTGGTGTCGGCGCTGGCCGTGACCGACACGCGCATGGCGTCCACCATCTCCAAAGGTAATGTGCGCGTGCTCACCGTTGAGCATTTGATGTCGGCCTGCGCCGGCTTGGGCGTGGACAACCTGTATGTGGACATCAACGCCGAAGAGGTGCCGATTCTGGACGGCTCGGCGGCTTCGTTTGTGTTTTTGCTGCAAAGCGCTGGCATTGAACTACAAAACGCGCCCAAGCGCTTCATCCGCCTGTTGGCCCCGGTGGAGGTGCGCCAGGGCGAGGGCGACAACGTCAAATGGGCGCGCCTCGACCCGTACCACGGTTACCGCCTGAGTTTCGAGATCGACTTCAGCCACCCGGCGGTGGACGCCACCGGCCAGCGCGTGCTGTTCGACATGAGCACCGG
>PFUD01000134.1 GCA_002789915.1 Comamonadaceae bacterium CG_4_9_14_3_um_filter_60_33 | reverse complement strand
GAGTTCCTTGATGTCGATGCCGCGCGAGGCCACGTCGGTGGCCACCAGAATGGACGCGCTGCGATTGGCAAACTGCGCCAGCACCTGGTCGCGCTCGCGTTGCTCCAGCTCGCCGTACAGCGCCAGCGCGCTGAAACCCTGCTGCTGTAGGTAGGTGACCAGGTCCTTGCATTGCTGCTTGGTGTTGCAAAACGCCAGCGTGCTGACCGGGCGGAAGTGGTTGAGCAGTTTGGCCACCACTTCAAAGCGGGTGGGCCGGGTGACCTCGTAAAAGCGCTGCTCGATCAGGCTTTTCTCGGTGCTGTCGGCCACCGTGATCTGCTCAGGTGAGCGCATGAACTGTTTCGCCAGTTTCTCGATGCCTTCGGGGTAGGTGGCAGAAAACAGCAGCGTCTGGCGCTCCGGCGGGCACTGCTGGGTGACGGTGACGATGTCGTCCAGAAACCCCATGTCGAGCATGCGGTCGGCCTCGTCGAGCACCAGCGTGGTGAGCGCGTCCAGCGCCAGGTAGCCGCGCGCCAGGTGGTCCATCACGCGCCCCGGCGTGCCGACCACAATGTGCGCGCCGTTTTCGAGGGAAGCGCGCTGGCCGCGCAGCGCAACACCGCCGCACAGCGTGACCACCTTGATGTTGTCGAGCGCGCGCGCCAGCCGGCGTATTTCCACCGCCACCTGGTCGGCGAGCTCGCGCGTCGGGCACAGCACCAACGCCTGCACGGCAAAGCGGCGCGGGTTGAGGCGCTCCAGCAGCGCCAGGCCAAAGGCGGCGGTCTTGCCGCTGCCGGTTTGCGCTTGCGCGATCAGGTCGCGGCCTGCCAGCGCAGTGGGCAGGCTGGCCGCCTGAATCGGCGTCATGGCCAGGTAGCCCAACTGCTGCAGGTTGGCCAGTGTGGCGGGGTTGAGGCCGAGGGTGTCGAAGGACTGGGTGGCGGTGTTTGTCATGGCCGGATTATCGTGAATGCTCATGCGGGCACAATGGAATGATCACAATCGGCGCCGTTGTCGATTTGAAAGGAGAACTCTCATGCTGCAAAAACTGACCCGCCGCCTCGGCGTGCCGCTGCTGCTGACCACCCTGCTGGCCGCCTGTGGCAGTCCCATCGTGAACCCGGTGACAGGCCAGGCCGAGCGCTCGGTGATGAGTGAGCAGATGGAATTGACCGAGGGCGCCAAGGCGCACCAACAAGTGCTACAGGAATACGGCGTTGTCAAGGACGCGCGGCTGCAAGCTTATGTGAACAAGCTGGGCCAGCGCCTGGCTCAACAGTCGCACCGCGGGCAGTTGCAATGGCACTTTACCGTGCTCGATAGCCCTGAGGTCAACGCCTTTGCGCTGCCCGGCGGCTATGTTTACGTCACGCGCGGCATCATGGCTTACCTGCAAAATGAGGCCGAGCTGGCCGGCGTGATCGGCCATGAAATCGGCCATGTGACGGCGCGCCACGGCGCCCAGCGCGCCACCCGGCAACAGGACGCCGGCTTGGGCGTGCTGGCCGCCAGCGTGCTGGGCGCCGTGCTGGAGAGCCAGGGCATGAGCGGCGCCGGGCAGCTGGCCAGTGAGCTGTCGCAAACCGTGGCCTCGGGCTACATTGCCTCGTACAGCCGCGACCAGGAGCTGCAGGCCGACAGCCTGGGCGCCGAGTACCTGGCGCGCACCGCCTACGACCCGCGCAACATGGTCAACGTGATCAACTCGCTGAAAAGCCAGGAGCGTTTTGCCGCCGACCAGGCCCGCGCCGAGGGCCGCGCCGCTGCGACGTCTGGCAACTGGTTGTCCTCCCACCCCAGCAACGACCAGCGCTTGCAGCAAATCAGCCAACAGGCCAGCCAGCTCAAAAGGAACTATGCTGATGATGGCCGCGCCCGCTACCTGCAGGCCATTGCCGGCATGGCGTTTGGCGAGAGTGCAGACCAGGGCTTGACGCGCGGCCAGAATTTTTACCATGGCGACATGGGCATTGCCATTACCGCGCCCTATGGCTGGAAGATTCAGAACGAGGCCAGCCAGTTGGCGCTGGTCAATCCCGCCAGGGACGCCGCGTTGATGATCAAGGTGGCGCCGCCGCAAGCGGGTCGCACGCATGACGAGGTGATCCGCAACTTGCTCAAACCCAGTCAGGGCCGCACCGAGCGCCTGAATCTCAACGGAATGCAGGCCACGCGGTTTGTGGGTAGTCGCGCCACCAACCAGGGCCAGCAGGCCATCGACGTCACGCTGGTGACCGGGCCCCGGGGCACGGTGTTTGTGATGGTGCCTGCAGCTAAAAATACCAACGCGCAGCAGCGCGCCAGAGCCGGTTTGGCGCAGGCGCAGGGCAGTTTTCGGGCCATGACGGGCCAAGACCGCGCCGCTGCCAGGCCCTGGACGCTGCGCACCACGGCTTACCCGCAAGGCGGCTTTGCCCAGTTGGCCCAGCGCTCACCGCTGCCGCAGGCCGAAGCGCAGTTACGACTGATCAACGGCTATTACGGCGGCGGCGCGCCCAGGGTGGGCCAGTTGGTCAAGGTGGTGGAATAAGCCAAGCATTTGGAGTTTTTGTGGGGTCGACTTCAGTCGACCATCGCAGACTTGAGTCTGCCCCACAGGGTCAATGTCCGGGCGTTCCTAGGCTTCAAGCGTAGTAGGCCGCCACAAAATCCTCAAACGGTTCTTGCGGTGCGGCATCGAACTGCTGCTGCGCCAGCAGCGATTCTTGCACGCTGGCCCTGAACCGGCTCAAGGTCTCGGCATCCAGCGCGCAGGCTTGCAGGCTTTGGGTGTGGGCTTTTGACATCTCAGATGCAAAGTTGAAATAGCCGCCGTGTTGTTTGACGGCCTCCAATACTTGGGCTGAGGGCGTGCGCTCGGGCTCATCAATGCGCAGGCGCAGGGCTTGCATTGCCGCCTGGTAGCGCTGACCACCATAAGCGACATCAAGCATGGCGGCAAACGGTGCCATGTCGTCGAACAGTTCGTGTGCCAGCGTGCGCAACGGCTGCTCATGGTTGTGCACCAGCAGTTGCAAGTCGGGCTGGCGGCCGCGTGTGACCACGCGGTGTTTGTTTTCGTCGTTTTCGCTTTGCTCGCGGCTGGTGATGGGCGGGCTCGCGCGAAACAGGCACATCAGCATCAACACGTCGGCAAACAGGCTCTGCTCGGGCGCGATGCCGATGTCAATGAACGGGTTGAGGTCGAACAAGCGCATCTCAAGGTATTGCACGCCCAGGGTGCGCAGCGCCTTGGCCGGGCGCATGCCGTCCGGGGCGATGCGCTTGGGCCGCATGGGGGCATAAAACTCGGCCTCCAGCTGCAGCAGGCTGTCGCTGAGCTGTTTCCAGTGGTCGCCCTCGCGCACGCCCAGCTCGGTGTAATACGGGTCGGGCGTGCGGATGGCCGCCTCCAGCCCATCGGTGTATTCGGAGAGCGAGTTGAAGTTGATGTTGAGCTTGTCTTGCGCATGGTTCTGGTAACCCAGGTCGCTCATGCGCAGGCTGGTGGCATAGGCGCCGTGCAGCGTGCCTGGCACCAGTTCGGTCAAATCGCTGGGGTGGCCCTGCAAGAACGACTGGCACACCGCCGGCGAGGCGCCAAACAGGTAGGGCACCAGCCAGCCATAGCGCAAGAAATTGCGGATCAGGCCAAAGCTGCGGGTGTCGATGAAGTCCTGCAAGTTGGCCGCGCCGCCGCAACAGTCGCGCAGGCTGAGCCAGAAGTCTTGCGGCAGCGACCAGTTGTAGTGTGCCCCGGCAATGGTTTGCATGGCGCGACCGTAGCGCAGCCCCAGGCCCTCGCGATACACCATCTTGAAGCGCGCCGCGTTGGATGGGCCGTAGTCGGCAATGGCAATGTTTGCATCGGTGCCGATGCGGCAGGGCATGGAGCCCGCCCACAAAAACTCGCCCTCCAACTGCTGGGCACTGAAGCGGTGGATATCCGTCAAGA
>PFUD01000119.1 GCA_002789915.1 Comamonadaceae bacterium CG_4_9_14_3_um_filter_60_33 | reverse complement strand
ACTGAAACAACCGGCAAATTACGAATAGGCCTAATCTTGATCAGATTACTGTACTATTTAACCAATTTCAATTATTGGAGATATTCATGAGCGCTGTTGCAGAAGACATTCAAACCGACATGCCTGCCCCGATCCTGTTCACCGACAGCGCAGCTGCCAAGGTGGCCGACCTGATTGCTGAAGAGGGTAATCCTGACCTGAAACTGCGCGTGTTTGTGCAGGGTGGCGGTTGTTCGGGTTTCCAATATGGTTTCACGTTCGATGAAATCACCAATGACGACGACACCACCATGACGAAAAATGGCGTGTCGCTGCTGATTGATGCCATGAGCTACCAATACCTCGTGGGCGCAGAAATTGATTACAAGGAAGACCTGCAGGGCGCGCAGTTCGTCATCAAGAACCCCAACGCCACCACCACCTGTGGTTGCGGCTCAAGCTTCTCCTGATCACACGTCCGATGGCCCCTCAAGCGGGGTAAATCGCACCCAATACACGGGCACCTCGGGTGCCCGTGATGCTTTGCAGGCTCAAAGCTTCGCGCCGGATGGCTTTGCGGGCCAGCCAAGCAAAGGCCGTGGCCTCGACTTGCTGGGCTGGCAAGCCGTGGTCATCTGATGGGCTGACCGCCAGGCTGGGTAGCAGCGCTTGCAGGCGGCCCATCAAATGGGTATTGAAGGCGCCACCTCCACATACGATCAGTTGTTGACTTTCAGCGCCGAAGCTCTTGACGCTCTTGGCACAGGTTTTGGCGGTCAATTCGAGCAAGGTGGCCTGCACATCTGCTGGCGCCAGGTCGGCATATCCACCAAGTTGGCGCTCAAGCCACTTCGGATTGAACAAGTCGCGTCCAGTGCTTTTGGGTGGGTGCGCTGCGAAAAATGGTTCCGCCAGCATGGCTTGCAACAATCCAGGTTGAATCTGGCCCGACGCTGCCCAGGCGCCATTGGCGTCAAAGGGTTGGTCCAGGTGGCGCAGACACCAGGCGTCCATCAGGGCGTTGCCAGGGCCGCAGTCAAAGCCCAGCACATCATCGGGCAGCTTGGGGCCCAGCACGGTCAGATTCGCCATGCCGCCGACATTGAGTATTGCGATGGTTTGGCCGGCCTTGCCAAAGACGGCTTGGTGAAATACCGGCACCAGCGGTGCGCCCTGACCGCCGGCGGCAACATCACGGCTGCGGAAATCGGCCACCACGTCAATTTGTGTGAGTTCGGCCAGCAGAGCCGGGTTGGCCAACTGCAGCGTGTAGCCACTGCCATCATGCAGCTGTGGTTGGTGCCTGACCGTTTGTCCATGGGCACCAACGGCTGAGATTTGGAAGGGTGAAATCGATGCTTTGGACAGCAACTGCCCGACCACATCGGCATAGACCCGCATCAAGGCGTTGGCGGCGAGCGCAGCGCGATGCAGTTCGTTGTAGCCCGGCTGGTTGAGTGCCAGCAGTTCGGCTTTCAAGGGTGGCGGCAGCGCTGCACTGGCGTGGCCGAGAATAGCTGGCACAGGCGCACTGAAGTCTGCCAAAACACCGTCCACCCCGTCCAGCGAAGTGCCGGACATCAGGCCGATGAACAATTCAGCCACTGATGGCCCTGAAGCAAACTTATTGCGCGCTGTTGCCTTGCAGGCTGGCTGCAGCCGCCAAGGCAATTCTGGTTTGTTGCGCGGCGCTTTCGAATACTGGCTTGGCAGAAGCCGTCACGGGGATGGTCTCGCTCTGTTGGGCAAATATCATAGGGTCTTTTTGCACGCCGTTGGCGCGAACTTCGAAGTGCAGATGTGGCCCGGTCGCCCAACCTGTGGCGCCGACCAAGCCAATGGTTTGGCCTTGGCTGACGGTATCTCCCCGGCGCACCAGCAACTTGCTCAAATGGGCGTAAACCGTTTCGGTATTACCGCGATGTTTGACAAAAACAACATTGCCGTAGCCGTTTTGAACGCCAGAAAATGTCACCACGCCGTCACCAACGGTGCGTGCGGGGGTGCCCGTGCTGGCGGCAAAGTCCGTGCCCAGATGGGCACGCATTTGTTTCAACACAGGGTGAAAGCGCATTGAAAATCCGCTGCTGATACGGGAGAACTCGACTGGTGAGCTCAAAAACGCACGGCGCATGCTCTGACCGTCGAGCGTGTAGTAGCCGCCTTTGCTGCCGCTCTGGCCCAATTCGTGGCTGGCGATCGGTTGCCCGGCAGCCGGTTCGGAAAACCACATGGCCTGAAATGCCTTGCCCGCGTTGACAAATTCGGCGCTAAGCACGCGCCCGGTGCGCAACGGTTCGCCGTCGCCTTCCAGGGTTTCATAGACCACTGAGAAGCGGTCACCCTTGCGCAAAGAACGGCGAAAGTCGATGTCGCCAGAAAAAATTTCAGCCAGTTGCACGGCAACGGCATCCGGGATTTTGGCTTCGTCGGTGGCGGCAAACAAAGTGCTCTGGATGGTTCCGCTGGCCAATTGGCTGCTGGCACGCAGTGCAGCCGTCTCGATGTGTGAAGTGAAATCATCGCCGTTGCGCTCAATCACCAGGCGCACGAATTGGCCATCGGTGTCAGCGCTCCAGCGGGCAGTCAGTTTGCTCAAGCGCTGGTCAGGCATGGCTTCTGCCGTGACTTGCCGTCCACCATGGCCCAGAAAAATCTGCTGCACGTGTTCGTCTCTGCGCAGGTAGGCGGCAGCCTCGACATCATCCACACCCAGACGCTTGAGCAGTGTGTCGGCGGTGTCATTCGTGCGGGTGCTATCTGTGCGGTACAGCACATACGGCAGGGCTTCGATCTGGCTATAGTCAGGCAACGACAGAGGTTGCACGGTTTCCAGCACTTCCCGCACGGTGATATCGGCAGCATCTGGTCCGAGCGAGGCCACAGCAAATGCGCCACCGCCACCGCCGAGTAGCAAGGCCGCAACGACGACGGTCACGCGGTGGTGATGTTGAGTCAGCCAATGGGCGGCAGCGTTCGAAAAAGCCTGGCCGTTGGCTGTAAATTTCTTGATCAAAAGTGAATCCCGGGATGATGCATGTCTGAAAGACACAACGGTCGCCAATAAATCGACGTGGCTGGCCACGTAAAATCACGAAAAGAAACAACGGCAGAGTATAAACCCTGCCCTTTTCGCTGCATCCAGATAAACCCTTATGACACACCCCAAAACGCCAGAAATTATCGTAACCGATCGTGTGCAAGAGGCTTTGGCCATCACGCTGCGCGGTTGCGAAGAGCTGATTCCCCAGGACGACTGGCTGAAGAAACTGGTGCGATCGGAGGCCACCGGCGCGCCGCTGCGCATCAAGCTGGGCCTGGACCCGACGGCGCCCGATATCCACATTGGCCACACGGTGGTGCTCAACAAAATGCGCCAGTTGCAGGACTTGGGACACACCGTTATTTTTTTGATTGGCGACTTCACCACTTTGATCGGTGATCCGTCCGGGCGCAACACCACGCGGCCACCGCTCACCCGTGAGCAAATCGAGGTCAACGCTCAAACCTATTACCGCCAGGCGTCGATGGTGCTGGACCCGGCCAAAACCGAAATTCGCTACAACAGCGAGTGGGGCGACACCTTGGGTTCGCGCGGCATGATCCAGTTGGCCGCGCGCTACACCGTGGCGCGCATGATGGAGCGCAACGACTTTCACGACCGCTTCAAGGCTGGTACGCCGATCAGCGTGCACGAGTTTTTGTACCCGCTGATGCAGGGTTACGACTCGGTGGCTCTGAAGAGCGACCTGGAACTTGGTGGCACAGACCAAAAATTCAACCTGCTGGTGGGCCGCCATCTGCAAGCCGAATACGGCCAGGAACCGCAGTGCATCCTGACCATGCCGCTGCTCGAAGGGCTCGACGGCGTTGAGAAAATGTCCAAGAGCAAAAACAACTACATCGGCATTTCAGAGGATGCCAACACCATGTTCGCCAAGGTACTGAGCATCTCCGATGTGCTGATGTGGCGCTGGTACACGCTGCTGAGTTTCAAGTCCGAGGCCGACATCGCTGCGTTAAAAGCCGATGTGGCTGCCGGGCGCAACCCCAGGGACGCCAAGGTGGCGTTGGCCAAGGAAATCACCGCCCGCTTTCACTCGGCAGCGGCGGCTGAAGTGGCCGAGCAAGACTTCATCAATCGCAGCAAGGGCGGCATTCCGGATGAAATTGCCGAACTGGCGCTGCCGCTGAGCGAGGGCGGTGGGCCGGTTGGTATTGCTGCGCTGCTAAAAATGGCGGGGCTGGCAGCTTCCAGCGGCGAGGGCAATCGCCTGATTGATGGCAGCGGCGTGCGGGTTGACTCCAACGTGGTGAGTGACAAGGGTCTCAAACTCGGTGCTGGCACTTATGTGCTGCAAGTGGGCAAGCGCAAGTTTGCCCGCGTCACGCTGGCTTGATCGCAGCGAGGGCCACCCGGTCATGATGGCTCTGTTGCAGCGTGTGCGCCATGCCCGTGTCGAAGTGGCGGGCAAGGTCGTCGGTGAAATCGGTGTTGGCCTGCTGGTGCTGCTGTGCGCCGAACGCGGTGACAGCGAATTGCAAAGCGACAAACTGCTGGCCAAAATCCTGAAATTGCGCATCTTCAGTGACGCGGCCGGCAAGATGAACCACAGCTTGCAAAATCTTGACGGCTTGGGGCAAACGGGCGGACTGCTGGTGGTGAGCCAATTCACGCTGGCGGCAGATGCCTCGGGTGGCAACCGGCCCAGCTTTACCGCTGCGGCGGCGCCCGAAGACGGCAGATGGCTGTATGACTACTTTGTCGCGCAGGCCCGCCTGCTGCATCCGCTGGTGCAAACTGGCGAGTTTGCGGCTGACATGCAGGTGACGCTGGTCAACGATGGGCCGGTGACGATCCCCTTGCGGGTGGCACCAACCGATGGTCCTCCTCGATAATCGCGCTCCATGTCGCTGGTTTTTGAACGTCCCTCCTTGTCGCGCCGCCTGTCACCCTGGTTTTCCGGGTTTGACGGCCCGCTGGCCTTTGCCGTGTTCATGCTGGTGTGTGCGGGCTTGTTGACCATGTATTCCTCGGGCTATGACCACGGCACGCGCTTTGAAGACCATGCGCGCAACATGCTGATTGCCGGCTTCATCATGTTCATAGTGGCGCAGGTGCCACCGCAGCGCCTGATGGCGCTGGCGTTGCCGCTCTATATTCTGGGCGTGACGTTGCTGATTGCCGTGGCGGTTTTTGGCATCACCAAAAAAGGCGCCAAGCGCTGGCTCAACGTGGGCATGACGATCCAGCCCAGCGAAATCCTCAAGATCGCCATGCCGCTGATGCTGGCCTGGTGGTTCCAGAAGCGCGAAGGCCAGTTGCGGCCGCTGGACTTTCTGGTGGCCGGCGTGTTGCTGGCGCTGCCGGTGGGCCTGATCATGAAGCAGCCCGATCTGGGTACCTCCCTGCTGGTGCTGGCCGCCGGCCTGTCAGTGATCTTTTTTGCCGGCTTGAGTTGGAAACTGGTAGCGCCACCGCTGCTGTTAGGCTTGCTCGGCATGGCCTTGCTGGTGGTGTTTGAGCCCGAATTGTGTGCTGAGGGCGTCAGCTGGCCGCTGCTGCGCGACTACCAGCAACAGCGCATCTGCACGCTGCTCGACCCCGGGCGCGACCCGCTGGGCAAAGGGTTTCACATCATCCAGGGCATGATCGCGATCGGCTCGGGCGGGATTTGGGGCAAAGGCTTCATGCAGGGCACGCAAACCCATCTGGAGTTCATCCCGGAGCGCACCACCGACTTCATTTTTGCCGCTTTTTCCGAAGAATTCGGTCTGGTTGGCAACTTGCTGTTGATCGCCGCCTTTCTCTTTCTGGTACTGCGCGCGCTGGTGATCGCGCTGGAGGCGCCTACTGTTTTCACACGTTTGCTGGCCGGCGCCATGGCGATGATTTTCTTTTGCTACGCCTTCGTCAACATGGGCATGGTCAGCGGCATTTTGCCGGTGGTCGGTGTGCCGCTGCCGTTCATCAGCTACGGCGGCACCGCCATGGTCACGCTGGGCCTGGGACTGGGCATCTTGATGTCGATCGCCAAATCCAAGCGGCTGGTGCAGTCGTAATACCGGTTACCGCATGGTTCAAGTGGTTGAGCCGCGCGCCCAACATGTCCATTTGACCCCAAGCCCTAAAATCGCAAGATGATTTCACGCGAACCCACCCTTGAACGCTTAAGCGTTGCCAAATCCCTGTTGCTCACCCCTTTTGGGTTGGACGAATCGCACCTGGCGCGTGCGTTGGCCGAGATCAAGGCGCACAAGGTCGATGAGGCCGACCTGTACTTCCAGTACACCCGCTCGGAGGGCTGGAGCCTTGAAGAAGGCATCGTCAAAACTGGCTCGTTTTCCATTGACCAAGGCGTGGGCGTGCGTGCGGTGAGCGGCGAGAAAACGGCCTTTGCCTATTCGGATGACATCTCTGCGGCCTCGTTGCTTGATGCCGCCCGCACGGTGCGCTCGATCTCGACGGTGGCCCAGACCGGGCGCCTGAAGGTGGCAACCAAAAAAATTGCGTCATCCCGCTCCCTGTATAACGGCCTTGACCCGATTGCCAGCCTGGACAGCACGGCCAAGGTCAAACTGCTCGAAAAGGTCGAGCAGTTGGCGCGCGCCAAAGATCCGCGTGTGGCACAGGTCATGGCCGGTCTGGCTGCTGAATACGACGTGGTGCTGGTGGCGCGTGCCGACGGCACGCTGGCTGCCGACGTGCGGCCGCTGGTGCGCTTGAGTGTGACCGTGATCACCGAGCACAAAGGCCGCCGTGAAGTTGGTTCGGCCGGCGGTGGTGGCCGCTTTGGCTTTGCCTATTTTGACGATGCCCTGATCGGTCAGTACGTTGATGAAGCGGTTTCGGCGGCGCTCACCAACCTGGAGGCGCGCCCGGCACCAGCTGGTGAAATGACGGTTGTGCTGGGTTCGGGCTGGCCTGGTATTTTGTTGCACGAAGCGATTGGTCATGGCCTGGAGGGTGACTTCAACCGCAAGGGCTCAAGCGCCTTCAGCGGCCGCATTGGCCAGCGCGTGGCGGCCAAGGGCGTCACGGTGTTGGATGATGGCACCATCACTGACCGCCGTGGCTCGCTCAATGTGGATGACGAGGGCAACGCCAGTGGCCGCAATGTGCTGATCGAGGACGGTATTCTCAAGGGCTACATTCAGGACGCGATGAACGCCCGACTGATGGGCGTCAAGCCCACCGGCAACGGCCGCCGTGAGAGCTACGCCCATGTGCCGATCCCGCGCATGACCAACACCTACATGCTGGGCGGTGACAAATCTCCCGAAGAAATCGTGGCCAGCATCAAGAAAGGCCTGTACGCCACCAACTTTGGCGGCGGTCAGGTGGACATCACATCGGGCAAATTTGTATTCTCGGCCAGCCAGGCCTATTGGGTGGAGAACGGCAAGATTCAGTACCCTGTGAAAGGTGCCACGCTGGTGGGCAGCGGGCCGGAAGTGCTCAAGCGCGTCAGCATGATCGGCAGCGACATGAAACTCGACAGCGGTGTTGGCACCTGCGGCAAGGAAGGCCAGAGCGTGCCGGTGGGCGTGGGTCAGCCGACACTGCGCATCGATGGGCTGACGGTGGGCGGCACCGCCTGAGGCAACTGTGATACATTCCATTTCCATGAAGTTAGTTACTTTTTTCTTTGGTTATTTTTGGTTCTCAAGCGCCGCCGGCGGTAGAGAGTTCTGAACGTAGCTGATACAAACGTCCTGATCTTCCAAAAACCGCCGGCCACCCCGGCGGTTTTTTTTCGGACACACGCAAAATCGCCCCTGCTTTGTTGCACCTCCTTGCCGTACGCTCGTACTGTCTGCGTCGGAGCGCCTAGCAGGGACGGTTTTGCGTGAGTCCGATAGATGTGTTTTTGTTTTCAACCCTTTGAGGAAGTTTTTCATGACTGCCAAAGCCACTGTTACCGCTGTCCAAGATGCCTGGGGCGCCACTGCGCCAAGCCCTGCCGCTGACCGCACCGGTCAGACCGATAACCAACGCATCAAGGACATCACCGTGCTGCCACCGCCAGAGCATCTGATTCGTTTTTTCCCGATTGCGGGCACGCCGGTTGAGAAGATGATCAGCGTTACCCGGCGCAACATCCATCAAATCATGACCGGCAAGGACGACCGCCTGCTGGTGATCATCGGACCGTGCTCGATCCACGACCCGGCGGCAGCCATCGAATACGCGCGTCGCCTGAAGGTGCAGCGTGACAAATACGCCGACTCGCTTGAAATCGTGATGCGCGTGTATTTTGAGAAACCGCGCACCACGGTGGGCTGGAAAGGGTTGATCAACGACCCGTACCTGGACGAGTCGTTCCGCATTGACGAGGGCCTGCGCATTGCTCGCCAACTGCTGATCGAGATCAATCGGCTGGGGCTACCCGCCGGCAGTGAATTCCTGGATGTGATTTCGCCCCAATACCTGGGCGACCTGATTTCCTGGGGCGCCATTGGCGCGCGCACCACCGAGAGCCAGGTGCACCGTGAGCTGGCCTCCGGCCTGTCGGCCCCGATTGGTTTCAAGAACGGCACCGATGGCAACATCAAAATCGCCACCGATGCGATTCAGGCGGCAGCCGGTGGTCACCACTTTTTGTCGGTGCACAAAAGCGGCCGGGTGGCGATTGTGCAAACCAACGGCAACAAGGATTGCCATGTGATTTTGCGCGGCGGCAAAGCGCCCAATTTCGATGCCGCCAGCGTTGCGGCGGCCTGTGGTGAGCTGGAAAAAGCCAAGCTGCCGGCGACTCTGATGGTGGACTGCAGCCACGCCAACAGCAGCAAGCAGCATGAAAAACAGCTCGATGTGTCGCGCGACATTGCCGTCCAGATTGCAGAGGGCTCGCACCAGGTGTTTGGCGTCATGGTGGAGAGTCACCTCAGCGCGGGCGCGCAGAAGTTCACACCGGGTAAGGATAAGACTGACAAGCTCGAATACGGCAAGAGCATCACCGATGCCTGCCTGGGCTGGGACGATTCGCTGACCTGCCTGGACGTGCTGTCACAGTCGGTGTTGGCGCGACGCGGGCGTTAAATAGCCAGAGGTCTTTGACCTCTGGATGCCATCCTAAAGGTGCTTGCAGCTATTTTTGTTGTAGCGCCTGCAGCAGTTTGGTATGAATCCCACCAAAGCTGCCATTGCTCATACACAGGATGTGGTCGCCACCACGGGCCGCCAGGCTGACCTGCGCCACCAGCGCCTCGATGTTGTCAAGCACCAGCGCGCGTCCGGCCATGGGCGCCAGCGCCTCGGCGGCATCCCAATCGAGCCCGCCGCTGTGGCAAAAAGCCAGGTCGGCGTGTTCCAGGCTCCATGGCAGTTGCGCTTTCATGGTGCCGAGCTTCATGGTGTTGGAGCGTGGCTCGAACACCGCCAACATACGTTCGCCCGCCTTGAGCGTGCGGCGCAAGCCATCGACCGTGGTGCGAATCGCGGTGGGATGGTGAGCAAAGTCGTCATACACGGTGATGTTGCCGCTGGCACTGGTGACGGTGCCGCGCAACTCCATGCGTCGTTTCACGTTCTCGAAGCTGCCCAGCGCCTGCGCCGAAACTTCCGGGGGAACCTCGACGTGCTCAGCCGCAGCGATAGCGGCCAGGGCATTGAGTTGGTTGTGGATGCCGGTTAACGACCAGGTCACCTGGCCGACCACCTGGCCCTGCTGCAGCACTTCAAAGTCGCTCGCTTCGCCCTGCGCCGTGAAGTCGCTGACCGCCGCGCCAAAGCTGCGCACCTCGCTCCAGCAACCCATGTGCAGTACGCGCGTCAGACTTTCCTCAAGCCCATTGACCACGATGCGGCCGCTGCCGGGCACTGTGCGCACTAAGTGATGAAACTGCCGTTCGATGGCCGCCAGATCGTCAAAGATGTCGGCATGATCGAACTCGAGATTGTTCAAGACCGCCGTGCGTGGCCGGTAATGCACGAACTTGCTGCGCTTGTCGAAAAAGGCGGTGTCGTATTCGTCAGCCTCGATGACAAAGGTCTTGCCCTGGCCCAACCGGGCCGAGACGCCAAAGTTGAGCGGCACGCCACCGACCAGAAAACCGGGCTCCAGGCCAGCAGCCTCCAGCACCCAGCTGGTCATGGCCGTGGTGGTTGTTTTGCCGTGTGTGCCGGCGATGGCAATGACATGGCGGCCCTGCAACACATGCTCAGCCAGCCACTGCGGACCGCTGGTATAGGGCAGGCCGGCATCGAGAATGGCTTCCATCAGCGGGAATTTGGCCGTGCCATCGCTCAAGCGCGCACGGCTGACCACGTTGCCGATCACAAACATATCCGGCTTGAGTGCGAGTTGGTTGGCTTTGAATCCCTCTATCAGTTCTATGCCGAGGGCGCGTAACTGGTCGCTCATGGGCGGGTAAACACCGGCGTCGCAGCCGGTGACTTTGTGGCCCGCTTCGCGAGCGAGGGCGGCGAGTCCTCCCATGAAGGTGCCACAAATGCCAAGAATATGAATATGCATGCTGCGATTTTAGGCGGGCATTGCTGTCACGGCGGACACCCAACCATGATGTTCCCGGTGGTGTTGAAACAGGGCAAAATGCGGTCATCATGATTGAAGGCCAACAAGAAATTGCAGCACAAGCCGCCCGCTGGGTGGTTGAGGACGGCCTGGAGTACGGCCCGGCTAAACGCCGCGCAGCCAAGCAGTTGGGTTTGAGTGGGCGCGGTGCGTTGCCTTCAAATGAAGTGTTGGAGGATGCGGTGCGGGATTACATCGCGGTGTTTTGCGCGGACACCCAGCCGCAGGAGTTGCTGGCGCTCAGGCATTTGGCGCTGGTCTGGATGGAGCGCATGGGTGAATTCAGGCCCCATCTTGGCGGTGCGGTCTGGCACGGGACTGCCACCAAAAACTCTGATATCTACCTACAGTTGTTTTGCGACGACAGCAAGTCGGCTGAAATCGCCTTGATCGACCAGAATGTTCGCTATGTGCCGCGCACGGTCACCGGCTTTACCGGTGAGTCGGTCGAGGCCTTGAGCGTGCATGCTTTTTGTGCTGAATTAAAGCAGGATATTGGAGTGCATTTGATGACTTATGACTTTGATGATGTGCGCGGTGCTTTGCGGGCCGATGCCCAGGGGCGCTCGCCGCGGGGCGATGTCCGGGCCGTGCAACGTTTGCTATTGCAGGAGGTCGTTTGAGCGCGCCCCGCCCGTCTCGCCCTTCCCGGCGCGGTTGGTTGGCAGCGGCTACTGGCCTGGGGCTTGCAGGCGTCGGCGCAGGCTTGGCCTGGCGCACCTCAAAGCGTCAGTCGCAATCGCTGTCAGAGGCTGAGCACAACTTTTGGCAACAACAATTTGCCCAGACCGACGGCGTCATGCTGGCCGCCAGTGCCTTTAAAGGCAAACCTCTGTTGTTGAATTTTTGGGCCACCTGGTGTCCGCCTTGTATTGAAGAACTTCCGTTAATTGACACTTTCTTTAAACAAAATAAGGCTAAAGGCTGGCAAGTACTGGCTTTGGCTGTGGATCAGGCGGCGCCTGTGACACGTTTTTTGACTCAATCTCCGTTGTCGTTTCCGGTTGCGCTGGCAGGGTTTGCGGGAATCGAGGTGAGTAAATCGCTCGGAAATTTATCTGGCGCCTTGCCCTTTACGGTGGTGTTCGGTGCTGCTGGCAACGTGTTGACCCGTAAAATGGGCAAGCTGACAGCCGATGAACTGCAAGGCTGGGAACGCTTGTCTGTTTGAGTGATTTCTAAAGGAACATGTAAAATAAACCTTAGTTAGCTTGTTTTAGTGAAAATTATTGCAACTTCATTCAAATTCAAGTGAATTTCAGTTAGCTGTGACATCCTTTTTGTTGGAGACTCCATGGACCTCAGAAAACTCAAAACATTGATCGATCTGGTATCGGAATCAAATGTCTCCGAACTTGAAATCACCGAAGCCGAGGGCAAGATTCGTATTGTCAAAGGCGGCGGCACCATGGTTCAGCACTTCATGCCGGTCAGCCAGTCGGCGCCCCAGGCGCAACCGGTTGCGCAGGCGGCAGTTGCCGAGCCTGCTGCTGTTGTGGCTGCCGCACCGGTGGAGGTGGGTCATACCGTCAAGTCGCCAATGGTAGGCACGTTTTATCGCTCAGCCTCGCCGGGTGCCAAGTCCTTCGTGGAAATTGGCGATGCTGTCAAGGAGGGTGACACCCTGTGCATCATCGAGGCCATGAAAATCCTCAATGAAATTGAGTCCGATAAGGCAGGTACGGTGCGCAAGATTCTGTCAGACAACGGGCAGGCCGTGGAATACGGGCAACCGCTGTTCATTATCGATTAAGCCCAGGCACCCTCCATGTTTAAAAAAATTCTGGTCGCCAACCGCGGTGAAATTGCCTTGCGCATCCAGCGCGCCTGCCGTGAACTGGGCGTCAAGGCCGTCATGGTGTATTCGGAGGCTGACCGCGATGCCAAGTACGTCAAGTTAGCCGAAGAGGCTGTGTGCATCGGGCCGGCGTCTTCGGCACTGAGTTACCTCAACATGCCGGCCATCATTTCGGCCGCCGAGGTCACTGACGCCGAGGCCATTCACCCCGGCTACGGTTTCTTGAGCGAGAACGCAGACTTTGCCGAGCGGGTTGAGCGCAGCGGTTTTCAGTTCATTGGCCCCACGCCGGAGTCGATCCGCATCATGGGCGACAAGGTGTCGGCCAAGCAGTCCATGATCAAGGCGGGCGTGCCCTGCGTTCCCGGGTCGGAAGGCGAGTTGCCGGATGATCCGGTGCAAATCAAACGCATTGCCAAAATGGTCGGTTACCCGGTCATCATCAAGGCGGCAGGCGGCGGCGGTGGTCGCGGCATGCGCGTGGTGCACACCGAGGCGGCGCTGATCAACGCGGTGGCCATGACCAAAAACGAAGCCGGTGCGGCCTTTGGCAACCCGGCGGTGTACCTGGAAAAGTTTTTGCAGAACCCGCGCCACGTCGAAATCCAGATTCTGGCCGACAAATACAAGAACGCGGTCTATTTGGGCGAACGCGATTGCTCGATGCAGCGCCGTCACCAGAAAGTCATCGAAGAGGCTCCCGCACCCGGCATCCCGCGCAAGTTGATTGAGCGGGTCGGCGACCGCTGTGTGGCGGCCTGCAAAAAGATCGGCTACCGGGGCGCCGGCACGTTTGAATTTTTGTACGAGGACGGCGATTTTTATTTCATCGAGATGAACACACGGGTGCAAGTGGAGCACCCGGTGACGGAGATGACGACCGGCATTGACATTGTCAAGACCCAGATCATGGTGGCGGCTGGTGAAAAGCTGCCGTTCACGCAGCGCCAGATTCAGATTCGTGGCCACGCCATTGAATGCCGCTTGAACGCCGAAGACGCCTTTAAATTCATTCCTTCGCCCGGTCGCATCACCATGTGGCATCCGCCGGGCGGCCCGGGTGTGCGGGTCGATTCGCACGTTTACACCAATTATTTTGTGCCACCCAACTACGACTCGATGATCGGCAAAATCATCGTGCATGGCGACACCCGCGAGCAGGCCTTGGCGCGCATGCGCACCGCTTTGGGCGAAACGGTGATCGAAGGCATCAATACCAACATCGCTCTGCACCGCGAGTTGATGGTCGACGCCAAGTTCATGGAAGGCGGCACCAACATTCATTACCTAGAAGGTTGGCTTACCGACCACGTGCGCTAAAGCAGGGATTGCCATGTTTGAACTCCGATTGATGTGCCCTGAGCACCAGGTTGAAACGCTCAGCGAAGCGCTTGACGCGCTTGATGCGCTGAGCGTCAGCGTGGAAGATGCCGATGCCCAGACCGATGCCGAGCAGGCCCTGTTTGGCGAACCCGGCATGCCGCCGCCCAAAGAAGGCTGGCAGCGCTCCAGGGTGCTGGCCTTGTATCACAGCCGTGACCAAGCCAATGACGCGCTGGCGCTGCTGCAGGCGCAGGATTTCTTTATCGAATGCGAGGTGTTGGGTTTGCAGGAGGTACCTGAGCAAGACTGGGTGCGTTTGACGCAATCGCAGTTTGCCCCGGTTGAGATCACGCCGGAGCTCTGGATCGTACCCTCCTGGCATGAGCCGCCCGCACAGGCCCGCATCGTGATTCGCCTGGACCCCGGCCTGGCTTTTGGCACCGGCACCCATCCCACCACGCGCATGTGCTTGCGCTGGATTGCCAGTCATGAATCTGCGGGTCGAACTGGTTTGAATCGGGTGCTGGACTATGGCTGTGGTTCTGGCATTCTGGCCATTGGTGCTGCCAAGTTTGGCGCCACGGACATCGATGCGGTGGACATCGACCCGGCGGCGGTGGAGTCCACGCTGCTCAATGCGCAGGCCAACCATGTGGCCGTGCGAACTGGATTGCCAGAAAGCGCAAGCGGCGTTTACCAGACTGTGCTGGCCAATATCCTGGCAACACCCTTGAAGGTGCTGGCGCCGCTGCTGTGGTCGCGCGCAGCGCCTGGTGGCGCCCTGGTGTTGGCGGGCATTCTGGAGCGCCAGGCCGAAGAGCTCAAGGCGGCCTATGCGCCCTACTGCAAGCTCACCGTGGCCGACGCCGAAGATGGCTGGATTCTGATGACCGCGATGCGTTAAGCCAAGTGGCTGCGCGGCTGATAAATTTCAAACGCCATGAGCCTGATCGCCCGCTGCCCCACTTGCCAGACCTGGTACAAAGTGGTGCCAGACCAGTTGCGTATTTCAGGCGGTTGGGTTCGTTGCGGGCAGTGTGCTGAAGTTTTCGATGCCTCGCTGCAGCTGGTCGAGGCCGAGTCCGAGTTGCCGCCCGAGCCGGCACAAGCGGATGTCCAGCCGGAAGTGCCCTGGAATTCGGCGGCCTTGCTCATCAAGCCGTCATTGGAGGCTGAAGTCGAAATCCGGTCTGGCCCCAGCCTTGAGCCCGCGCGTGCAGTCCTGGCGCCCCGTAAAGCTGCTCCTGAGCCGCTGGCTGAGCCTGTTTCATTCATGCGCGCAACTGAGGGGGACTCGGACCGGCACCGGCGTGGCATCAGTTTGCTGTGGGGGGTGCTCAGTGTTTTTTTGATGCTTGGCCTGTTGCTACAAAGCCTGTACCGCGAGCGCGACCAATTGGCAGCGGTGAAGCCTGAATTCATGCCAGCGTTACAGACATTGTGCGAGTTCATCGGATGCAGCATCTCGCCGTTGCAACGTATTGAAGCCTTGGCGCTTGATTCAGCCACGTTTCATCAGGTGGATCAGGAATCCTTTGAGGTGCATGTGGTTGTGAAAAACAAAACGCAACGTGTCTTGGCCTTGCCTGCAATCGAGTTAACGCTGACAGACCTGACAGATCAGCCAGTTCTGCGGCGCGTGTTTACTCCTGCTGAACTGGGCGCCACCACCCAAACACTTGCGGCTTCGGGCGAATGGTCGGCCACGGCGCAATTGCGCGTCAACGCCGAAGACAGCCAGCCGCGTGCACTGGGGTATCGCTTGCTGGTTTTTTACCCGTAAAAAAGCCCGTTGCGGATCGGGCAACGGGCTGGCGCAGTGGCCGTCGGGATGGGTCAGGGCTTCGATCCGGAAGGAAAGGGCCAGGCTGCCTGCGGGTTGAGTTTGGTCTTTGCCGCTGGCGCAACCGGCGCTTTGACAGGTTTTTTTGCAGCTGGTTTTGCCGCCACTTTTGTGACAACTGCTTTTGTGGCTGGTGCTGGAGCTTTGGTGGGCGCCTTTTTTGCGGGTGCCGCTTTTTTTGCCGCTGCCTTGGTGGCTACAGCTTTCTTGGTCGGCGCAGCCTTTTTGACTGGTGCAGCCCGCTTAGCTGGTGCAGCCTTTTCGATTGCTACAGCCTTCTTGGCCGGTGCAGCCTTCTTCGCGGGTGCAGTTGTCTTAGCCGGTGCAGTCGTCTTAGCCGATGCAGCCTTTGCGACTGGTGTCGCCTTCTTGGCCGGCGTAGCAGCTTTCGCTGCGGGTTTGGCGGCAGCTTTCGCCGCCGGTTTTTTTGCAGTTGCCATGGTCTATCTCCTTGAGTAATTTGCAAAGAGCACTGGACGCACATGATTGTGCGTCAAGCGATCCATGGGGTTGGGCGGGTGCCCAGCGCCATGAACAGGGGTCAACAAAACTTTGCCGCTGGCAGTCGGTTCAAAATTTTGTGAAATCTGGAAGGTCATAAGTTGCCGTCATTCCCACGACAGTGCGCCGCCGGACTGGTATTCAATGACGCGGGTCTCAAAGAAGTTACGTTCTTTCTTTAAGTCGATCATTTCACTCATCCAGGGGAACGGATTTTCTTCGTTGGGGAACAGAGTCTCAAGCCCGATTTGGGTGGCGCGGCGGTTGGCAATGTAGCGCAGGTAACCCTTGAACATGGACGCGTTCATGCCGAGCACGCCACGCGGCATGGTGTCTTCGGCGTAGCGGTATTCCAGATCGACCGCGGTCTCAAACAAGGCCTTGATCTCGGCCTTGAATTCAGCGGTCCAGAGTTGCGGGTTTTCCAGCTTGAGCTGGTTGATCAGGTCGATGCCAAAGTTGCAGTGCATCGACTCGTCGCGCAGAATGTATTGGTACTGTTCTGCCGCTCCCGTCATCTTGTTTTGCCGGCCTAGCGCCAGAATCTGGGCAAAGCCAACATAAAAGAACAGGCCTTCCATCAGGCAGGCAAACACGATCAGCGACTTGAGCAGGGTTTGATCGGCCTCGGGCGTGCCGGTCTTGAACTGCGGGTCCATGATGGCTTCGATGAAAGGGATCAAAAATTCATCTTTGTCGCGGATCGACTTGATCTCGTTGTAGGCACTGAAAATCTCGCCCTCGTCCAAGCCCAGCGACTCCACGATGTACTGGTAAGCATGGGTGTGGATGGCTTCCTCGAACGCCTGACGCAACAGGAACTGGCGGCATTCGGGCGCCGTGATGTGGCGGTAGGTGCCCAGCACAATGTTGTTGGCTGCCAGTGAATCGGCGGTAACGAAAAAGCCGAGGTTGCGTTTGACAATGCGGCGCTCGTCTTCTGTCAAACCGTTGGGGTCTTTCCAGAGCGCGATATCACGCGTCATGTTGACCTCTTGCGGCATCCAGTGGTTGGCGCAGCTCGACAGGTATTTTTCCCAGGCCCATTTGTACTTGAACGGCACCAATTGGTTGACATCGGTCTTGCCGTTGATGATGCGTTTGTCGGCCGCGTTGACACGGCGCTTGGAATTGGTCGCAGCGACGTCAGCGGCGGCTGTTGGCCGTGGTTGAAGTGGTGCAGAGGGTGGGGTGATGGGCACTTCAGCGAGCATCGCCGGAGGGTTGAAGGATGGCTCAGCCTGCAGCCGGTTTGAACGGCTGGGAGAGGGCGGCAGACTGGCAGTAGGGGTAACTTCTTCGTCCCAGGACAACATAGTGATTTCCAATGCGTGGATTATGAGAGTTGGCGTAAAAAATGGAAAGAAATTTGAGCGTGCTTGAGGCTCATGCGTGCGGCACTGTGGTGCGCCAGCATCGCACGTGTTGCGCGCATCGAATGGCTACTGGCACGACTCGCAGGTGGGGTCATCGACACCACAAAATTTGATGTCGGTGGCGGGCAGGGCGGCCATTTGTTTGTGCGCTGCTGCAGCCGCGGCATCAAGCGCACTCATGCCGCTTTGTCCGGCGCTTTCGCTACCCGATGACACGGCATTCAAACGGCCCGCCGTGACGGTCGATTTTTCAGCGTGCGTGGCCGATTGAGTTCGCAGGTAGTAGGTGGTTTTAAGGCCGCGAACCCAGGCCAGCTTATAGGTGTCGTCAAGCTTTTTGCCCGAGGCGCCCGCCATGTAAATGTTGAGCGACTGCCCCTGGTCGATCCACTTCTGGCGCCGTGCTGCGGCCTCCACCAGCCAGCGGGTTTCCACTTCAAAGGCGGTGGCGTAAAGCGACTTGATTTCTTCTGGCACGCGGTCGATGGGTTGCAGTGAACCGTCAAAGTGTTTCAAGTCCATCACCATCACATCGTCCCACAAGTCAAGGCGCTTGAGGTCGCGCACCAGCGAACTGTTGATGATGGTGAACTCGCCCGATAAATTGGACTTGACCGACAGGTTGCCAAAGCAGGGTTCAATGGAAGCATCGACGCCGATGATGTTGGAGATGGTGGCGGTGGGCGCAATGGCCACGCAGTTGGAATTGCGCATGCCGTCTTTGGCAATTTTTTGCCGCAGCGCATCCCAGTCAAGGGTGCTGGCGCGGTCCACCTCCACAAAACCACCGCGTTCACGGGCCAACAGGTCGAGCGTGTCGATCGGCAAAATGCCCTGGTCCCACAAGGAGCCCTTGTAGCTGGAGTATTTGCCGCGTTCACGCGCCAGTTCGTTAGATGCCTGGTAGGCGTAGTAGCAGATGGCTTCCATGGATGTGTCGGCAAACTGCACCGCGGCGTCGCTGGCGTAGGGCAGGCGTAGCGCATACAGGCAGTCTTGAAAACCCATCAGGCCCAAGCCTACCGGGCGATGCCGCATGTTGGAGTCGCGCGCTTTTTTGACGGCGTAGTAGTTGATGTCGATCACGTTGTCGAGCATGCGCATAGCGGTGGTGATCGTCTTTTGCAGCTTGGCGTGGTCGAGCTTGCCATCCTTCAAATGCTGTAGCAAATTGACCGAACCCAGATTGCACACTGCTGTTTCGGTGTTGCTGGTGTTGAGGGTGATCTCGGTGCACAGATTGCTCGAATGCACCACGCCCACATGCTGTTGCGGCGAGCGGATGTTGCACGCGTCCTTGAACGTGATCCAGGGGTGACCGGTTTCGAATAGCATGGTCAGCATCTTGCGCCACAGGTCGGTGGCCTGCACCGTGCGATAGGGTTTGATCTCGCCGCGCGCTGCCTTTTCTTCGTAGGCCACGTAGGCTTGCTCGAAGGCAATGCCGAATTTGTCGTGCAGGTCAGGCACGTTGTTGGGCGAGAACAGCGTCCACTGGCCTTTTTCCATGACGCGGCGCATGAACAGGTCGGGAATCCAGTTGGCGGTGTTCATGTCGTGCGTGCGGCGGCGGTCATCGCCGGTGTTTTTGCGCAGCTCCAGAAATTCTTCTATGTCGAGGTGCCAGGTTTCCAGGTAAGTGCACACAGCGCCCTTGCGCTTGCCGCCCTGATTCACGGCCACCGCCGTGTCGTTGACCACCTTGAGGAAAGGCACCACGCCTTGCGATTCACCGTTGGTGCCCTTGATATGGCTGCCTAAAGCGCGCACGCGGGTCCAGTCGTTGCCGAGTCCACCGGCAAATTTGGAGAGCAAGGCGTTTTCCTTGATAGATTCGTAGATGCCGTCGAGGTCGTCGGGCACCGTGGTCAGGTAGCAACTTGACAGTTGCGAGCGCAGTGTGCCGCTATTGAACAATGTGGGTGTCGATGACATGAAGTCGAACGAAGACAGCACTTCATAGAACTCGATGGCGCGCGCTTCGCGGTCAATTTCGCCCAGTGCCAGGCCCATGGCCACACGCATGAAAAAGGCTTGCGGCAGTTCAATGCGCTGTTTGCCAATGTGCAAAAAGTAGCGGTCATAGAGGGTTTGCAGGCCCAAGTAATCGAATTGCAAATCCCGCTCGGCCTTGAGCGCAGCGGCAAGGCGTGGCAGGTCAAACTGCTGCATCTTCTCGTCGAGCAGTTCGTTCTCAATGCCGCGCTTGATGAACTGCGGAAAGTAGTCCACGTAGGCTTGTGGCATGTCGGCTTGCGCCACGTCGTCGCCCAAAATTTCTTTGGCGATGGTATGGAACAGCAAGCGCGCCGTGGCGTAGGTGTAATCCGGGTCTTTTTCAATCAAGGTGCGGGCGGCCAGCACCGAGGCCTTATAGACCTCGTCCATGGGCACACCGTCGTACAGGTTGCGCAGGGTCTCGGCCAGGATCGGCTCGGGCTTGACGTCAGTGCCCAGGCCGCTACAGGCATCGGTGATGATGCCTTGCAGGCGCGCCAGGTCAAGCACCACGCGTTGGCCGTTGTCAATGGCGTGCAATTGCGGCGCGGCAGGGGCTTGCTGCACGGATTTTTGCGCGCGCTCCTGGGTGCGCTTTTCGCGGTAGAGCACGTAGGCACGGGCAATTTCATGGTGGCCACCGCGCATCAAGCCGAGTTCGACCTGGTCCTGCACGTCCTCGATGTGAAAAGTGCCGCCCGTGGGGCGTGAGCGCAGCAGGGCGCGAATGACCGCCTGTGTCAGCGCTTCAACGGTTTCGCGCACGCTGGCCGAGGCGGCACCCTGGGTGCCATGCACGGCCAGAAAGGCCTTCATCATGGCCACGGCGATTTTGTTGGGTTCAAACGACACCACAGCGCCATTGCGCCGGATGATCTGGTACTGGCTCAACGTCACAGGGGCGGACAGGGACAGTTCACCAGGCTCCGGCCTGGCGTCTGGGTTGTGGTGCTGGGTGACAGAAATAGCTTGGGCAGTCTGCATGGTGTCCTCTTTTGAATGGGGTGGGGAAACGGGGCATGGACAGCGCTGAATGTCTGCCGGTCCGCTGTCGGGGCCGCAAGCTTAACACTATCCCTAGTGTCTTTTGCCTTGAAAAACACTAGCCGTAGTGGTTTTGGAATTTTTCAGAGACTATGCCATGCACTGCGCATTTGAGGTTTTGATAGCGCTCGATGTCCGATTTATCTTGTTTTGCTGAAAATATTCAGCGTTTTAAGGCAGTTTTTGAAAGAACCTGGTTTAAGTCTTTCCCCGCGCGGCTAAGGGTAAATACCGATCATCAAGCCCGAGGTTTTTTTGCAACCGCAGCCAGTCAAAGCCCGCGCCAGGGTCAGCCTTGCGGCCCGGGGCAATGTGTTCGTGGCCTGCCAGATGGGCCACGGGGTAGTGTTGCATCAAGGAGGCGCACAAGCTGCCCAGGGTGTCGTACTGCGCAGCTTCAAAAACATCACCGTCCAGCCCTTCGAGTTCGATGCCTATGCTGTTGTCATTACAGTTAGTGCGGCCCGCATAGCAGGACGCGCCGGCGTGCCAGGCGCGGTCGTCGCAACTGACCAACTGCCAGAGCTCGCCGTTGCGCCGGATGAAGAAATGGGCGGAGACCTGCATGCCCTTGATGTGATCGAAATAAGGGTGCGCCTGCCAATCCAGCTGGTTGTTGAAAAACTGCAGCACTTCGGGCCCGCCGTACTGGCCGGGTGGCAAGCTGATGCAATGCAACACGATCAGGTCAATGTGCGCCTGCTGCGGACGCGAACCAAAATTGACTGAGGCCTGGTGCGCGGCAAACCGGTACCAGCCCTGCTGCCAAAGCGCGTCGCCAAGGTCGCGTTTTGGCAGCGCTTCAGTCGGGCGCGACAACGGCGTCATCCTGGTGGGGCGCATCGATGCGCAGCCTGGCAATACGGTAGCGCATTTGGCGCAAGCTCAGGCCCAGGCGGGTGGCGGCAGCTGTGCGATTGAAATCGGTGGTCGCCAAGGCGCGAGTCAGGATGTTGCGCTCCTGCTCATCGAGGAAATGCTGCAGATCTGCCGGAATCGCTTCAGCCTCTTTTTGCGGGGTCTGGCTGCCAGCGGCCTGCCGAGTGTCGCGACGCAGTTGGCTTGGCGGCTCAAATTGCAGGCTTGTCCCATCACCCAGCGCCACAGCGCGATGCAGCAGGTTTTCAAGCTCGCGCACATTGCCGGCCAACGGCAGACCGGCCAGCTGCTGCAATGCGTCTGCATTCAGCACCGGAGTGGCAATACCGGCCTCGCTGGCGATGCGCGAAAGCAAGGCCTTGCAAAGCTCAGGTAGGTCTTCGGTGCGCTCGCGCAGCGGCGCGATCACCATGTCGATGACGTTGAGCCGGTAAAAAAGGTCTTGCCGGAAGTCTCCTTTGGCCACCTCGTCTGCCAGCTTTTTGTGGGTGGCACTGACGATGCGCACATCCACCACATCCTCTTGCGTCGAGCCCAGTGGTCGCACCCGGCGCTCCTGGATGGCGCGCAATAATTTGGATTGCATCGCCAGCGGCAGGTCACCAATTTCGTCCAGAAACAGCGTGCCCCCGCTGGCGGCTTGAAAAAACCCCTCACGGTCCATTTGCGATCCGGTATAGGCGCCTTTTTTGGCGCCAAAAAACTCGGCTTCCAGCAGTGCTTCGGGGATGGCGCTGCAATTGACGGCCACCCACGGTCCTTTGGCTCGGTGACTGTTGGCATGAATCGCGTAGGCCACCAGTTCCTTGCCAGTGCCCGATTCGCCGGTGACCAGCACCGGTGCCATGCTGGTGGCAACCTTGAGGATGCGCTCCTTGATCTGACGCATGCAGGCCGAATTGCCCACCAGCCGGTCTAGCGCCCGTTGACCCAGCGCCCCGGCACCAGCCTGCGTCACAGGAGTGGTTTGCGCCGCAGTCAAAACCGATGTCACCGGACTGTTTACGGCGGAGGCAATGACATGGCGAAACTGCTTCAGGTCAACTGGTTTGGTCAGGTAGTCAAAGGCTCCACCCTTGAGCGCCTCGACCGCGTTTTCTGCCGAACCATAGGCGGTGATGACCACGCAGCGCTCACTGCGTTGCGCTGCCTTGAGCTCTGTAATCAGCGCCTGTCCGACACCATCGGGCAGGCGCATGTCGGTGATGAGTACATCAAAAGCATGCTCGGCCAGCAGCTGGCGCGCCTGCAGCAAGTCCCCTGCCGTGTCAACCTGGTAGCCCTCGCGCAACAGCGTCAGTTCATATAGCGTGCGCAGATCGGGTTCGTCGTCAACGACCAGAATGCGTGCGTTGGATTTGGACTGGGTCATGGCGTGGCTTGCGCTTGGTTGCTGGCGGCTGGCATGCTGGGCGGCTGGCTGCTGAACATCACACTGAATTCGTTACCTGGTTGAGACTTATCACCAAACGCCCGATTATTGCGTTCGTATGCCATGCTGGCGCCATGGCTCTCGCACAGTTCGCGGCAAATATAAAGCCCCAAGCCACTGGAGCGGCTCTCGGAGGAAAAAAAAGGTTCAAACAAATGCTGCTCGACCGAGGGGTCAAGCGGTGCACCGTCGCTCCAGACCTGAAGGCAGACACTGGGTGTGGCGGCGGCATCCGGGCAGCTTTGCAGACTGATTTGAATCGGTGCGGGGTCTGGGCTGGCATAGTGCTGGGCATTGTCCAGCAGGTTGATGAGAATCCGGCGCAAGTGGTCGGCATCAAACCAGACCCACACCGCGCTATTGCCGACGTTTACCGCAATGTCCGATGTGTTGGCGACCTGACTTTGCCAGTCATGGCAAATTCGCGGCAGCGCTTGCGCCAGGTCGATGGCTTCGGTTTGCGCGACCCGGCTGGTATTGGGTTGCTGGGCGATATGCAGGATGTCGTGCACCGTTTTTTCAAGCCGTAGCGCATTTTGCTGGACCAATCGGGTCAACTGTTGCTGGCCGGGGTCTGACACGTCCTCCGACAGCAGGGCATTGGCTTGCACGATGGCGGCCAGGGGGTTGCGAATTTCATGGGCAACAGCGGCCGACATGCGCCCCATGCTGGCAAACTTCTCGGTGCGGATGCGGGCCTGCAGCTCCCGCTGATCCTGCAAAAAGACAACGCACATGCCTTGTGCGTCTGGATTGAGTTGCGCCGTCAGCTGGGTGCGCGCCGACATGTGTCTGGCGCGCTGGCCAGGGTGCTGGATGCTGATTTCTTGTTGTTGCGCCAGCTGCGTTGCAAAAGTCGTATCGATCAACTGGCGCAAACCCTGCCAGACTGATGCCGTTGCCAGGTCCATCGGCTGATTCAGGGCGCCCTGGGGCGGGCTCAGCTGCTTTTGCGCCGCTGGGTTGGCAGAGCGGATCTGGTGCTGTGCATCAACCACCAAAACGCCCTCGCCCAAGGTCTCAATGATCAACTCATTGACTTGCCGCTGCACCGCTGCAGCCAGCTGGCTGCGCTGTGCTTTTAGTTCGACGCTGGCCAGCCGGGTCACCATCTGACGGGCGACGAAAGAAATGGCAAAACAAGCCGCGCCGGTCAATGCTGCTTGCGAAAACAGTGCGCTGGTGCTCCATGGCGCCTGCAAAGACAGCCAACCGGCATAGCCAAACAGCAGCAGGGTGACGGCGGCGGCGGTGGCCATGGCCATCAACTGGGAACCCAGAATGGAGGCCATCAAGACCGGCAGGGCGAACAGCGGGGTGTAATTGACGCTGCTGTCCTGCAGCGTCTGGAGCGCGGCAAACGCCAGCATGTCCACACCCACAATGCGCAGCCAGGCGCCGTTGAAGTGGGGACCGAGTTGACTGGGTGCCGCCATGATGCGCTCGGCCAGTGTGGCCATCAGGTAGGCGGTGCAGATCAACAGCGAAATCAGGCTGGGTGCAGTTGCAGTCAGCGCGTACAAGCCAATCTGCAAGGTCACCAGCACCCCGCCCAAGGTGGCGCGGGCGGTCATGAGGCCGAGCCAAACGCGCTCAAGTTCGTCGGGAATGTCGTCTGAATCGGCGTTGGCCTCTGGTGTCTTCAGGCCAAACCAGGTGGATGCCAGCGCGGACAACATGGTTCAGGGTTCCGATTGGTGCAAGTGCTCCACGCAGCAATAAACCCCGTGTTTGCCCTGAACCGCTTCCTCTCGGGGAACATGTACCGTGCAACGGCTGCAAGCCACGGTGTCGAGCGGCGGTGGCTGCTCAACGGGCGGTGGTGATGGTCGCTGGCCTAAAGCTGACGCGCGACTACGCCAGAGCCAGACGCCAACGAGTACCAGCAGCAAAAGCAGCAAAGCTCTCACAGACTTTGTCCCAGCACGACTTCCATGACAAAGCGCGATCCAACATAGGCCAGCAGAAGTAGACCTGAGCCTGTGTAAAGAAACCGCACCGCGCGCTTACCGCGCCAGCCCATGCGGGCCCGGCCAATGATCAGCACTGCAAAAATCAGCCACGACAGCACAGAAAAAATCGTCTTGTGATCCCATTTGATGGCGTGGCTGCTGCCATACAGTTGATTGCCAAAGAAAAAGCCGGCGAACAAGGTCGCCGTCAACAAGGCAAACCCGAGATGGACAAAGTGAAACGTCAGCCGTTCCATGGTCAGCAGTGGCAGCCCGCTTGGGGCATTGGCTGCCAGACGCATGTGTGCTTCAGCGCGCGTCATCAACCAAGCGTGAACCACCGCCATGGCAAAAAGGCCATAAGAAGCAATGCCCAGTGCCCAATGCAGCGGCAACCAGGGCGACGCGGCGGTGTTCAGGGAGCTGCCCGGAAACAACAAGGCCAGCAGTACGGCTGCCGCCCCGGCGCCAGCAAGCAGCCAGGGTGTCTTGAGTTGCGGGAAAACGTAGGTCTCAATGGCATATACCAGCCCGACCAGCCAAGCGGTGACGGACAGCGCGGGCGCAAAACCAAAGCGCGGCTCACTGCCCCACAGACCCCATGTCAATAACACCCCATGCAAACACCACGCCACCCAGAGCGCGATACGGGGCAGGGTCTGGCCCGCACGAGAGGCGCCAGCGGCAGATGCTGCGTACGCCGCCGACGCGCCTAGGGCAAGGGTCAAAGTGAGGGGTGATGCACTGGCTAAAATCATGTGCACAGTTTAGCGTTTTGCATTCTGCCTTTCCATCCTTGGCACTAACTCAGGTTCCGTTTGCCGGAAAAATACCCTATGGCTTCCGCTCTCACCGACAAACTCTCGCGCCTGGTCAAAGAAATACGCGGCCAGGCCCGCATCACCGAAACCAATGTGGCCGACATGCTGCGCGAGGTGCGCATGGCGCTGCTGGAGGCCGACGTGGCGCTGCCCGTGGTGCGCGACTTCATTGCCCGCGTCAAGGACAAGGCGCTCGGGCAAGACGTGCTGGGCTCGCTCACGCCGGGCCAGGCGCTGGTGAGCATTGTCAACAAGGAGCTGGCGTCAACCATGGGCGACGGCGTGGCCGACATCAACCTGGCGGCGCAACCGCCAGCGGTGATCCTGATGGCGGGTTTGCAGGGTGCAGGCAAAACCACCACCACGGCCAAGCTGGCCAAGCATTTGATTGAAAAGCGTGGCAAAAAAGTCTTGACTGTGTCTGGTGACGTCTATCGCCCGGCCGCCATCGAGCAGCTCAAGACCGTCACTGCCCAGGCCGGAGCCGAGTGGTTTCCAAGCTCACCTGAGCAAAAACCGGTAGCCATTGCACTGGCAGCGCTGGACTACGCGCGCAGACATTATTTTGACGTGCTGCTGGTCGATACCGCTGGCCGCCTGGCCATTGATGACGTGCTGATGCGGGAAATCAAGGACTTGCACGCGGCCATCAACCCGGTGGAAACCCTGTTTGTGGTGGACGCCATGCAGGGACAGGACGCGATCAACACCGCCAAAGCTTTCAAGGAAGCCTTGCCGCTGACCGGCATCATCCTGACCAAGCTCGACGGTGATTCGCGTGGCGGCGCGGCCTTGTCTGTGCGCCAGGTGACCGGCGCGCCTATCAAGTTCGCCGGTACCAGCGAGAAGCTCGACGGCCTGGAGGTGTTTGATGCCGAACGCCATGCCGGGCGCATTTTGGGCATGGGCGACATTTTGGCGTTGGTGGAGCAGGTCACAGCCGGGGTCGACATAGCCTCGGCGCAAAAACTGGCGGCCAAGGTCAAAAGTGGCGCCAGCTTTGACCTCAATGACTTTTTGAGCCAGATTCAGCAAATGAAGCAAATGGGTGGCTTGAGCAGCCTGATGGACAAACTGCCGGCTGCCATGGCCGCCAAAGCGGGTCAACTCGACATGGGCCGGGTCGAAAAAGATGTCAAGCGCAAGGAAGGCATCATCCAGAGCATGACGCCACTGGAGCGGCGCAAGCCCGAACTCATCAAAGCCACCCGCAAGCGCCGCATTGCCGCTGGCGCTGGCGTGCAAGTGCAAGAGGTCAACCGCATGCTCAAGGAATTCGAGCAAATGCAGGACATGATGAAAAAAATGAAGGGCGGCGGCATGATGAAGATGATGAAACGCATGGGCGGCATGAAAGGCTTGGGTGGCATGCCAAAGATGCCGTTCTGACCACCGTCTACGGAGTCTAGGCCTCGCTCCTGGCGCGACTGGCTTTGTGTGCCGAACGGCGTCGCGCCCGTGCCGCGCGACGCTCGCGCCGTCGTATCGACCTCTGGCGTACAAGGTCAAAACCAAGCTTGATCAGGTACCCCAGCAGGTAAAGGCCCAGCGCTGAAAGTGCCCATGGGGTAATTTCGCCAATCAACTGTTTCAACATGTGGTCGGCAAGCGCCCGGTCTACCTCAGTTTGTGTTGTCGTTCTTTGGCGGTTGTCCGGCGCTTGCCCGGGCGCCAAATTAGCAATCTCCCACCGGCTGTACGTTTCAGGGCGCGCCGAGGTTGCGCCTTCATCGGCCGCTCTGGTTGTGCCAATCCCCATTTCCGTTTTAAAGTTGTTCCAGGCTTCAATGGCACCTGAATCCATCACCTGGTCGTGCAGGGGGCGTACGTTTTTCTTGAATGTGCTACGAATTTCAGCGTCCAAATCAGGCCCAGTGTGAGCTATGAAAGGTGGCGTACGGACTTGCGCTGGCGCAAACCTGGGCAGGTTGGTCCGGCTGGCTGCGCTTTCGTCGGGCGTGGATTGCTCTTGTGGAGTGGCCTCGGGCGTGTGATCAATAGCGAGCGCTGCTGAATCCCAGGTCAAGTCAACCGGACTGGCATTGTCAATGGCTGGCGCTGGTTCCTCAAGCAAGACGGGTTCGGCCGCTACCGGCTGGCTCAGGCAACACGCGCCCAGCAAGCTGATGGCCCAAATACCCCTGAGTGTGTGGTAAGTCCGCTTCGAATGCATGACCGCCCCGTTTTGTCAGAACGCGCAAAGTATAGCCAGCGCCGCTCGTGCAAAGCTGGCTGATGGCTCAAGCCGGTTCGGCGGCTTGCAACACCAGATTGATGCGCCGCTGGATGGCTGCTGCCGCTTCGGCGTTGCCGATGGTCTGATTACGTTTGAGTTGCACGCCCAGCCAGGCCAACAAGGGTCGGCGCCAGCCCTGCGCTGAGGCTGTTGCAACGGCCAGATCAATGTCTGCAGTGCTCAATGGCTCCCTTTGACTTTGAATTAGCGCCCCCGCTGCCACCAGACGTGCCAACGGGTCTTCAATCTGATTTAATTTGTCGGCATTGTTGGCGGCTGGCGCAGATACAGCCTCTTGCGTGGCCTGCGCCTGACTTTGGGTGACCAGCGCGCGGTAGTGCAGCGGCAATTGCGCTGCTTGCAAGGTGTCCCAGCGCCCGCTGATGAAGCTGGCGTAGGCCTGCTCGGCCGATGCGGCATCCTGGGCCAAAGCGCGGTAAGCCGCACATGGAGTCATCACCAAACTAGCCACCTGCGTGGCACAGCGCAGCAGCTCAAGGCGCGCCATCAGATCAGGGCGGCCGGTGCGGGCGACTTCAGCTTTGGCGCGCTCAAACTCAACCTGCGCCACGCGCGTGTTGCCGCTCAAGTAAGCCGACGTGTAACTCTTGATGGCTGAAAAAGACTGGCTTTGCCATTCGGGTGCAGGTGGTGCGCTGGAACAGGCGCCAAGCAGCAGGGCGACGCTGAGGAGCAGCAATTTGTTCATGGCAATTTGATCTCGGTATCGCGGGCGAACGGCCACTTGCGGTTGATTTCGTCGGTGAGCTGGCTCAGGCGGCGCAGGCTGGCTTCGACTTCGGCGCGCAAGCTGCCCAGGTCGGTACTGGCGCCGCGCACATTGGCGCCCACCGCCTGCGCTTCGGCCAGCACGGCATCGACGTTTTTCAGCGTATTGCGGGCATCAGTGAGCACGGTCTGAAGCTCGTCCAGCGCGGCTTTGCCGCTAGTTAAGGTGGCCTGGGTGCTGTTCAAGGTGGCTTGGGCGCTGTCGACCACACCGCCCTTGTCGAATACGCGTTGCTCCGCCTTGGTCAGCAGGCTGTTGATGCGCTCCAGCGATTGCATGATTTTTTGCGCATTGCTGTCGCTGCCTGTCACGCCCGAGAGCACACCGTAGCGGCCGTTCATACGTTCGGTGGTGGTTTTGAGTTGGTTCAGACTGGCGTTCAGGGGCGACTCGGTGCCGGTCATGTTCTCCAGATTTTCCAGCAGTGCCCGGGCCGAGGCGATCAGGCGCGGCATCTCGGCCGAGGTGTCGCCGCGCAACAATGTGCGCTCGGCGTCAGGCGGCAGCGGCGGGTCGCTCAAAATACCACTGTAGGCGCGGATGCGCGTGTCGCCCATCATGCCGCGCTCCAGGGTAAAAATGCTCGAGGTGCGCAACCAGTGCGCTTGTTTTTGTGGCACGGCGATCACCATGCGCGCCATGCCATCGGGCGCCAGTTCGATGCGGCGCACCCGGCCGATGGGGAAGCCCGAAAACGTCAGGTCCATGCCCACCATCACCCCCTCGGAATCATCCGAGATCAGCACCAGTTGCTGCGTGCTCTCAAACACGCCGCGCGCCACCATGACATACAGCACAAAGCCGGTCACCAAAGCAGCCATTAGCAACAGCAGCCCCTTGGCGCGGCGCTCGATGTGGGGCAGGGCTGGGCTGGGTTCGGTGCTATCGGTCATGCTAAATTGTGAGTCTGATCAGACGTATTTGACAACAAGCGAAGCCGCTTCCAGCAGAAACAAAACCAGAAACAGGCGCACGGCGCCAGGCTGGATCGTATCGGTGGCGTGTTGTTGCGTGGCTTCCAGGCTGGCAGCCATCGGCACCACGGCGACTGCCAGACTGAAAAACAGGGTTTTTAGCGCAAAACCCATGCTGACAGACAAGTCGAACACCTGGCCCACGGTGCGCGTGAAACCAGGCAAGCCCCAGGGAGACAAGCCATACACAGTGAGGTAAGCCAGCACCAGAATCACCACGCTGCTGAGCGTGGCCAGCGCCAGCACGGCAAAGGCATCAGCGAGCACGCGCGGCGCCAAATGGTCGCGCAGGTGATCCAGGTCAAGCGTTTTCTGCGCCGCCGTGGGCTGGGTCGCCAAGCCCACGGCGCCGGCATTGAAGGCCAGGCCCGCGCGCAAGGCCACGAACAGGGCCGCCGCCAAGGGAATAAGCTCCAGCACCAGCACCCGCACCACCATTTGCAAGGCATATTGCGACAGACCATAGCTCAGCGCGGTGACCACCACGATGCGGATCAACACCAGGCTCAGCAGGGCCGAAAGCGCGGTAAACCAAGGCATCACCTGCCAGGTGCTGGTGTAGACGTGCTGGGCGGTGCGCTGGCGAAACGCCTTGGTGTAACTGCTTGGGCTCAAGCCCAGCACCAGCACCAGCGAGCCCACGTGCAGCATGTGCCACCAACTGCGCGCGTGGCGCAGGGGTGCGGCCAACCAAGAGTTGCCAGAAGCAGTTGCGGTGATGTGCGGGTGCATGGCGTGATGATACTGACCCTGTGCCGTCCAGTCTGCCTGTGAATGGTTTTGCGCACATGGCGCATTCGACATTCACGGTCATTTGAGCAACATTTGGAGTGCATTATCATATTGGTGTTTTAACACCAAGTGAGGTTTTGCCATGAGCCGTTTGACAATCACACTCGCTGAGCCACGTTACCGCGCGCTCAAAGAAGCTGCGGTACAGCGCAATAAAACCATAGGCCAACTGATCGACGAAAGTCTTGATTTTTTTGGCATCAAGTCGCGAGAGCAAGCGCTTGACCTGGTCCGCCGGGCTAGGTCTGGCAGTCGGCTCAGCGAAGAACAGGCGCTCACGCTGGCGCAAGAGGAAGTGGCCGAGGTGCGACACCCGTCATGAGACGCTTTTTTATCATCGACACCAACGTGGTTGTGGCTGGCTTGATCACCCAGCGCGCTGATGTCAGTGTGGTGCGCATTCTTGACGGCATGTTGCGGGCAGAGTTCGGATTTGTGCTGTCGGAAGAGCTGCTTGCCGAATACCGTTCGGTGCTTGAGCGGTCCAAACTGCGCAAGCTGCACGGCTTGTCAACTACAGAAATTGAGATCGTTTTGACCGACATCGCTCAGCACGCCATTGTGTTGACGCCGTGCGCTGATGCCAAGGCGCCTGTCGCACCTGACGCTGGTGACCAATTTCTTTGGAATTTACTCGCCAGTCGATCGGATTTGATCTTGGTCACGGGCGCCAAACTGCCTTTGCAAGATGTAGCGATGCAAGGCCGGGTGATCTTGCCGCAAACGTTTGCGGCGCAACGCTGGCCCTGAGGCGGGTTTTACGCTTCTTCGTGATGGTTGTGGATGCTGCCGTCCTGCGCGGCATCAAAAACGCAGTAGCGGTTCTTGCCCGCTACTTTAGCGCGGTACATGGCCTGATCGGCTTGGCGCAAGAGTTGCTCGGCATCGGTGTCTTGCGCCTGCGGATAGTATGTGACCCCCAGGCTGGCTGAAACCTGCAAGCTCAAGTTCCCTACCTGCACCGGCAGCGCGGCAGCAGCCAGCATTCGGTTAATCAGGGGCACGCTGGCAGTGGGGCCTTCCAGGTCGGCCAGCACCGCCACAAACTCGTCACCGCCCACGCGGGCGACGGTGTCAACCTCGCGCAGCACCTCTTTCAAGCGCCGGGCCAGGGTGATGAGCAGTTGGTCGCCGGTCTTGTGGCCGTGGCGGTCGTTGATGGCTTTGAAACCGTCCAGATCCAGGTAGGCCACCGCCAGGTGCTGCTGGCGGCGTTGGGTTTGCGCGATGGCCTGATGCAGGCGGTCGGCCAGCAGCACGCGGTTGGGCAGGTTGGTCAGTGCATCAAAGTGGGCCAGATGCTCCAGCTGACTTTCGTGTGCCTTGCGTTCGGTGATGTCAGAGAACAGCCCGACATACTGTTGCGTGGTGCCATGGCCATCACGGATTGCGCTGATGGTCAGCAGCTCGGCAATCACCTCGCCGTTTTTGTTGCGGTTCCAGATTTCGCCGCTCCAGTGGCCACGCGCTGTCAGTGCATCCCACATGGCTTTATAGAACGCGGCCTCATGCCTGCCAGAACTCAGGATGCGCGGATTCAGGCCAATGATGTCTTCGCGGCTGTAGCCGGTGATCTCGGTAAAGGCATCGTTGACATCAAGGATGGTGCCCTGGGTGTCGGTGATGGTGATGCCCTCGCGGGTGTGGGCAAAGACGCTGGCGGCAAGCTGGAGCTGCTCTTTGGCCAACTTGCTCTCGGTCACGTCAATGATGACGCCCTGGTAGTGTGTGATGTTCCCCTCGGCATCTCGCCGGATGGCGGTGTCGTCTCTGATCCACTTGACTTCCCCGCCCTTGGTGGTGATCCGGTACGGCCTGTGCGTAAAGTTTTTTTCTGCTGCTGAACTGCTGAAGTAAGCAACCTCTTGTTCGACCGTGCTGATGTCGTCCGGGTGAATTAAACGGGAATACACCACGCTGCCCGAGGTCAATTCTTCAGCCGTGTAACCAAAAAGCGTCGTGACATTGTTGGAAACAAATTCAACTGGCCAGTTTTCTTCGTTGCGCCATAAGAAAGCGACCACAGCACTTCTTTCAAAAATGTCATGCGCTGCCCGCAGCGCGATGTCCGCCTGCTTGTCTTCAGTGATGTCTTGAAAGGTACCTGAGATCACGCCGGGCTCGGCCCCTTCGCGCCAGACCTCACCTTGGGTGCGAACCCAACGCACATCGCCCTGAGTCGTTTTGATCTGTAACTCCAGGTCAAAAGGTTTGGCATCTTCGATGGCCGTCTTGATCGCGCGCTTGAGGCGTTCGCGTGACTCGGGCAGGTAATATTGCAGCGCATCGTCAACGCTGACCTGCGCTGTGACTGGCAGCCCGCAAATACGAAAGGTTTCTTCAGTCCAGAAGAGGCGACCACTTTCCAGATCAGATTTCCAGCCGCCCAGATGGGCGATGCGCTGGGTGGTGCGTAATTGCGCTTCCCGCTCTGCCATCTTTGCCTGGGTTTTTCGAATGATGTCATTGGCAGCAATGATGCTACGCAAGAACATCACCATCGCCAAAACGGCTGCGCTGATGGCCATCAGCACAAGCGCCCCGCCAATCCAGGCGTAACGCATGGCATCCGCGTAGGTGCTCTGTGCCAGTTGTCTGGTGTCTGCAGCGTGCATGGCAATGCTGGTGCTCAATTGGGCGAGCGCGTTGAGCGCAGGGCCATCGTCCACCTTGGCTACGGCATCGAGTTCGTCAGAACGGGCCCCCGCTGCCAACATCTGCAGAACTTTGGCGTAATCGCTGATGTGTACCTCAAACGTACTGCGAATTTGCCCAAGGGCTGCCTTGTCCTTTTCGTCTGGCAGCAAAGCAGCAAGCTGATCCAGTTGGGCGCGCAAACCAACGATATTGGCCTCGATGTGCTTTTGGTAACGAGGCAGGTCGCGCCGGAGCACAAGATTTTTGAAGTTGTGGATGAAACCGCCGTAGCCGGCTAGGTGATTAAAATCCGACAACGACTTGGCAACCGCAGTGGCGTGGGCATTGTGCAATTCCCAGGCCGATTGAGCCTCCTGAAAATGCAGCAGGCTGCTCACACCAAAAAACAGGCTTGTCAGAACGACGAAAGCGCCAGCAGTCAGAGCCGCCAGGGCTTGGTGACGCTGCCGAAGCATGCTTGGCACCATTCCATGGTGCTCGGTCTCCCAAGAGTCCATTCAAATAGCTGATTTTTGCCGCGCGACTGCTGGTATCAGCTGTGGGCGATTGCAATGACGAAACGGATAGCACTTCAAACAGACACTCCTCTGGATTTTGGTTTGGGCTTTTCGTATCAAGCCTCTTTGTTACCGAATGTAACGGATTTTCAGAATGTAACCGAGTATTCGTTTTAAACGAAAACGTAATTCGTTCTGATGCGGTGCTTCCGCCTAATTTCTGGGGCATGTCAAATGCATCCAAGTTAATTGAAACCCAGGCTTTTGCTGACCGGCTTCGCCAGGCACTCAAAGGCATCGGTCTGCGTCCCTCGCCGGCGCTTGTCGCCAATGAGTTCAACTTGCGCTACTGGGGCCAAAGCATTACCGCCAACACCGCCCGCAACTGGCTCCTCGGCAAATCCATCCCCATGCAAGACAAGTTGCGGGTGCTGGCCGAGTGGTTGCACGTCAGTGCCGACGAGTTGCGCTTTGGCACCCTGGCGTCAGCGGTCAAGGTTCAGGGGGCCAGCTTTGACGCCACGGCGCTGACCATGCAAGACCGCGACATGCTGGCCAAATACACCACCCTGTCGGTTGCAGATCGCAAGACCGTGTGCGACGTGGTACAGGCGCTGGCGGTAGCAGCTTCGGTGAGGGCACGCGGATGATGGTTGGCGATCCTGAATTTTGATTGGACTGAAAGAGAACGCAGCCCTTGATCTTTTATCCGTGCAAAATTGGTGCATGCCTTCATCGTCTGCAACACCACCGACCAAGCCACCTGCAATACCCGCCGCCAAACCCCTGACCGGCCCGCAAAAAGCCTTGCGCAAACTCGGCTTGCTGCGGCCGATTGACCTGGCGCTGCATTTGCCGCTGCGCTACGAAGATGAAACCCGGCTGGTCAAGCTGCGCGACTTGCGCGAGGGCGATGTGGCGCAGGTCGAGGGCAGGGTGACGCATGCTGAGGTCAAACTCAGTGGCCATCGGCAATTGCTGGTCACACTCGATGACGGCTCGGGCACTTGTTTGTTGCGCTTTTTCAGCTTTTACCCGTCGCAGCAGCAGGCGCTGGCGGTGGGGAATGTGATTCGGGTGCGCGGCGAGATACGCGGTGGCTTTGCCGGGCTGACCATGATGCATCCGGTGGTCAAGCCTGCTGGCGGCGAGCTGGCTACGGCGTTGACCCCCATTTACCCCACGGTGGCCGGGTTGCCGCAGGCGTATTTGCGCCGGGCGGTGCAAGGCGGGTTGGCGCGTGCTGAA
>PFUD01000077.1 GCA_002789915.1 Comamonadaceae bacterium CG_4_9_14_3_um_filter_60_33 | reverse complement strand
CGCCCCGATCACGCCAAGTTGCAGTAGCAGCGCCCATTTCCAATCCATCACCTCGGACAACACCACAGCATCAAGAGACGGCAGTTGCTGCCACCAGCCCATGTGCAAACTGGCCCAGAATGAGCCGATGCACGCAAAGATCAACACCATCATCATGCGCAGGCTACCCCCGCCTGCGGTGTAAAGCGTGCCCGACCCACAGCCACCTGCGATCTGCATGCCAATGCCAAACAGGAAGGCACCTACTGCCACAGAGACACCCACGGGCGCCCAGGCACCGCCCACGCCTTGACCAAAAATGGCTCCAGCGGCCAACACGGGGGCAAACAACAGGGTGGTCAGTGCCAGCAACAGCAGTTGCGCCCGCACACCACGCATGTCGCGCGCCACGATCATGCGCCGATAAGCGCTGGCAAAGCCAAACGACGCGTGGTAAAGCGCCATGCCCAGCACCAGGCCGGTGAGCCACAGCACAAGCGGCCGCCAGCCGCCGGGCGCGAGTTGCAGCGCCACACCCAGCAGCGTCATGCCGCCCAGCGCCAGTGCCAATGTCTGGCGTGGGGCTGTCAACGAAGAAACTGACAGTGCAGAGACGGACCCTGTAGGCTTAGCCGCCGACAGCATCATGGGCGATCCGCTCAAAGATCGGATCCAGCTCGGCTGCCATGTCGTGCAGTTTGTCCGACGGGTACGGTGCAAACACTGCACTGGGAGTGCGATACGTCAGGTTGGCTGTGCCATCGGTGTTTTCGGTCACATACAGTCGGATGGGGGCTTCAATGCCGGCCGCCACGCTGGCTTGCAGCATGCGCACCGCGTAATCGTTGCGAAACACCATCAGCACGGTATTGCCAGGTATCTTGATGCCACGCCCAGCCGCCCCTGCGCTGGCACTGGCCGTGGCAACCAAGCCCATTTTTTGCTGCGCCACAGCCGCTTCGACACGCGACACCAAGGTACTGAAGTTGTGTTTGCTGCTCAAGGTGTGTGTGCCTTGCACGGCGGTTGTGTCGGCAAACACCGTGCTGGATGTGGCCATGAGGGCGCTCAGAGCCAGGGCTTGTGTGAAGTGACGCTTGTTCATGGTGAATTTCCTTGTTCAAAAGGTTAAAGAAAGGGGAATCAACTTCAGGCTTGGCTTTGCCCGAGCAGCACGTTGACTTGGTTGATCTGATCTTCGACAGAGATGGCGACCCAACTGGTGATGTCCAGCGCGCGGTCTTCAAACACGTCTGCGCCTGGGTGTTGCGCTGCCCATTGCGCCACCTTTTTGTCGCGCTCAAGCAGCAACTGACGCATCTGCGGGCGAAACAGGACAAACAGGGCGCTGATCCAACGGTTCACTGGCCAGGACGGCGCCGCGTGGTCAATCTGAAAGCGCTCAAGCAACTGCATCACGTCTTCGGCACGGTACCAGGCCTCGGCCGTGACCCAGCGGTTGGTGGTGAACAAGCCCATCGGAAAGCCATAGGCATCCATCGAAATGCCTATCAAATGCGATAGCGCCTCACGCCCTTCCGGCCATGGCTCGGAGGCATTTTTATGCGCAACCGGTTGCATGCCTTCGGGCATGCCGGGCGGACGCAAAAAGGTATGAAAGTGGCCGTGTTCACCGGCCAGCCCCCGGTGCGCATGGTAGTAATACTGCGACTGGGTGGCCTGATCAAACACGTCGTCATCGGGAAAGTGATTGAGCTCGATGAACTCACCGCCCCCGCGCAAGACCTCGCCGACGATATTGAGTTCGCCCTTGGTCAGCACGCGGTAGCACTCGGTGACGTCTGCACCAGCCGCGCGCATGGCAACCAGTTCTGCTGTTGACAGACCTTGCAAGTGCGGCGCGACTGGCATGCTGACCTCTTTGGTCACCCTTTGGTCACCCTTTGATCACCCGTTGCTTACATCCTGGCGGCACAGGGGCTCTTTTTGGCAGCACAAGGATTCTTGGCGGCACACGGATTTTTAGCGGCACAAGGGTTCTTGGTCATTTTGGCGCTGCAAGGGTTTTTGGCAGAGCAAGGGCTCTTGGCAGCGCACGGATTTTTGGCGGCGCAAGGGTTGGCTGCAGCACCTGCTTTGGGTTTGAAGGTTTTTTGCACCGTGGCGGTGTAGGCCGTCAAGGCTGCCAGCTCACGCGAATCCCAGGCCAGCGGCTTGGCTGCCATGGGGACGACCATGCAAAAGTTCACCATCTCATCGAGTTCAATCTTTTTCATACCACCGCGGTCGTCGGCCATTTGCACAAAGTGCGGGTACGGCTGAGAAAACGTTTTCATGTACGCATTACCGCTGAAATGGCACGAATTGCATGACAAGCCGTTGGTGCTGAGCTTGGTGTCGGAAAACAGCTTCTTGCCGAGTGCCACGAGTTCAGATGTCTTGCCTGTGGCCAACTGGGTGCCAGCGGGGCGCGTGACCAACTTGGGGTCAACTTTGCCGCTGGCTGCGCAGGGGTTCTTGGCCGAACAGGGATTTTTGGCTGCACAGGGGTTTTTTGCTGCGCAAGGATTTTTGGCCGCACAGGGGTTCTTGACCATTTTCGCGGCGCACGGGTTTTTGGCCGAACACGGATTCATCTTGCGAGGTGCACAGGGATTGCGCGGTGCACAAGGGCTTTGGGCGAAGGCGGCGGGGGCACCGAAGGCCATGCCGAAGATGGAAGCCAGAACAGCCGAGCGGACGGCGGAAGGATTGTGTTTCATGGGTATCTCCTAAAGGTGGTTGCGGGTGGAAAAAAAGCGTTCCTGTTTGCTTAGACGTTGTCAGACTTTGATTTCTTACACATCACTTCAAATAAAGTCCGTGCGCTGTACATCTTGATATTGGCCATGGTGGTCTTTCAATGTTCAAAATCGCAACAAGGTCGCATGATTCCCGAGTTCATTAATAGGAAAAGTGTTTAAAGTCTCAACCACATCACCATTCGTATCAGAAGACCATGGACAGACTCACCACACTGCTTTCTCACTTTTCCATGCACGCGGGCGTGTTCTATACCGGCAACATCTGTGGCGTTCATGACTTTGCGCAGGACAGTTTGCGCGGACACATCCACTTGATTCGGCGCGGGCCGGTTCAAGTCATCGGCGTGAAACAGCAGGTTTTTGACATCACCGAGCCCACTTTGTTGTTTCTACCACGCCCCGATACGCACCGGTTGGTAGCAGACGACCGAGCGGGGGCTGATGTGGTGTGTGCCACGGTGCAGTTTGGTGGTGGTGGTGGTCGCAACCCGATCACCGACTCACTCCCAAGCGTCGTTATGGTCAAGCTGAGCGAACTGACGGGTATCGCAGCGTTGCTGAGTTTGATGTTTGAAGAGGCTTTTGCCCAAAACAATGGCCGCCAGGCGGTGCTGGACCGCCTGTGTGAGGTGCTGATGATCCGACTCTTACGCCATTGCATTGGCCAGGGTTTGACGCAAGGCGGCACCTTGGCAGGGCTAGCGGATGCCCGATTGGCCAAAACCATTGCCGCCATTCATGCCGACCCCGCGCAGGCGCGTGACTTGTCCAGCATGGCGGCTTTGGCCGGCATGTCACGCGCGCGCTTTGCCGCGCGGTTTCGCGAGGTGACAGGCGACACTCCGGCTGACTATCTGGCCTCATGGCGTGTGATGACGGCCCAAGGGTTACTCAAAAAGGGTCGGCAACTCAAGCACGTCGCAGATGATGTGGGCTACGGCAGCGCCAGTGCGTTAACCCGCGCCTTTGTGCGCAAGCTCGGTTGCTCCCCCACAGAGTGGCTGAAAGTGCAGCAAGCGGCATAAGGGTTGCACTTTTGGGTTGTGTAAGTTTATGCAGCCCACCAACGACAAAGTGACGAAGCCAATTTTTTTCTGGCATCCCATTTTGTCAAGCCCACCCATGCAAACCAGCGCAGCAGAAGCCGCCGGCTTCAAACTCTACAAACTACTGAACGGCTCCATCATTGTGCTGGCGCTTTTGACTGTGCTCGAAGGTGCGGCCTTGACCGAGTGGCATGCCATCGCCACCATTTTTATCACCTTGGTCGCCAACGCAGTGGCAGAGGCTTTTGCACGCCGCCTGGCCGATGAGATTGCGTACAAGCAGCGTCCATCTTGGCGGGCCAGTCTGGCGTTTTTGCGGAAGTCGATGGTGGTGGTGGTGCCAGGTTTGGTGCCAGCCGTGGCGTTTGTCGGGGTATCGCTGGGTTGGTTGCCTTTGGGCATCGCGTTTGCCAGCGCCTGTTGGGTGCTGGTATTGGCTTTGTTCGCGGCTGGCTACGCTGCTTGCACAGTCAACGGCAGCCACCGCTGGCGTGGCGTACTGTATGGCGCAGTCATCAGTGGTTTTGGGCTGGCCATTGTGGCGTTACGCTTGCTGGGCGTTTAGCCAAGAACCTCTCGCTGTGCCTGCAATGTGCCTCCTAAATGCCATCGGCGCGCAAGTCAATGTAAGAAATAGCCTGTGCGCAGCGACAAACGAAGGACACAACGCATGGATCGGCTCTGGTCTTTTATTCACCCCGTTATGAGGAATTCAACATGCTTTCAGGAAAAACTGCGCTCGTTACCGGGTCCACCAGCGGTATTGGTTTGGGCATTGCCGAGCAATTTGCCAAGGCTGGCGCCAACATCATTCTCAATGGCATGGGAGATGCCGCAGAGATCGAGTCAACGCGCGCCAAACTGGCTGCGCAATACCCGGTCACAGTCCGTTTTGATGGGGCCGACATGAGCCAGCCCGAGGCGATTGAGGCCATGTTCGCATCGGTAAATGCCGAGTTTGGGGGTGTGGACATTCTGGTCAACAACGCAGGCATTCAGTTCGTCGCACCCGTTGATGAATTCCCAACGGCCAAGTGGGACGCCATTTTGGCGATCAATTTAACGTCGGCTTTTCACACCACGCGGCTGGCTTTGCCGCACATGAAAAAGAAACAATGGGGCCGCATCATTCAGGTGGCTTCCGCTCACGCATTGGTGGCCTCGCCCTTCAAGTCGGCCTACGTAGCCGCCAAGCATGGTATTGCCGGGTTAACCAAAACGGTGGCACTGGAAGTAGCGGAACAAGGCATTACTGTCAACGCGGTATGCCCCGGTTATGTCTGGACGCCGTTGGTAGAAAAGCAGATTCCTGAAACCGCCAAGGCGCGCGGCATCACCGAGGCCGAGGTGATTCAAAACGTGCTGCTCACCGCTCAGCCGACGAAAAAATTTGTCACCGTCGAGCAGGTGGCAGCGCTGGCAGGTTTCCTGGCCAGTGACGCTGCGGCGTCCATCACCGGTGCGGTGATTCCGATTGATGGCGGCTGGACGGCACACTGAAAGCGCCCATCATCATGAATATCAAGGACATTCTGCAATTGCCTTCGATGCCAGCGGCATCACCCTCGTATCCGCGCGGGCCGTACCGTTTCATTGACCGCGAGTACCTGATCATCACTTACGAATCAGACCCCCAGGCGATTCGCGACGCGCTACCCGAACCACTGGAGCCCGATGGCAGCAACACGGTGCTTTACGAATTTATCTCCATGCCTGATTCGGCCGGGTTTGGCAGCTACACCGAATCTGGCGTGGTGATACCGGCGCTGTATCGCGGCGAGCATGTCAACTTCACCGCGCAGATGTACCTTGATGACGAGCCTCCGATTGCTGGCGGGCGCGAGATTTGGGGCTTTCCAAAAAAATATGGCCATCCCAAATTGGCCGTCGTGCAAGACACACTCACCGGAACGCTGGATTACGCGGGCGTTCAGGTCGCCGTGGGCACCATGGGATACAAGCACCAACATTTGCTCTACGACGTGGCAGGCAAAAAGCAGTGCTCCTCGGCCTCCATCATTGAAAAAATGGGCAAAACCCAGGTCAACCTCAAACTCATTCCAGGCGTGGACGGTGCGCTTGCTATTGCCCAACTGGTGGCCTACAACCTGACAGACATTGCCGTGCAAGGAGCCTGGTCAGGCCCGGCGCGCCTGCACCTGGTGCCGCACGCCAATGCGCCGGTGGCCGATTTGCCGGTGCACAAGGCACTTGGTGGCCTGCACTTTATTGCCGACCTGACCCTGCCGTATGGACGTGTTTTGTTCGACTACCTCGCCGACAACTCGGCAACCACAACAGGAGAATGAGTCATGGTAATAGCCAAAAAACTTTCAAGTCCACCCGCTGTGGCACCAACGAAACCCCAAAGTGAATTACCCAATCGCGTGGTGCTGGTGATGCAAGGCGGCGGTGCCTTGGGCGCTTTCCAGGCCGGGGTATACGAGGCCATGCACAGCGCGGGTATTGAGCCCGACTGGGTGGTGGGCACGTCCATCGGCGCCATCAATGGGGCCATCATCGCTGGCAACAAGCCTGAGCACCGCATAGACCGTTTGCGGGAATTTTGGGATTTGGTGTCGAGCGCTCATACTTCTTCGTCCCTGTGGAACACCTTTGGCATGCTCAACCTGGTGCACAACATGGTGACAGTGAGCAACGGTATTCCAGGATTTTTTAAGCTCAACCCAAGCGCTTTGCTGGGCACGCACAACCGGGTGGGCATCACGCAAGCGAGTTTTTACAGCACTGAGCCTTTGCGCGACACGCTGGACAAGCTGGTCAATTTGGGCCGCATCAATGCCCATGCCACACGGCTGACGCTGGGCGCGGTGAACGCGCGCAATGGGCAGATGCGCTACTTTGACAGCCGTGACACGGCCTTCACGTTGGACCATGTGATGGCCTCGGGTGCCTTGCCTCCGGCGTTTCCGGCGGTGATGATTGACGGTGAGCCGTACTGGGACGGCGGTATTTACTCCAACACGCCACTGGAGGTGGTGATGGACGACAACCCGCGCCAAGATGCCGTGGTCTTCGCAGCCCAGTTGTGGCAGCAGGAAGGGGCCATCCCTGAAACCATTGCGCAAGTCAGCAGCCGTCTGAAAGACATTCAATTTGCCAGCCGAGCAACGAATCAGATACGGTATCAGCAACAAATTCACCACTTGCGTCACATCGTGCGTGAGTTGGGGCGACTGTTACCGCCTGCGATCAAATCAAGCCCAGAAGCCCGGGAGCTGCTGGGCTGGGGCTGCGGCACCGTGATGCATGTGCTACCCATGCAAGCCCCGGTGCTGGCTGGCGAAGACCACAGCAAAGACATCGACTTCACCCCGGCGGGCATTCGTGCGCGCTGGAAAGCTGGCGTGGAATTTGCCCAGCGACATATTGATGCAGCACCCTGGAACGAGCCGTTTGACCCAATGTTGGGGATTGTGGTGCACCCGTAATCCGTCAATATTGGCACGCCCATCGTGAACCCGCTATCGCGTCAAATGCAACAAGGCCTGCGGCTCTGGCTGCTGGCTGTTTTGCTTTCATGCAGCAGTCTGAGTGCACAGGTCAAGAACGGTTTTGATCTGAAACAGGCGCTGATTCCAGCGGATCAAATCGTTTCTGGCGGACCGGCCAAGGATGGCATTCCGGCTATTGACCAACCGCAGTTTGTGAACGCGACCAATGCTGATTTTTTGCAGCCTGACGACCAGGTGCTTGGTTTGCAGGTGCAAGACATCGCACGGGCCTACCCGTTGCGCATTCTGAACTGGCACGAGGTGGTCAATGACCAGTTCGAAAAAGAGCCGGTCGCCATCACCTATTGCCCGCTGTGTGGCACCGGTGTGGCGTTTGATCGCCGCGTGAATGGCAAGGTGCTCAGCTTTGGCGTGTCAGGTTTGCTCTACAACAACGACGTGCTACTGTATGACCGGCAAACCGGGTCGCTGTGGTCGCAGCTCATGGCCCAGGCCATCAGCGGACCGATGAAGGGGCAGCACCTTACTCGCCTGGCAGTGACGCATTCCACGTGGGCTGATTGGCGCAAAAATCACACTGCGACGCAAGTGTTAACACCCGAAACCGGCAATCCACGGGCCTATGACCGTGACCCCTACGCGGGCTATGACAGCAGCACTGAAATCATGTTTCCATTGCGATTCAGGTCGGCCGGCTTTCATCCCAAAGAGCGGGTACTCGGTGTCACAATGGGTAGCAAGTCCAAAGCCTATCCGTTTGTTGAATTGGCCAAAACCAACGGGGTGGTGACAGACCGGTTGGCCGGCAAGGCAGTGACGATTCGCTTTGACCAACGCGCGGGGCGTGCCACGGTTCACGATGCCGGTGGCGTGGAGATTCCAGCCGTGGTGGGGTATTGGTTTGCGTGGTATGCGTTTCATCCAGAGACGGCGATTTTTTATGTCGCAGTGCAGCCGCCGCCTTGACTCGTGTAACCTGGGCTATATTGTGGATTCCAACTGATGTTTAAAACGATGTCGATTCGTACCCGCCTGATTTTGGCGTTCTCTGTCTTGCTGTCGCTGTTAGTTGCCGTGGCGGCTGTTTCCCTGCAGCGTTTGGATAATTTGACGGCTACCACGCAGAACATCGTCAACTTCCAGGCGCGCCGCGCGCTATTGGCGCAGCGTATCAACCAGCATGCACAGGCTGAGGCGATCATTCTGCTCAATTTGTTGCAGACCACGGCGCGTGACGAGCGGGTCAAGCTCTACGCGGCTCTGGACAGTGAGATTGCGGCATCTGGCAAAGCGGTCAGTGACCTTGACATGACCATGCTGAGCGCGCAGGTGCAGGGTGAAATTGACCATGTGAGTGACTTGCGCCAGCGCTACAGCGTGCTGCTGCAAGAGACGGTCGAGCTGATTGAAATTGAAGGCACAGCCAGCGCACGTATTTATTTTGAAGACCGCACGCACAAGGTGCTCAACACGCTGCTCTTCGATACCAAATCGCTCGAAGAACACTTACAGCAAATGATGCAGTCGGAGCTGGAGCAGCTCAAACTGGCGGCCGCCCGGGCGCGGCAACTGGTGATCTGGCTGGCGGTTGCGGCGCTGGTGATCGGTGCACTGCTGGCATGGTTCATTGCGCGCGGCATTGTCATGCCGGTGCGCTCAGCGGTAACTTTGGCGCGCGACATTGCCTCAGGCCACTATGACCTGGACGTGCCGCAGGGCCAGCGCGGTGAAATTGGTGCGCTGCTGCGGGCGCTGCGCACCATGCGCGACAGCATCGCCAGCCGTGAAGCAAAAATCCTGCGGCTAGCCTATGTCGATCCATTAACCAATTTGCCCAACCGCACCCGTTTCACGGAGCTGTTTGAGGCCCGCACTGCCACAGACAGCGGGGCTCTGGTGCTGCTGGACATCAACCGCTTTGCGCCGATCAACAATGCGCTGGGTCATGCGGTCGGCGACCGCTTGCTTTGCGCAGTGGCAACACGCATCCTGGGTGTGGTGGGCAGTGACAACACCGTGGCGCGTTTGTGGGCAGATCAGTATGCGCTGCTGCTGCCTGGTGCCGACCGGGACAGTGCCACGGCGTTGATGCGACAAGTCATCGACGCAGTGCGTGCGCCGGTGCCCATTGATGGGCAGCGGCTGGACATTGAGGTCAGCACCGGCATTGCTCTGTACCCGCAAGACGGACAAAACAGCACCACCTTGCTGCGCCGTGCCGGGCTGGCTCTGGCGGCGGCCAAGCGGCGCCATGAGGTGCTTGAGTTTGCCACCGACTGGCCAGACGGGCCTTCGCCAAGCCAGCTCTCGCTGATCGGGGAAATGCGCGAAGCCCTGCAACGCGGTGAGTTCGTCATTTACTACCAGCCCAAGCTGCACCTGGCGACGCACAAAATCACCGCCACCGAAGCGCTGATCCGCTGGCGGCATCCAAGCAAGGGCATGATCCCACCGATGCAGTTCATTCCCTTTGCCGAGCAAACCGGGTTTATCCGCGACATCACGCCCTGGGTGTTGCGCCAGGTCATCACCGATGCGGCGCAGTGGACTCGTGACGGCTTGGTCGTCATTGCGTCAGCCAATCTGTCCACGCTTGATCTGCGTTGTCGGGGCCTGGTGCAGGACGTGGCGCGCATGCTGGCCGAATCAGGCTTGCCGCCAGACCGGTTGTGCCTGGAGATTACCGAAAGCGCGTTGATGGATCAGCCCGATCTGGCGCTGCAACACTTGAATGATTTGTCTGCGCTCGGCTTGAAGCTGTCGATTGACGACTACGGCACTGGCCAGTCGTCGCTGGCTTATGTGAAGACCCTGCCAGTCAACGAACTCAAAATCGACCGGGCGTTTGTCACCGCAGTCGATGTCACCCCAAAAAACGCGGCTATCGTGCGCTCCACCTTGCTGCTATGCCAGGAGCTCGGCCTGTCGGTGGTAGCTGAAGGAGCAGAGACCGCGGAAGAACTGGCTTGGCTGACTGTCAACCACTGTGACTTGGTGCAGGGCTACGTGGTGGCCAAGCCGATGCCGTTGCCAGAATTTTTGTCCTGGGTTGAAAAATTCAACGCCTCCTGAAATTTGCGGGACAGACCAAGAGTTACGCGTAGCTAACTTTGCTCTGTCCTCAACTAACTAAATACGGACAGAGATTGCGATCTGTTACTCACTGATTATTTGGAAAACCATGACTTCAAATTTTGACTGCCAACTGTTTGTCATCGGCGGTGGCTCGGGCGGTGTGCGCGCCGCGCGCATTGCCGCCAATCTGGGTGCGCGCGTGCTCATTGCCGAGAGCTTTCGCTATGGCGGCACCTGTGTCATCCGCGGTTGCGTGCCGAAAAAATTGCTGGTCTATGCGTCGCACTACGCGCAGGAGTTTGCTGATGCGGCCGGTTTTGGCTGGAGCGTGCCACCCGCCACTTTTTCGTGGCCCAAGCTGATTGCAGCCAAAGACGCAGAAATCAGCAAACTCAGCGCCATGTATGAAAAAAACCTGCAAGCTGCTGGGGTGCAAGTATTGCAAGGTGCGGCCCGCGTGTTGGATACACATACCGTGGAGGTCAACGGTCAGCGCATCCGCGCCGAGCACATTCTGGTAGCCACAGGCGGCACACCTTTTTTGCCCCAGCTGCCAGGCATTGAGCACGCCATCACCTCCAATGAGGTGTTCAACCTGCCAGCCCAACCCAAGCGGGTGCTGATTGTGGGCGGTGGCTACATTGCGGTCGAATTTGCCGGCATCTTCCACGGCCTGGGCAGTGAAGTAACCCTGGCTTACCGGGGCGAGCAGATTTTGCGCGGCTTTGACGACGACTTGCGCAGCCATCTGCACGATGAGATGGCGCAAAAAGGCATCCGTATTCTGCTGCACACCGATGTGACGGGCATTGAAGAACTGCCTGATGCCAGCTTGCAGGTGGCTTTGCGCAACGCGGCGCAACAAGGCGACTCAGTGAGCGCTTCACAGGCCGTTTTGCAGGGCGCTTCTGAAGTCGCTTCTGTCGGCGTTTTTGATGCCGTGCTTTACGCCACCGGGCGCATCCCCAACACGCAAGGCATGGGCCTGGCTGAAGCAGGCGTGGCGCTAGATAAAACAGGTGGCGTGGTGGTGGATGCTTATGGCCACAGCAGCGTGCCCAGCATCCATGCGGTGGGCGATGTCACCAACCGCATTGCCCTCACACCAGTGGCGATTCGCGAAGGGGCCGCACTGGCGCAGACGCTGTTTGGCGCTGCGCCCACGGCGGCCGACCTGACCACCGTGCCCTCTGCTGTGTTCAGCCAACCGCAGATTGGCACCGTAGGCCTGACCGAGGCACAGGCGCTGGCCAAAGTGGCGCAAATCGACATTTACCGCGCCAACTTCCGCGCCATGGGTCGTGGTCTGGCCGGAGGCAAAGAGCGCACGCTGGTCAAGCTGATTGTGGACAGCGCCAGCCAGCGCGTACTGGGCGCGCACATGGTGGGCGATGATGCTGCCGAGATCATCCAGAGTCTGGCCGTGGCCATTCGCATGGGGGCCACCAAAGCCGACTTTGATGCCACCGTGGCACTGCACCCCACGTCAGCCGAAGAATTTGTGACCCTGAAAGAAAAGACCACCCGCAGCCGACCCGCTCAAGCAAACGCCTGACCGGCTTCGGCGTTGACCAGCACCAAGCCGCATCTTTGCTCACCTGGTCGCCCGCCACCAGGTGGTAGCAACTGGCTTGGCCTGTGGTGACGCAATGCACACCGGAAGGCGGATGTGCTTTTTTTAAGCTATTTTGGCCTCTAGACCCGGCCCCCTATGAAATAAGCGCAAGCAGCTATTTATTTCATTGCAAAGAGAGATCGGATTTCAAGCGCTTCAGTGATGAAGTGCCGCGATCAGCGGGCAGTCAACCTGGCCGCCGCTGGCATCGCATTGCGCAACCAGGGCGGTTAACGCCGCTTCGATTCGCGTCAGGTCAGCCAACTTGCGACGGACATCGATGAGTTTGTGTTTTGCCAGCGTGCGCGCCTGGCTGCACTGCGTGCCGTCGTGCAACTGCAGCAGTTCGGCAACTTCATCCAGGCTAAAGCCCAGTTGCTGCGCCGATTTGACAAAGCGCACCCGCGCCACGTCCGCATCGCCATAGCGGCGAATACTCCCCAGCGGCCTGTCGGGCTGTGGCAGCAGGCCTTTGCGCTGATAGAAGCGAATGGTCTCCACATTGACCCCGGCAGCCTGGGCAAACGCGCCAATCGTGAAACTATTTTCGAGAGGACTAAATTTATTTTGCAAAAGGGCTTGACTCCGTACTTGACTACAGACTTATCTTACGCTGCTTGCATTGACATCCACATTGACAGGAGACACCTTATGGCACTGATTTCCCGCCTGGCCGACAAGGCGGGCACCTTGGGCAGCATCGTTTCAGCCTTTGGCTGCGCCGCCTGTTTTCCTGCCATCGCCAGCATAGGTGCAGCCTTGGGGCTGGGCTTTTTGCAAGAGTATGAGGGCTTATTCATCAGTCGCCTGATGCCGCTGTTTGCCGCCATCGCCCTAGTGGCCAATGCGCTGGGGTGGCTGAGTCACCGGCAGTGGCAGCGCAGCGCGGCTGGCATGGTTGGCCCCACGCTGGTGCTGGGTGCTTTGGGTTGGTTGGGTGGTGACGGCTGGCCAGTCAGCGTGTTGTATGTGGGCTTGGGGTTGATGTTGGCGGTCTCCGCCTGGGACTTGCTGTGGCCTGGCAACCGCCGTTGTGGTCCGGACGGCTGTGCGCTGCCCGTGGTGCGTACCTGAATCGATGCACAGAAGAACAAGCACCATGACCACCACCGTATGCACGGACTGCGCCGCCTCACCCGGCAGCAGCCAACCCCCATCTTCAGCAACTACCAACCTGCACATCGCCATCATCGGCAGCGGCGGCGCGGCCATGGCGGCCGCGCTCAAGGCAGTGGAACGCGGCGCGCGTGTGACCCTGATCGAGCGCGGCACCATCGGTGGCACCTGCGTCAACGTGGGCTGTGTGCCGTCCAAAATCTTCATCCGCGCGGCGCACATTGCGCATCTGCGTCGGGGCAGTGCGTTTGACGGCGGCATCAGCCCATCGGGGCCGCACATTAACCGCCCGGCCTTGCTGACCCAGCAGCAAGCGCGCGTTAATGAGCTTCGTCATGCCAAATATGAAGGCATCTTGCAGGGTAACCCCGCCATTACTGTGCTGCACGGTACCGCGCGCTTGCATGACCGTCACAGCTTGGCAGTGCGTTTGAATGAGGGGACTGAGCAAGTTTTGGCGTTTGACCGCTGCCTGATTGCCACCGGTGCCAGCGCCGCCGTGCCGCTCATTAATGGCTTGACAGCCACGCCGTTCTGGACTTCGACCGAAGCCCTGGTGTGTGAGGCGATTCCACCCCGGCTGGCGGTGATCGGCTCTTCCGTGGTGGCGCTGGAACTGGCGCAGGCCTTTGCCCGCCTGGGCAGCCAGGTGACCGTGCTGGCGCGCCACACACTGTTTTACCGCGACGATCCAACCATTGGTGTCGCTTTGACCGCCGCTTTTCGGCTTGAGGGCATCACGGTGCTGGCGCACACGCAAGCCAGCCAGGTGCAGTATGGCAACGGTGAATTTGTGCTCACCACGGCAAGTGGCACGTTGCGCGCCGACAAGCTGTTGGTGGCTACCGGCCGTGCCCACAACACGGCTGATCTGAATTTATCTGCTGCGGGCATTGCCACCAACGCGCGGGGGGCGATTCAGATTGACGCAACCCTGCGCACCAGCTCAGCTGACATTTTTGCCGCTGGTGACTGCACCGACCAGCCGCAGTTTGTCTATGTGGCCGCCGCTGCGGGTACGCGCGCCGCCATCAACATGACAGGGGGCGAAGCGCGGCTGGACCTGACTGCCATGCCCGCCGTGGTATTTACTGAACCGCAGGTTGGCACCGTGGGGCTGGACGAGGCGCAAGCGCAACGCGCGGGGCTGCATACGGAGAGCCGAACCCTGCTGCTTGAGAACGTGCCGCGCGCCCTGGTCAATTTTGAGACGCTGGGTTTTGTCAAACTGGTGGCGGAGGTGGGAACTGGACGTTTGCTCGGCGCGCAAGTGGTGGCCCCTGAAGCTGGCGAGCTTATCCAGAGCGCGGCCCTGGCGTTGCGGGCCGGCATGACGGTGCGAGACCTGGCCGACCAGTTGTTCCCCTACCTGACCATGGTGGAGGGGCTCAAGCTTTGCGCGCAGACCTTCTTCAAGGATGTCAAGCAGTTGAGTTGTTGCGCTGGTTGATGACATCGCTGCGGCATTTGGAACGCTCATTTACCTGACCGGATCTCCATGCGGTAGTGGTGGTTCCCCGGAATCATTACACACATCAATCGTGCCAATTTGGCCCCCCATTTTGTGGATTAGGTTGAGCTGCTCTTGCACGTTACGACAATTGCCACACATGCTCAGGTGCATGCGTAAACGTAGCTTGTCAACCATATCAAGGGGTTCGTCGAGCGACTGTGAAAGCAATTCAGCTGCTTTTTGGCAAGAATGAAGAAGTGTCATTGAAGTCCCCCTGTGGTGTGTCCCTGGCTCATCATGCATTGACGCAAGCCCATGCGCGCCCGGTGCAAAATCATGCGGCAGTTTTCGGCACTCAGGCTCAGGCGTTCACATATCTCAGTTGTTTCAAAACCTAACCATTCGCGCATCATAAACACCCTGCCGGTTTGTGAGGGTAGGCGCTTCAGACAGGCCTCCATGACGGACATCATCTGGCGCTGGGTCTCCTGCTTTTCGGGCTGCTGCCAGGACGGCACAACTTCCTTGTAACTGCCTTGCTCGTCGTAAAGTCCCTCGGTTGGGTCGGCGTCCGCATCATCGCCATCAGTCTCGACCCAACTGCGCCGCCGCTGGTGAGGTGAGCGGTACCAGTCGGCAATTTTGTGCTTGAGGATGGCGACGGCCCAGGTCATCAGGGAGGCCTCGCCGCGATGGGCTTCGGGCTTTTCCAGAACCGCCACCAGCGATTCCTGAACCAGGTCTTCCGCCAACGCGGGCTCGAACACCATCATTCTGGCATGGCGAAGCAGGCGTTGCCGAAGCCGGACCCACAAGGCCCCGGATGTGTCGGGATGAGTGGCTGACGTTGGCAATGCAATGGATTCGGTCTGGTTATTCATGGACGCACTTTGAAAATTCGACATGGCCGGGTATGGCAGATTTCTGAACATGCGAATTGGTCGTGGAGCTCACTTGGTTCTTACACTTTATGAAGCCGCACGAAGGTTGACCAGGCCTGAACATGTCAGACCTGGTCTCCATGCGATGAAGTGGGTGCTGGAGGTTTGAACACCACCATGATCTGTCAGAGTTGCACTGGTGTCGTAAGGCAAAGCCCTTGAACATGCCATGGCAGCAATGGCCCCAGCCTTCAACGGCGATCGCCCTGAATTTCGAGCTGACCCTGCTGGCGTAGCGCGATGACTTCCTGCTGAACCTGTTGCCGTGTCAGATTGGATGAACTTTGCTGGCGGCTGAACCGCTCTGCTTGCCGCATGTCAGATTCGGTGAAATGAAATTGTCCGGCGGCCTTGGCCGCATGCAACTCGGCAATGACTTCGGCGCGCGTTTTCGACGGACCGGAAGCAGTGATTTGAGGCGGATAGTTGTTATTTTCGGCCATGGCGGCAAATGAAGTGGCAACCAGGGCAGCGGCAATGAGTAGAGTTTTCATGATGTTTCCTTTCGGGTTTGCGACGCCGCGGACTGCAGTGCCGTCATAGCCTTGGTCGCATGGCCGCCGACAAACGTGACAAAACTTATTTTGGGAGCACGAGAAAAATATCACCCTCGCTTGTGTGGCGATGCGGGTATTGCGAAAAGTGAAACGACGGGTCGTAAAACTGAGACGCACGCACACCCGTTAGCACACAGTGAGCCCTAGCATTGAAGTCTGCGGCGCACTTGTACGCGCCACATGCCAAACCTTGTCAACCCTTCAGGAAAAACCCCATGCCAAGCACCCCCATCATCAAAACCTTACAACCAATCGACCACGCCAGCGCCCAGGGGCCGCAAAAGGAAATTCTCGATCTGGCACTCAAGCAGGTCGGCTTCATCCCCAACATGTACGCCAACATGGCCAACGCACCAGCGATGCTCAGCACCTACCTGCACGGCTATGCCTTGTTTCGCAGCGAATCGGGCTTTAGCGCTTCTGAGCAAGAAGTGGTGTTTCTGGCTGTGAGCCAATACAACGGCTGTAACTACTGTACGGCAGCCCACAGCATGCTGGCCGACAAGATGTCGGGCGTACCCAAGGATGTCTTGCAGGCCATTCGTACACGGCAACCGATTCCAGATGCAAAGCTCGCTGCCCTGGCCGCCATGGCCGTGGAAATGGTGGCCAAGCACGGCCAGCCTGATCCAACGGTCGTCAAGGCGTTTCTGGACGCTGGTTATCAAGAGCGGGACCTGCTTTACATCGTGCTTGCAGCAGCGGTTAAAGTGCTCAGTAACTACAGCAATCAGGCTTTCCGCACCACCGTTGATGAAAAATTTGCGCCCTATAAAGTTGACTAAACAGCCACGCTCATGACACCTAGTTTTGTACCTGAGCAGTTTGAACGTGTCATGGGCTGCACGCCTGTTGATTTTCTGTCGTGGTTGCCAGGGGCATTACCCAAAGCAGCCTTGACAGTGGATGCAGACCACGCAAATTGCACCGCCATACTGCCTGACGGCATCTTAAAAATGCGATGGTCACCTTTGCCAGATGCGCGTATTGCCTTATTGACGATACCGCGTTTGAGCGTGTGTTTTGAGTACACCGGCCTGACCGATGAGCGGCGCTACACCGTACAAAAGCGCTTTGATCTGGGTACCCAGCGCGGCGGCGGCTGAACCCACAGGATGCGGGTGTAAGAATCTGCGGGATACTTTCGACTATGTGAAAGTAGGGCAATCATTAGTTGCTCAGTTGATGTCGATTGATGTTGGGTAACCCATGAAAAAAAGTCTGATTCTTATCGCTGCAGCCGTTCTGGTCTTCAGTTTTTTTGCCCTGGATTTGAACCAGTACCTGACCCTGGATGGCATGAAAGCTAGCCTGGGGCAGTTTGAAGCGCAACGTGCTGCCTCACCTGTCGGTGTTGGGCTGGCGTTTTTTGGAGTTTATGTGGTGGCTACAGCGCTCTCCCTGCCGGGAGCCGTCATCCTGACGCTTGCTGCAGGCGCGTTGTTTGGCCTGTCGGTTGGCACCCTCATCGTGTCGTTCGCCTCAAGCATCGGTGCCACGTTGGCATTTTTGGCCTCCCGCTATGTTCTGCGTGATGCCATTCAGCGCCGTTTTGGTGACCGCCTCAAGGCCATCAACGACGGCATGGCCAAAGATGGCCCGCTGTACCTTTTTACGCTGCGCCTGGTGCCCGTGTTTCCATTTTTTTTGGTGAATCTGCTGATGGGGCTCACCCCCATCCGTACCTTGAGCTACTACTGGGTCAGCCAGTTGGGCATGTTGGCCGGCACTTTGGTGTACGTCAACGCCGGTACGCAGCTTGCTCAAATTACCAGCTTGTCAGGCATTGTGTCGCCTGGCCTGTTGCTTTCCTTTGCACTTCTCGGAGTCTTCCCTATGCTGGCTAAAAAACTCATGAATTTTTTGCAGAGTCGCCGTGTCTATGCCAAGTGGCAACGCCCTGCAAAGTTTGACCGCAACCTAGTCGTCATCGGTGGGGGCGCGGCGGGCTTGGTCACTTCTTACATCGCTGCGGCTGTCAAGGCCAAAGTCACTCTGGTCGAGGCGCACAAGATGGGCGGTGACTGCCTGAACTACGGCTGCGTACCCAGCAAGGCGCTCATCAAGTCGTCACGCATTGCGCATCAGATGCGACACGCTGAAAACTATGGTTTGAGTGCAACTGACCCCCAGTTCAGCTTTAAAAAGGTCATGGCTCGCGTGCATGAGGTCATTGCAACTGTGGCACCGCACGACAGCGTGGCGCGCTATACCGAACTTGGCGTGGAAGTGCTGGAGGGTTACGCCACCATCGTCGACCCCTGGACAG
>PFUD01000055.1 GCA_002789915.1 Comamonadaceae bacterium CG_4_9_14_3_um_filter_60_33 | reverse complement strand
GGTGTCCAAAGTGGCACTCATGGAGCCTGGATCACCAAGAAGCTGACCAGTTCGAAGTCTTCAATGCCGGTCAGATTCTGGCTCAACGCACTGGTTTTGCCCGGCGAAAACAGGCTGTCCACCTCCTGCTCTTGCTGGCGCTCAATCATGGCGTGAATGGCCTGATCCAGCAAGGTGGAGTACACCAACATGCGCCGGCCATCGACGGTTGCTTTGTTGAAGGGCTCAAATACGGCGGGCACCGGGTCGGTCAAGCCTTTGCACGCCGCGCGGGCCAGGTCCAACAGACTTTTGACTTGCGCGTGGTCGGCAATCACGGTGCCATCCATGCCGACATAGACAAGGTAAGTTACGTCGGCAATCATCATCCTAGACTCCTCAGTTGACCGCTCATCTGTACCAGTAAGTGCCTATGAGCATTAGCTTTTCCGGCGTTGATCAACTTCACCTTATGAGTGACAGCGCTACACACCCGATTGAGCCGCTGGCGACGCGCCTGGGGGCGTTGCTCCTCCTTGCAGGCAGTACCAAACCGCGCGTCTTGCGCCTAGCATCGCATCCCAACTCCTTGCTGCAAACCGGGGTGTTATTCCTTGCCACATCCTTATTGATGATGTTGGAGACCGCGTTGCCGCGTTGGTAACCCAAATCAACGGCGGTGAAACCGTGCAGCGGCATGTAAACGGCATTGGGCACCGTGGCCGACACCCCGGCCTGCACCGCCGCAAATTGCTGCATGGGGGCGGCACCACTGTTAGATCGGAACTTGGCCTTGCGGCGCATCCAGTCCGCGCACTCACGCGCAATCGCTCGCTGGGTCAGCTTGTTTTTAAGCTGAATTTCAAATTCGGTGCCGTAAAAGCTGCGCTCGGTGTCTGATTTGGGGATGTGGAACTCGCGCCGCTCCTGTTACGCCCCACGCTAATTTCGACAAGCCATCCCACGCTATGCGAGGTTTGATTTTGGGTTTGACCCATGGCAAATTGGAAAGTGCAAACACCGCACAAAGAATCCCTATGCCCTCAACCCATCATGCAACGCCACCAGCGCCAGGGTGATCTTGTGACCGGGGTCCAGATGAATCATGGGCAGCGACTGCTCATGCGACTCGCGAATGCGCACCGACGACGGCAGATACGGTTGCAGCACTGGCAGGCCTTCTTCGATCAGTTCAGCCACCATGCGCTGGGGCAGGTTGGCACGGGCCTGGAACTGGTTCACCACAATGCCATCAATCTTGAGGTCCGGATTGTGGTCGGCGCGGATTTCCTGCACGTTGTCCATCAGCGCATACAGGGCCTGGCGCGAAAAGCTGTCGCAGTCAAATGGGATCAGGCAGCCGGTGGCGCCAATCAGCGCAGCCCGGGTAAAGAAGTTCAGCGCCGGCGGCGTGTCGATGTAAATGCGGTCGTAGGTGTCGGCCAGTTGCACCAGAGCTTCGCGCAGTTTGTAGATTTTTTGGCGCGACTCCAGCTTGACCAGCAGCTCATTGAGCGCCGGGCTCGACGGCATCACGTCAAGGTTTTCAAACGGTGTTTCCACCACATAGTCCGTGGCTGGCACAGTGCGGAAACTGTAGCTCAGGGTTTGCTCGAAAAACCCCGCCACGCTGGGTTGCTCTTCGCTGGCCGTGTCGCCCAGCAAATAACTGGTGGAGTTGCCCTGCGGATCAAGGTCGATAACCAGGGTGCGCAGACCCTGGCTGGCGCTGATGGCGGCCAGATTGCACGTGATGGTGGACTTGCCCACCCCGCCCTTTTGATTGAACACAACGATCGGCATACATCAACTCCTTTGTGACAACTGAACTGGAAACTTGACAAGGCTTGATTGTCCGTGACTTTGGTGGCCCATCGCTGCGCGAGTGTGCGGCGCCATTCATCATTAAAAGCTGATTAAAAAATCAATTTTTTTGAATTTTCATGATGAATAAGCCTGCTTATAGTTCAACGCAGCGCTTAACCCATCGCACCACCTCACCAACAACCGGAGACAACCCATGGATCAATCGAACCGTTACGCTGACCTGAGCCTCAAGGAAGAAGACCTGATCGCCGCTGGCAAGCACATCCTGGTGGCCTACAAAATGGCCCCCAAAACCGGCCTGGGCTACTTGGAAGCGGCGGCCCACTTTGCCGCCGAATCCTCCACCGGCACCAATGTGGAGGTGTCCACCACTGACGACTTCACCCGCACCGTGGATGCTTTGGTGTACTACATCGACGAAGCCACCGAGGACATGCGCATCGCGTTTCCGCTGGAACTGTTTGACCGCAACGTGCTCGACGGCCGCTTCATGCTGGTGTCTTTTTTGACATTGACGATTGGCAACAACCAGGGCATGGGCGACATCAAACATGCCAAGATGATCGACTTCTACATGCCGCCACGCGTGGTGCAAATGTTTGACGGCCCGGCCAAGGACATCACCGACCTGTGGCGCATTCTGGGCCGCCCAGTGGTCGACGGTGGCTACATTGCCGGCACCATCATCAAACCCAAGTTGGGTCTGCGCCCCGAGCCGTTTGCCGCGGCCGCCTACCAGTTCTGGCTGGGTGGCGACTTCATCAAGAACGACGAACCGCAAGGCAACCAGGTGTTTGCGCCGATCAAGCAAACCCTGCCGTTGGTGTATGACTCGCTCAAACGCGCCCAGGACGAAACTGGCCAGGCCAAGCTGTTCTCGATGAACATCACCGCCGACGACCACTATGAAATGTGCGCCCGCGCCGACTTTGCGCTGGAAACCTTTGGCCCGGATGCTGACAAGCTGGCGTTTTTGGTAGACGGTTTTGTCGGCGGCCCCGGTATGATCACCACGGCACGCCGTCAGTACCCCAACCAATACCTGCACTACCACCGCGCCGGTCACGGCATGATCACCAGCCCTAGCGCCAAGCGTGGCTACACCGCCTTTGTGCTGGCCAAGATGGCGCGTCTGCAAGGTGCCAGCGGCATCCACGTGGGCACCATGGGCTACGGCAAGATGGAAGGTGAAGGCGACGACAAAGTGATCGCCTACATGATCGAGCGCGAAGAGTGCCAGGGCCCGGTTTACTTCCAGAAATGGTACGGCCTGAAGCCCACCACACCGATCATCTCGGGCGGCATGAACGCGCTGCGCCTGCCGGGTTTCTTCAAGAACTTGGGCCACGGCAATGTGATCAACACCGCCGGTGGCGGCGCTTATGGTCACATCGACTCGCCAGCGGCCGGTGCGGTGTCTTTGCGCCAGTCGTACGAATGCTGGAAAGCCGGTGCCGACCCGATCGAATGGGCCAAGGAACACAAGGAATTTGCCCGCGCTTTTGAGTCGTTCCCGAAAGATGCCGACTTGATCTTCCCGGGCTGGCGCGACAAGCTGGGTGTGCACAAGTAAAGACCAGGATCCGGTTGCAGGGGGTCCGATTCAAGCGTACCGGTTGTGGCGGGGTTCGGGGCGGCAGGGTATTCTGCGCCGCTCGTACAAGCAATGAGCAGCGTGCGTTGGGTGTCTGATGCAGCGAGGTCAAGGAGGAGGTTTGGGCGCTAGCCCAAACCGGGGGACACGAGCGGAATCAGATATCCAATGCGCGCTGCGGCGCCACCACAGCACCATGCCTTTTGTCTTTAAATCCATTCAGTGAAAGCCAATAAATGACTGACACCACCCTACCCTACCGCATCGCCAAAGAACCCTTCTATCAGCCACAAACCAACGAAGTCGCGCTTTACGAAGCCGCCTACAAGGCCAAACTGCCGGTCATGGTAAAAGGTCCCACCGGTTGTGGCAAATCCAGGTTTGTCGAATACATGGCCTACAAGCTCGGCAAACCGCTCATCACCGTGGCCTGCAACGAAGACATGACCGCCTCCGACCTGGTGGGCCGTTACCTGCTGGAAGCCAACGGCACGCGCTGGCTCGACGGCCCGCTCAGCGTTGCGGCACGCATGGGCGCCATCTGCTACCTCGATGAAATTGTGGAAGCGCGCCAGGACACCACGGTGGTGATCCACCCGCTCACCGACCACCGGCGCCAATTGCCGCTGGACAAAAAAGGCGAACTGATCCAGGCTCACCCTGACTTTCAACTGGTCATCTCCTACAACCCCGGCTACCAAAGCCTGATGAAAGACCTCAAGCAAAGCACCAAACAGCGCTTTGTCGGCTTTGACTTTGACTACCCCGCACCCGAACTGGAAGCCAGCATCATCGCCACCGAAACTGGCATTGCGCTGGCCGATGCCACCCGACTGGTCAAGGTGGGCACGGCGGCGCGCGCGCTCAAAGGGCACGGGCTCGACGAAGGCATTTCGACCCGTCTGCTGGTCTATGCCGCCACCTTGATTTTGGGCGAGGTCGATCCGATCGATGCCTGCCGCATGGCGCTGGTGCGACCCATCACCGACGACGCCGACATCCGCGCCACACTGGATCACGCAGTTGAGGCCGTGTTCGGTTGAATGCCGCGATCCGATTCCGTCATTGCGAACGAAGTGAAGCAATCCATGACTTCCCACTGCATGGGCTGCCACGCTTCGCACGCAGTGACGGGTTCAGGTTCAAGGTCCCTGTGCGGTATCGGGCTTGATTCGGGCGGCTCGCAATGACAAGCCCATTCAACACCCCAACGGCCATGACACCAAACCCCGATCAGTTGCAAGCCTGGCGCACGCAGCTCGACAGCGGTTTTGCCCAGGTAGCCGACATCTTTGCCGACTGCCTGACCGATGCCCACGCCAAGCTCAGCCCCGACGGGCTGGACGATTACCTGGCTCAGGCGCGTTTTCTGGGCAAGATGGGGCGAGGGGTCGAGCCGGTGCTCATCTTTTTACAAGAATGGCCACAAATCGCGCAGACCACGGGCGAAGATGCCCTGAGCCCGGTCATGGCCGCTGTCAAACTCATCAACAAGTCGCCCAACAGCAAAGCGATTGCGCCGCTGTTGCAGGTGCTTTCAGCCGTTGCGCGGCGGCTGCCCACCCTAACTCAGTTGCAGCGCTACCTGGACCTGAGTCTGCAGCTGTCGGAGCGCACCAGCAGCTCGATCCATGGCATCCACAAAAGCTACCCCAGCCCCAGCTTGGGCGTATTTTTTGAGCGCTCGGCGCAGTTGCTGGAACTGCTCAGCTTGCAGGGCTTGAGCCAGTGGGTGGACTACGGTATCCGCAATTACAGCCACCATCCCGAGCAGCAGCGCGAGTATTTCAGCTTGGCCAGCGCCGACAGCCGCGCCGTGCTGCAGCGCGAGCGCCACGGCACGCTGCTGATGGACAACACCCGAGCGCTTGATTTGTATTTGCGCGCGCTGTGGCAAACCAGCACGCTGCTGGTACCCTATGCCACCGCGTTCGAGGTGCAGCGCCAGCCCATGCCTTACTTTGACGTGTTGGGCACGCACCTGCCGGATGTGTATGACGAACGTGCGGGCATCACCGGCATCGACCGCTACCGCGCAGCACTGGCACACATGGCGGCCCACCAGCGCTGGAGCTCGCCCATTTTTGCCGACAATTTCAGCCCGGCGCAGCGTCTGGCCATTGAGATGTTTGAAGATGCCCGGGTCGAGGCGCTGGCCATGCGCACTTACCCCGGCCTGCGCCGCATCTTCGTCGCCCTGCACCCGAACCCGGTGGCGGGCGCTTGCAACCCAGCCACCCATTCCTGCCTGCGCCATCGTCTGACGATGCTGTCGCGCGCCCTGTTTGATGCGCCACAACGCTTTCAGGACGTGCAAATCAGCGACTGGGTGCAGCGCTTTCATGCGCTCTTGGCGCACGGCGATTCCAGCACCTCCGAGGTGGCAGGACTCGCCCTGAGCTACCTGGGCAAAACCCGGCTGCAAAGCGACCAGTTGCCCGACACCTGGTTTGACGACACCGTGGTGGACTACCGCGATGACAACCGCCACCTATGGCGTTTTCATGAACTCGGCGACGACGAGGAATCGTTCGAGGAACCGCGCCAGACGCCGCCCACCGACGAGATTCAAAGCCTGCCGCCGCGCCATTACCCGGAGTGGGACTACACAAGTCAAACCTTCCGGCCCGACTGGGTGAGTTTGTACGAACGCCTGCACCCGGCGGGCAACGGCGCCGACATCGACGCGCTGCTGGCCAAACACAGTGCGCTGGCCAAGCGCCTCAAGCGCCTGCTCGACATGCTCAAACCGCAGAACAAGCTGCGCGTGCGTTACCAGGAAGAAGGCAGCGAGCTCGACCTCGACGTGGCGATCCGCTCGCTGATTGATTTGCGCGCGGGCAGCCAGCCCGAGCCGCGCATCAACATGAGCCACACCACCAACGGCCGCAGCATTGCGGTCACGGTGCTACTGGATTTGTCGCAGTCGCTCAACGAAAAAGCGCGCGGCTCCGAGCAAACCGTGTTGCAACTTAGCCAGGAAGCGGTGTCACTGCTGGCCTGGGCGGTGCAGCAGTTGGGCGACCCGCTGGCCATTGCCGGCTTTCACAGCAACACGCGGCACGACGTGCGCTATCTGCACCTGAAAGGTTTTGGCGAACGTTGGGGCGATGAGGTCAAGGCGCGGCTAGCCGCCATGCAGGCTGGCTACAGCACGCGCATGGGCGCCGCCATGCGCCACGCGGCGCACACCTTGGGCGCTCAGCCGGCTGACAAAAAACTGCTGTTGGTGTTGACCGACGGGCAACCGTCAGACATTGATGTGCCTGATGAGCGCCTGCTGATCGAAGACGCCAAGGCAGCGGTGCGAGAGCTCGACCAGCAGGGGATGTTTAGCTACTGCATCAACCTCGACGCCAGCGCCGACGCTTATGTGAGCGACATCTTTGGCCGCCAGTACACGGTGATTGACAACATCGCGCGGCTACCCGAGCAGTTGCCCAAGCTGTTCATGGCTTTGACGCGCTGACTTCAGCTTTGATCAGAAACAGG
>PFUD01000091.1 GCA_002789915.1 Comamonadaceae bacterium CG_4_9_14_3_um_filter_60_33 | reverse complement strand
TCCAGGCTCTCGGCGCATCATCTCCAGGATTTTTTCGATTTGTGCCATGGGTGCTAATGGTTCCATTAATGGCACCACATGTCAACCCAATCCCAAATTCTTATCCAACCTGATTGTGGGTATTGCGGTCGATCGTGACCAATGTCTGGAGTCATCGTCATTGCTGTTGTTCTCTGGTATAGGTGTGATCGGAGGCTGAGGGCATGCTGGCGATCGCCGTGCAGGTCGGCTGACCTGTCTACAAAATCTTGAAGCTGGCTCACCCACAACCGGGCACTGGTGGCCGTCAGGAAACGCTGCACTGGCGAAGTAGGTTCCTCTCCAAAGCGGGCACCCGTTTCTTAGCGAAAAGTTGCCACTTTGCGACAGTTTGTCGAATTCGTTGCCTTAGTTCGTCCATCACGAAACGTGATTATTGATCCATCAATTTGGTTGATCACACTCACAGGAGCGTCGTCACTGCGGGCGAAGTGCGGCCTGTCAGTACCGGCCTGGCCGCTGAAGGCTTTATGCGGCGACTGCTTTGCCGACCACTAAAACACCCGAAAATTTTTGAAACACCAACATCACCACCGCCATCATGCGCAACGGATCTTCGGCGCTGATGTCTGCCACCGTCACCAGCTGCGCCAGCAAGACGGCTCTGGCGTCGTGCAATTGCCGGAACTGGCGCACTGCCGCGTCTTCAACCTCGAAGCTGACAGGCTGGCCGTCTGCCCCGCGCACGCTGCGCGTGGCCGTGGCGGCGCAGATGGGCGCGATGCCACTCGACACATTGTTGGCCAGCAGGCTGATGGCACCCGCAGGCGCCACCGCCAGCAGGTGGCTGTTGCGAATGCCATGCTCGGCAATGCCATCTTGCAACTCGTGCGACAGCCCTTGCACGAACGGACTGGCGCCGTATCTGATTTTTTCGACGTCGGGAAAAGCGCCCTTCTTCCTGGCGATCTCGATGGACGACAGGTAGGCCGTGTCGCGGATTGAGGTCAAAATGGCGCGCGTCAAGTCCAGCTTGGCATGTTGACCAGAAGGCTCTTGCACAAAGCGGGTCAGGTTGATCGACCCCAGGTTGCAGCCGCCATAGGGCCGGCAGCGGCACTTCGCCACAGGGGCGGGTGGTAGTAACGCGCTCGCAGACCTCACCGTCCGCCGGAAGTGGGCGCTGGCCCAGCGGGAAGACCAGCGGCCAGGCGCTGTCAGTTTCAAGAGCGTGCATGAAGTCGTCCGTCAGCGCCACCGACAGCTTGAAATGCGGCAGCACACCGCTCACAAGTTTGGCTTCTATGAAGGCCTCAATGTCGGGGTGGTCGCAGCGCAGCGTGACCATCATGGCGCCGCGGCGCACGTTGTTCGACGCCAGCGCGCTGTTGGCCGCCTCCCACACTGCCATGAACGACACCGGGCCCGAGGCCACGCCGGAACTGGCTTGGGCCAACGCGCCCAGCGGCTGCAGGGTGGAAAAATCGACGCCAACGCCGCCACCAGCCTGCAGCGTCACCATGGCTTCGCGCAGGGCGCTGAAAATGCCGTTGGCCGAATCCTCCATCGGCCCCATCACAAAGCTGTTGAGCAGCGTGGTGTGGCGCTCAGTGCCAGCGGCGGCCAAAATGCGCCCACCTGGCAAAAAGCGAAAGTCGCTCAAAATGACCCGGAAGCGCTCGCGCCAGTCGTTGCATTGGCAACTGTGGGGCGGGCTTGCGCTCGCCAGGTCGACTGAAGTCGACCCCACAATAGGCCCAACGGCCATGCTGTAAAAGCTCACAAGTCCGGCAGACGTGCGCGCAAGGTTTGCGCCTGCTGGCGGATGGCGTCACGCTCTGGCGCTGGCATTTTCTCAAGCTGGCGGTAGGCCATGCCAATGCGCGGGTTACGCTCAAAACGCTCGGCATGGCGGTCAAAAAAGTCCCAATACAGCGCGTTGAATGGGCAAGCTTGCTCGCCAATGCGCTGTTTTTTGTCGTAGCCGCAGCCTTTGCAATAGTCACTCATGCGGTCGATGTAGGCGGCGCTGCTCACATAGGGTTTGGTGGCGAGCAGGCCGCCGTCAGCGAACTGGCTCATGCCAAGGGTGTTGGGCAACTCCACCCACTCAAAAGCGTCAATGTAGATGCCCAGGTACCAGTGGTGCAGCGCCTGCGGGTTCAGCCCCACCAGCAGCGCAAAGTTACCGATCACCATCAGGCGCTGAATGTGGTGCGCGTGCGCGTGTTCCAACGATTGGCCGATGGCGTGTTGCAGGCAGCGCATCCGCGTCTCGCCGGTCCAGAACCAGGGCGGCAGCGGCAACTTGTGACCCAGCGCGTTGAACTGGTCGTAACCCGGCATTTGCGCCCAGTAAATGCCGCGCACATATTCGCGCCAACCCAAAATCTGCCGAATAAAGCCTTCCACGGCGCCCAGCGGTGCAGCACCGCTGCGGTAAGCAGCTTCGGCACGCGCCACCACTTCCCGCGGGTTGAGCATTTTGGTGTTCAGCGCAAAAGACAGCATCGAGTGAAACAGCCGCCAGTGGCCGGCACTCATCGCGTCCTGGTGGTCGCCAAAATGCGGCAGCACCTGGGTGATAAAGCTGTCGAGCTGTTGCAGCGCTTCTGGCCGGTTCACAGGCCAGCGAAACTGCATGGCTTGCGGATTGCCAAAGCTTTTGACGCCAGCCGCTTCAATGGTCTGCCACAGCGCGCCGTGGTCGTGCAGCGGACGGGTGTCAGCGGGCTCGAGCGGCGTGCCTTTCCAGGGCTTGCGGTTGTCGGCGTCGAGGTTCCATTGGCCACCGGCGGGTTTGTCGGCGCCATCAATCAGCACCTGGTGGCGCACGCGCATGTGGCGGTAAAAATATTCCATCAACCACTGTTTTCGGCTCGCAAACAGGGCAGCGGCCTCATGGCGCTGGGTGTAGAAGTGATCGCTGTCTTCCTCACGGCTGCTGATACCCAAGCCCGCCAATTCAACCGCACAAAATTCTTGCAATTGCTGGCTCAGCCGGTATTCGTCGGGCGACTGGTAGCCGAAATTTTTGCAGCCGTAATGCGCCAGCAAGGCTTGCAGGTTGCCAGGCAAGGTCTGGGTGTTTTTGGGCTCGTCAATGGTCAGGTAATGTACCCGGTGCCCAGCTTGTCGCAGCACGCACGCCAGGTCGCGCATGGCGGCAAAAATGGCCAGTATTTTTTGCGCGTGGTGCAACACGTAGTCGGTTTCCTGGCGCATTTCCGTCAGCACATAGACCACGCCGGGGTCCACCGTGGCAAACCAGGGGTGTTGCGGGTTGAGCTGGTCGCCCAGAATCAGGCGCAGGGTGTGGGCGGGCGTGGGCATCGCGCCAGTGTGGGGATTCATGCGTTCCTTTGGGTTACACCTGCTGCCACAGGCGCTGGTAGCTTTGGTCGGGGTCATAATCATGCGCCTGTTTTTGCACGTTAAAGCGGCGCCCGCCGCGTGGGTCGGTGCCCATACCGGCAATGTAGAGCCAGTTGCCCTGGTTGTTGTAAACGTCGTAATCGATCAGTTGAGCCTCAAACCAGGCGGCACCGGCGCGCCAATCGCCCCGCAGCTCATGAATCAAATAACTCGCCACCACCTGGCGCAGCCGGTTGGACATATAACCTGTGGCCAGCAGCTCGCGCATGGCGGCGTTGACCAGCGGCTCGGGCGTGCGGCCCAGGCTCCACAGGGTGAATTGCGCCGGGTCGTGGTGCAGCGGCGCCACCTTGTCGCGCAGGCCGCGGTAGCGAAACAGTTTGGCACCGTGTTGCAGATGCAAAAAGCGAAAGTAGTCGCGCCAGAGCAGCTCCAGGCGCAGCCACTCTGTCCCTTCGTTGGGGCCGACGCGGGCGTCAAAGCGGTCAATCTCTGCGGCCAGTTGCCGCACCGACAGCGCACCCGAGGCCAGCCACATGGAGCACTTACTCGAGAACGCTGTGCCGGTCAGGCCGTTGCGTGTGGCTTTGTAGTTTGGCGGCAGGTCGCTGGCGAAGTAGCGTGCCAGATGCGCCAGCGCGGCTCGCTCGCCGCCAGCAAACGCGCCCTCCAGATACGGCACGCTGGCGCGTGGCTCGGGTGCCAGTGTGCCCAGGTGTTGCAGTTGCTGCGCCAGGTTGACAGTGGCATAGCCGTGAACCGCTTTAGGTAGGGGTGGCAACTGTGCGGGTACAGACAGGGGCGCGGCTTGCTGCGTATGCGCTTTGGCCAAAAGTTGGCGAAAGCGGGCGTACACGGGCGGCAGATCGCTCACATCAAACGGCAGCGCCTCTGGCGCATAAAGGCTTGACTGCCAGGTGCTGCTGACGGCCATGCCAGCCAGGCCAAGCTGACGCACCTCTTCTTGCTCGTGCGAGGCAACAATGGTTTCGCAGTGCAGCACGCGGGTGTCCAGTGCGGCACCGAGCTTGGGCAAAATGTCGGCGGGTGGGCCAGGCACCACGGTCAGGGCACTGCCCAGGGCGCGCAACTGGGCATCCAGATCAATCAAGGAATCGAGCAGCACGCGCTGGCGGTG
>PFUD01000101.1 GCA_002789915.1 Comamonadaceae bacterium CG_4_9_14_3_um_filter_60_33 | reverse complement strand
AATCCAGCAGCGGCACTGCCAAAAACACCTCGCTCATCAACCTGCATCTAGCCACCGGACAAATCGGCAAGCCGGGTGCCGGCCCGTTTTCCCTGACCGGCCAACCCAACGCCATGGGCGGGCGCGAGGTGGGCGGCATGGCCAATCTGCTCAGCGGCCACCGCGACCTCGGCAACCCTGCACACCGTGCCGAAGTTGCAGCACTTTGGGGCGTGACCAGTGTGCCTCAGCAGCCCGGTAAAACGGCTGTGGAGATGTTTCAGGCCGCCGCTGACGGCGAAATCATGGCCCTGTGGATTGCGTGCACCAACCCGGCGCAATCCATGCCCAACCAGACCCTGGTGCGCCGTGCGCTGGCGCGTGCCGAATTTGTGGTGGTGCAGGAAGCCTATGCGGGTACCGCCACCTGTGCCTACGCCGACCTGCTGCTGCCGGCCAGCACCTGGGGTGAAAAAGAAGGCACGGTGACCAACAGCGAACGCCGCATCAGTCGGGTGCGCGCAGCGGTCGTGGCCGCCGGTGAGTCGCGTCACGATTGGCAGATTGCCGCCGACTTTGCCCGGCGCCTTGAGGTCTTGTTGCAGCCGCAGCGAACGTCTACCCCAGCGGGCTTAACCCCCATGTTCCCCTACACCACACCAGAATCCATCTGGCTGGCGCACCGCGAAACCACCCGCGGCCGCGACCTGGACATCACCGGCATGAGTTACGCCCTGCTGGAACAGTCACCCCAACAATGGCCCATGGCCGAGGGGCAAACCCAGGGCCAGGCGCGGCTTTACCAAGACGGCATCTTTCCCACAACAGACGGTAAGGCTCGTTTTATCAGCGTAGCCTACCAAGGCGTGGCCGAACCGCGCAGTGCCCGCTACCCTTTTTCACTCACCACCGGCCGCTTGCGCGACCAGTGGCACGGCATGAGTCGCACCGGCACGCTGGGCCAATTGTTTGGCCATGTCAGCGAGCCCTGCGTGCAGTTGCATCCGCAAGACATGCGCCAGCGCCAACTTAAGGAGGGTGACCTGGTCCACCTCACCAGCGTGCGCGGCTCGGTGCTGGTGCCCGCTCAGGCCAGCCTTGAAGTCGGCTTGAACCAGGCCTTCATGGCGATGCACTGGGGTGAGGAATTTTTGAGCGGCCAAAGCACCAAAGGCGAACGTCTGGCCGGGGTGAATGCGCTCACCAGCAGCATCTTTTGCCCCGACGCCAAACAACCCGAGTTCAAACACACCGCTGTGAAAATTGTCAAAGCCGAAATGCCGTGGCAAATGCTGGCGGTGGCCTGGCTGCCGGATGCACAGAGTATGACTGCCAGGGCATCGCTGCGAGGCCTGATGGCGCAATTTGACTATGCCACCTGTGTGCCGTTTGCCAGCGCCGCCAACAGCCGCCTGGGCGAGCGTGGCGGCGTGCTGTTTCGGGCCGCGCGTCAAGACGCACCAGCGCACGGTTTTCTGGAACAAATTGAAAAGCTGTTGCAGCTGCACGGTCCGGATGCGCTGCGTTATACCGATCACAAACGCGGCCAGCATCGGGTGGCACGGCTCGTCGAGCGCGAAACCCAGACCGTACTGGCGGGGTTCATGCTGGCAGGCGACACCAGCGCCCAAAGCTGGATCACGACCCTGCTCAAGGAATCCTTGCCGGCGCATGCCTATGGTCGGGCTTTGTTGATTCCCGGCGCGACACCGCCCGTGCCAGTGGTGTCACGTGGGCAGCAAGTCTGTGCCTGCTTCAACGTGACCGATCTTGCCATTACTGACCATCTGGCACACAGCAACGCAGCGCCAGCGCAGCGCCTGGCATCACTGCAAGCCAGTCTGAAATGCGGTACCAACTGCGGCTCCTGCATGCCGCAACTGCAGCGCATGGTGACCCAAGCATGAACAGCCAAGCCAACGCAGCGCTGTGGCGTCGGTAAAGTGTTCAAATAGCCACTGCAAGGCGCGCAAAACCGAATTGCGCGAATTGCGCGCCCTGCTCGTCGCGGACCCTGCTGCATCACGGTCACGCGCTCTGTATGCCATTTCTGAAATGGAGTCACCATGAATCAAGATGCGCCAACCGGTTTGGAAAAACGCAACATCTGGCTGCGCGGCCTGCTGATGCTCCTGATGGGCCTGGCCTATCAGCTCGCAGGCACGGTGCTGTTTTTCACGGCCATCCTCCAGTTCATTTTCAACCTGGCCAGCGACGCCCCCAACCCGCGCCTGGCTGGCTTTGGCCAAAGCCTGGGCCGTTTCCAAAGTCAGATCGCCAACTTTGTCAGTTTTGCCAGTGAGGTGGTGCCCTTTCCGTTCACTGACTGGCCAGCAGCTGACTAACCAAATCGACCAGAAGAAGGCAAGCACATCCAAATCATGGCCATGTATTCCAGCCTGATACCATCCACACAGATGGTGTTAGGATGGCGTCATGAAACAAGCAAACACCTTCACCCCGACCAAGTCAAAGCTGGCCGAGTCCGAAAAAATCACCATCAACCTCGGTTTTGTCGACCTGGGCCAGATTGACCTGCTGGTGACCGAAGGCTTCTACAGCAACCGCACCGACTTCATTCGCACCGCCATCCGCAACCAGCTCGGCACACACTCGGAGGCCGTCAAACAGGCGGTGGCGCGCAAGATGCTGGTGCTGGGCTTGCAGCACATCAGTGCGGACGACCTGCGCACCCTGCAGGCAGCCCAGCAAACACTGCAAATCCGTGTGCTCGGCCTCGCCACCATTGCGCCCGACGTCACGCCAGAGCTGGCCCTGGCCACCATCGACTCAATCGAAGTACTGGGCGCACTGCAAGCCAGCACGGCGGTCAAGGCCGCGCTGGCCAACCGCCTGCGCTGAGCGCGCCCTGCCCCATCACACCCCATTTACCCCGCCCTAGAAAAGTCACATGAACACCAACTTCCAAACCCTGATGCGCCAAGCGACCGAGCTGACGCAAGCCGGCTCGTTAAATGAAGCGACTGCAGCCATCCAACGCGCCTTGCACAGCACCAGTGCGGACGGTGCCACAACGGCGCCAACGTGGGCGTGGCCGGGCGCCAGTGGCCCCGACAACGCCAGCGTGGCAGATTCGCCACTGGTGCTGGAAGACTGCGCATTTGAGGTCGATGCGCTGGTACCTGCAGCCGGCGAGTTCACCTCGGGCAGCCACACCCTCGGCGCCCTGACGCGCCGCTACAAACTCTACACGCCGCCAAGCCAGGGCGATCAACCCATGCCCCTGGTGGTGATGTTGCACGGCTGCACCCAGAATCCTGACGACTTCGCCGCCGGCACCAGCATGAACCAGCGCGCCCGCGAGCAGGGCTTTTGCGTGCTCTACCCGGAGCAATCACAAGAAGCCAACCCCTCACGCTGCTGGAACTGGTTCAAACACAACCATCAACAGCGCGATAGCGGCGAACCAGCCCTGCTCGCCAGCATGACGCAGTCGGTGATAAAGCAGCAGGGTATTGACCCGCGTCGCGTCTTCATCGCCGGTCTGTCCGCCGGGGGCGCAATGGCCGCCATTGTGGCTGGCGCTTACCCTGAAATTTTTGCTGCGGTCGGCGTTCACTCCGGTCTGCCAACGGGCGCCGCCAGTAATGTGGCCGAGGCGCTGACGGTCATGAAAAGTGGCGAGCCGGGCATGGCCATGCCCGGCAAGGGAGGCCGCCTGGGCGCTGCGATCAAGAGCCCGCTGCGGCCGCAGACCAGCGTGCCGACCATCGTGTTCCACGGTGACCATGACACCACGGTTCACCCGCGCAACGGTGAAAAGGTAATTGCTGCGGTGCTGGGCAGTGGCACCGCCGGCCCGCACGTGGAGCAAGGCGTGTCAGCGCGCGGGCGGCGTTACACCCGTTCCACCCGCCGTGCCGAGCATGGCCGCGTGGTGACCGAGCACTGGTTGGTGCACGGCGCGGGTCACGCCTGGTCGGGCGGCTCGGCCGAGGGTTCTTACACCGATGGCAGCGGGCCCGATGCCACACGCGAGATGCTGCGTTTTTTCTTTGAGCAACAGGTCTGACAGCAGCGGGGCTGTGCGCTATCGCACAGACGCCGATTGATCCTGCCGCAAAAATAATTCCTACCAGCACCGACGATGTGAAAGAGCGCACGCTGCAGTCGGCGGGCGTTGCCGCCGGCGTTGGCATCTTGCTGGGCATGCTGCTATCGCGTCGATAGGGCTATTGCGCAAAATCACCCCAGCAAGCCCACCAGCGACATTACCAGCGTGATGGTGACCAGGCCCAGTGCAGTGGATACCGCCATGCTGGCCGTCACCAGGTCTTGCGCGACCTCGTAGCGCTGGGCAAACAAAAACACGTTGGCGCCGGTTGGCAGTGATGCGGTGACGATCATCACGGTCAGTGGCAGTCCTGACATGCCCAGCCCCAAACCCAGAGCGGCGACCAGGCTGGGCAGAGCCAGGTTTTTGAGCAGGCTGATACCCAGCGCGTTTTTCAGATTCGGGCCCACCTCTGCCTGCGTCAGCGTGACACCCACCAGCACCAACGCCACCGGGCCAAACGCGCTACCCAGCAGGTGCAGGGGCTTGTCGATCACTTCGGGCAGCACCAGCCCGGTTTGTGCAAACAGCAGGCCGACGATGATGGGCAGCGGCACCGGGTGGATGATGCCGCCCTTCACCGCCGCCAGCACCGTGAGCGCCATGTGCCTTTGGCTGCCTTGGTCGCCGGCGCGCTCCTCGCGGGCAGCAACCATTTCCAGCACCACAGTGGCCAGCGTCAGCAACACCAGTGCATGCACGGAAATGAGCGTGAACAGTGTGACCAAACCGGCTTGGCCGTAAGCCAGTCCGATCAGCGGAATGCCGATCATCACCGTGTTGCTGAAGGTGACGGCCAGCGCCAGCACGGCGGCGCGACGATTTGCGCCTTGCCAAAACAACATCGCGGTAAATAGCAGCAACGCTGCCACAAAGTAAGTGGCTACCGGCTTGAAATTGAGTTGCTCTACATGCACCGTGCTCATGGTGCGAAACAGCAGCGCTGGTGTCAGTACCATGAACACCAGATTCGACAGGTCCTTGATGGCCACGGCCCTGATCCAGCCGGCGCGACCGGCAGCAATGCCAACAGAAATCAATAAAACGACTGGCAGCAGTGCCGAGAAAACAGGGTTGTTCACGCGCCCTTATGACTTGCCGGCATTCTTGGCACTTTCAGCCATCTTCGACTTGAGCACAACGTAAGCGCCGACTGACACCGCGATGATGGCACCGATGACCACCACGCTCATCAGGCCGTAGTCAGTGGAAAAAAGGTCTTGCAGTGCTTTCATGGTGTTGGTCCTTAAAAATAGTTGATCATAAATTCGAAACGCATCGCCGCCCGGGCTTGGCAATGCTGCCTGACAGACAAAACTGATGCAAATCAATCAACCGGAATATTAAACCAGCCACAAGTCAATTGGCCGCATAGGTCACCCGCGTTGACGCCTGCTCACGTTTGCGCGTGGGCAGTGGCTGCCGTGGCGCAATCGGCACACACGCCGCGCACTGCCAGGTCCAGACTCAACCCCTGATAGCCCAATGCCTTGAGCGCTTGCAAGGCATTTTGTGCAGCCACCTCCAGGTCAAGCGCATTGCCTTGCAGCGCACCCTGCAAGGGCTGGTCGCGGTGGCAGCTTTGGCACTCGAAGTGCGGCAAGGCATGCACGCTGGCTGGCATGGCCTGGTAGCGGCGCACCCGCTTGGCATCGACCCGGCACAGCAGCAAGCCCACTTGCGCCAGCCGATCAATCAGGCGGTAAAGCGTGACGCGGTCCAGCGTGACAGCACCGTCGCCCGGTCCGTCTGCCGTGCTGTCAGACTGCAAGGCGGTTTGCAATTGCGCGTGGGTGTAGCTGGTGTCCGGGTGCGCCAGCAGCCAGCCCAGCACGCGTTTTGTCGCGCCAGTGCGGCGCAGACCATGGGCCGAGAGCAAGGCATCAATCGGATCAGGAACGCGCAAGGTTTGGGTCACTGGCATGGCGCAGGGCAGGTAGATATTTTTCAGATTAATAACTTAATGCAATTGAGTTGCGATAAGATATACCGCAACTCAATTGCATTATGACTGAAATCCCGCCATTTTTGAATGATCCAACATGACCTCTCAAACCCCCATTGCGCCACCTGATAGCGACCCTGCACACGGTCACAGCCCTGAGTCTACGCACGCCGCACACATCGGCGCGCACCGTGTTGCGCCAGCCAATGCAGCACGCAGCGTGCTGGCCTGGCCCGCCTGGCTGCGCGTCGCCGCTGTGCTGCCACTGGTGCTGCTGCTTTGGCTGGCGGTGCTGTGGGCCAATGAAGGAGCCGGCCTGTGGTGACCATCGACAACCTGACGGTGAGCTACCGCCAGCACCCGGCGCTGCACCACATCAGCGGCCAGTTTGTGGCGGGCGCGCTCACCGCGGTGATTGGGCCCAACGGCTCGGGCAAAAGCACGCTGCTCAAAAGCATCATGG
>PFUD01000135.1 GCA_002789915.1 Comamonadaceae bacterium CG_4_9_14_3_um_filter_60_33 | reverse complement strand
CAGCGCATCAAGTTGGGTGCGCTTGACGAAATCAGCCGCCTGCTCGGGGTCGGTGAGCATTTGCTCACGCGTCATGTGGGCGTCGGTGCCGTGGCCGTCTTCCTTGTCGCCCTTGCCGGTTTCCAGGCTGCCCAGGCAGCCCAGTTCGCCTTCTACCGTCACGCCCACGGCGTGCGCCATGTCAACTACCTTGCGCGTGACGTCGGCGTTGTACTCATAGCTGGCAATGGATTTGCCGTCGCTCATCAAAGAGCCGTCCATCATCACCGAGCTAAAGCCCAGGTTGATGGCGCCCTGGCACACGTCCGGGCTTTGGCCGTGGTCTTGGTGCATCACCAGCGGAATGTGCGGGTAAGACTCGATGGCGGCAAGAATCAGGTGCTTGATGAAGGGCTCGCCGGCATATTTGCGGGCGCCCGCGCTGGCTTGCAAAATGACCGGCGCACCGACTTCATCGGCAGCCGACATCACGGCCTGCACCTGCTCCAGGTTATTGACGTTAAAAGCCGGAATGCCGTAGCCGTTGGCCGCCGCATGGTCGAGCAGTTCGCGCATAGAAACAAGTGCCATGGTGATGTCCTTTAAAAGTTGGTAACAAGGTGGTAACTAAAACTTATTCTAGCGACACGCCTGCGCCACCGCACATAACCGTCTGGTCTGCTCACGAGACTCGGCAAATCTTGAGCATGTTGGTGCCGCCGGGCGAGCCCATCGGTTCGCCGCAGGTGATGGCGTAGATGTCGCCGGTTTGCACCACGCCGCGCGCCTTGAGGTCGTTCTCGGACTCGGCCAGCGCGGTGTCGCGGTCGGCGCTGGTGTCGATCAGCAGCGGGCGCACGTTGCGGTACAGCGTCATTTTGCGTTGTGTGGCAATTTTGGACGTCAGCGCAAAAATGGGCACCTGAATCAAATGCCGACTCATCCACAGCGCGGTGGCGCCGCTGTCGGTCATGGCCACAATCGCCTTGGCGCCCAGGTGGTGCGCGGTGAACAGCGCGCCCATGGCGATGGTCTGGTCAATGCGGGTAAAGGTCTTGCCAATAAAGTCCGCTTCGAGCTTGAATTCTTCGCCACCTTCGGCTGCGTGGCAGATTTTTGCCATCTCTATGACGGTCTCCAGCGGGTATTTGCCGGTGGCGGTTTCGGCTGACAGCATGACCGCATCGGTGCCGTCGAGCACCGCGTTGGCCACGTCGCTGACCTCGGCGCGGGTCGGCACCGGGTTGGTGATCATCGACTCCATCATTTGCGTGGCGGTGATCACCACCCGGTCGTGCTCGCGCGCCAGCTTGATCATGCGTTTTTGCAGTGCCGGCACTACGGCGTTGCCCACTTCCACCGCCAGGTCGCCGCGCGCCACCATGATGCCGTCGCTGGCCAGCAGGATTTCTTCGAGGTGCGGAATCGCCTCGGCGCGCTCAATTTTGGCGATCAGACCGGGCCTGTGGCCGTCTTCGGCCGCCACGTTGCACAGTTGGCGCGCCATTTCCATGTCGGTGGCGGTTTTGGGGAAACTCACCGCCACGTAGTCAGCATGAAAACCCATCGCCGTGCGGATGTCTTCCATGTCCTTGGCGGTCAGGGCCGGGGCGCTCAAGCCACCGCCTTGCTTGTTGATACCCTTGTTGTTGGACAACTCGCCGCCAAGCTTGACGGTGGTGTGAATTGCCTCGCCCTTGATTGCGTCGACCACGATGACGATCAAACCATCGTTGAGCAGCAGCACGTCGCCTACCTTGACTTCGCGCGGCAGGGCTTTGTAATCCAGCCCCACGGCGTCGATGTCACCCAGTTCAGTGCGCGCCGCGTCCATGACAAATTTCTGACCCGGCTGCAAAAACACCTTACCCTCGGCAAACTTGCCGACCCGGATTTTTGGACCCTGCAAGTCGGCCATGATGCCAACCTCGCGCCCAGCCCGCTTGGCGGCTTCGCGCACCAGACGCGCCCGCTCGATGTGGTCTTGCGACGTGCCGTGGCTAAAGTTGAGCCGCACTACGTTGACGCCAGCACGAATCATTTGCTCCAGCAGTGCGGGATCGCTGGATGCCGGGCCTAAAGTGGCAACAATTTTGGTGGCGCGACGTGGCATGTGGAAATCTCCATGTAATTTAGTTTCTTGATTCTCACACAAAGAAGTTACGGGGCAGCAACAAGAAAGCCCGCCCCTACCAACCCAGCCCCAGATGCAATGGCAAATAAACCGCCATACCCGACACGATGGTGCCCAGCACCGCCTGACCCTGGCCACGGCGCCAGAAAAAATAGCCGGCGCCAACCAAGGCGGCGTAGATGCGCGCGTCTTGCCAGGTGGTGATCAGCGCGCCATGCGTCATGATCACCTCGGGCGCCACCACGGCAGCCAGCGCCGCAATGGGCGCGTATTGCAAGCCGCGCTGCGCCCAATGTGGCAGGTGCCAGGGCTGGTCGCTGATGAAAAAGAAACAGCGCGTGACGACGGTGACCAGCGCCAGACCCAAAATCACGCCCAGAGTCCAGAGGTCGGTGCCATTCACGTCGAGGCCGCTCATGCCGCTGCACTTGGCTTTTTGGGCCAGCCTGCTTCAAAGATCAGGCACAGCGCCACCGCGCTGGCAATCGCCACCACAATGTTGAGCTTGAGCGGCAGCGCATAAGCGGCCACGGCGGCCATGCCCGCCACCCCGGCGGACACCCGGCGCAAATGGCTGGAAGCCAGCGAACACCCCACACCCAACAGCGCCAAAATCCCGGCAAAACCCAAGCCCCAGTGGGTTGGAATCACATTGGCCAGCGCAATGCCAATCAGGCTGGCCCCCTGCCAACTCACCCAGTTAAACAAGCTGCCACCGCTGAGGTAAGCCAACTGTTCGCGGCGCTCAGCGGCATGCTCGGAAGGGTGGTGAAAGTTCTTGGTGAACATCACGTAGCTCAAATCGGCGGTCAGGTAGCCCTGAAACAGGCGCCAGCGCAGCGGCAGATACATCAGATACGGGCGCATGTGGGCGCTGAACACCACAAAGCGCAAATTGACGCAAAACGCAGTCGCAAGAATCACCCACACCGGCGCGCCTGCCGCCATCAAGGGCATGGCGGCGAGCTGCGCACTGCCCGCAAACACCAGCAAACTCATGGCCACCGCCTCAAAGGTGCTCATGCCCGACTTGACCATGGCCACGCCGGTCATCAGCCCCCAGGCGGCTAGGCCCGGCGATACCGCAGCCATCTCGCGCAGTCCGCGGCCAAAAGCAGGGTGCTGCCACCAGCTGCCGGCCCGGGCGTGCCAGCTGCCAGAGCGATCCATCAACCCAGCACCTGGCCGACTTGCAAGGGGCAACCGCGCAGAAACTCGGCGCTTGAGAGGCGTTTGCCGCCGGGGCGCTGCAGTTCGGTGATGATGACAATCGATTCAAGCGCGGCTACCGCAATGCCGGCCGCAGTGATCGCCACAATCTGGCCTGCCTTTTGTGGCGCTTGCGCCGGTTGTGAGGCTTGCGGCTCGCCTTCACTTGCTTCGCCCACTTCAGCCGCCCAGATTTTCAGCGTCTCACCTAAAAATTGTGTGCTGGCACCGGGAAACGGATTGAAAGCGCGCACCCGCCGGGCAATGGTTTGCGCCGGCTGCGACCAGTCGATCGCAGCCTCGGCCTTGTCAATCTTGCTCGCATAAGTGACACCATTCGTGATGCCATCGATAGGTTGCGGCACGGGGTGCAATTGACCAGTGGCGCCCTGCGCCAGCGCCTGCACCATCATTTGACCGCCCAACTCGGCGAGCCGGTCGTGCAGGGCGCCCGTGGTGTCGGCAGGCAAAATCGGCAGTGCCTTTGAGAGCAGCATGTCGCCGGTGTCCAGACCAGCGTCCATCTGCATGATGGTGACACCAGTCGCTGTGTCGCCCGCCTCGATGGCACGGTGGATTGGCGCCGCGCCGCGCCAACGCGGCAGCAACGAAGCGTGAATATTGAAGCAACCTAGCCTTGGCTTGTCCAGCACCCACTGCGGCAGGATCAGGCCGTAAGCCGCCACCACCATGGCGTCGGCCTGCGCGGCTTCAAGCGCCTGGCGAGCGGCCAGGGCGTCTTCCGGATATTTGCCATCGAGACGCAAGCTGCGCGGTTGCGCCACGGCCATGCCATGCGCCAGCGCAAATTGTTTGACCGGCGACGGGTGCAGTTTCATGCCACGCCCGGCGGGCCGGTCAGGTTGACTCAGCACCAGCACAATGTCATGACCGGCGGCATGCAAATGCGCCAAAGCCACTGCGGCAAACTCGGGCGTGCCGGCAAACACCAGTTTCATGCGCGGTCCTCGCGCTGCGCCTTGAGCAGCTTGGTCTTGATGCGGTTGCGTTTGAGCGGCGACAAGTATTCGACGAACACTTTGCCCACCAGGTGGTCCATTTCATGCTGAATGCACACCGCCAGCAAGCCATCAGCCTCGATCAGCCGCTGCGTGCCCTCGCCATCGATCGCCTCCACCTTGACCGTGTCATGACGCTTAACACCGTCATAAATGCCGGGCACCGACAAACAGCCTTCTTCATTGAGGTGCGTCTCGGGGCTGGTCCACAGAATTTTTGGGTTAATCAGCACCAAAGGCACATCGCGGCCCTCAGAAATATCCATCACAATCAAACGCTCATGCACATTAACCTGGGTGGCGGCCAGGCCTATGCCCTTGGCCTCGTACATGGTCTCGAACATGTCGGCAATCAGGGTTTTAATGCGCGCATCTACCGCCGCCACAGGTTTGGCCACGGTGTGCAATTTGGGGTCGGGGTAACAAAGAATTGGGAGTAGAGCCATGGTGTCACTTCAAAGATGTCGTTATTTTCGCTATTTTTGCCATGATGCGTTCATTAAGCAAAGCACAATCGGTATGCCGACAAGGGCTTGGGCGCACAATCTTATGTGACTTCATCAAATGCAAAACACCATGGCCAAAACTGTTTTTGACACTGTTCCGCGTCAATTGATCTGGACCGCGCTGGCCTCTAGCCTGCTGGCTGGTCCGGCAATGTCGCAAGATTTTCCGATCACGGCGCAGCAGCGCGCCACTGCCAATGAGGTCGCGCAGAGCGGCGTGGCCTTGAGCGAACTCAGTCCCAATGCGCCGCAAAGCTACACCGTAAAGTCCGGTGACACGCTGTGGGACATCTCGGGCATGTTCCTGAAACAGCCCTGGCGCTGGCCAGAACTATGGGGCATGAACCTGGCTGACATCAAAAATCCGCATTTGATTTACCCGGGACAAACGCTGTTTCTGGACACCAGTGACGGCCGGGCGCGCTTGGGCATGCGCCGGAGCGGCGACCTGCCCACGGTGCGGGTGTCGCCGCGCACGCGCGTTGAAAATCTGGCAAGCAACGCCCTGCCAACACTCAGAAGCAGCCTGATCGAGCCGTTTCTGGCCGAACCCCTGATCGTCGATGAGCAGGGTTTGGGCGCCGCAGCGCGAATTGTGGCCGCGCAAGACAGCCGAGTGCTGCTCACCCGTGGTGACCGGGCCTACGCGCGCGGTAACGCCGGCGCCGAACTGCTTGATGACCCCAGCAAAAAACAACAGGCGTTTCGGGTCTTTCGCAACGCCACGCCGCTGAAAGACCCCATCACCGGCGAAGTGCTGGGCTATGAGGCCCAGTACGTTGGCAAGGCCTTGCTGGTACGCAGCGAAAGCCGTCAGGACAGCCTTGACGCCGACGGCAAAAGCCGCACCGAGATCGTGCCGGCCACCATCGACATCATTGACGCCAAGGAAGAAATGCGCATTGGCGACCGCCTGCTGCCGGAGCCACCGGTGCAACTGCAAAGCTACATGCCCCACGCCCCATCAGGCACCTTGGAGGCGCGGGTGGTCTCCATTTACGGCAGCGCGGTGGTCAATGCAGCACAAAACCAGGTGGTGAGCCTCAACCGCGGCAGCCGCGATGGCCTTGAGCCAGGCCATGTGCTGGCCATCATGACCGCCGGCGCGCACCTGGTCGACAAAACCGACGCCGGCCAACCCACCATCAAATTGCCCGACGAGCGCAATGGTTTGTTGATGGTGTTTCGCACTTTCGAGAAGGTGTCTTACGGCCTGGTGCTTGACATCACCAGCGGTGTCAAGGTGGGTGATCGACTGGTCAACCCGCTCTGACAGCGCACTGGCCAGCGATGGAACACGATGAACTCAAGGCCTGGCTGCGGCTGACGCTCAGCCCCGGCATCGGCAACGTCACGGCGCGCAAGCTGCTGGCCGCTTTTGGCATGCCGCAAGCCATTTTTGAGCAGCCCAGTACCGCCTTGCGGCAAGTGGCCACAGCAACCCAAACGCAAGCCTTGCGCAGTGAGCCCGAGGCGCTCACTGCGCTGCTGGAAACCACTTGGGCCTGGCTTACCCAAAGCGAGCCCGATGGCTGCTTGCGCCAGATCGTCACGCTGGGCGACCCCGGCTACCCGCAAGCCCTGCTCGACATCGACGACCCACCCTTGATGCTGTACCTGCTGGGCAATGCACACTTTGACGATGCCATGCGCTGCCTGGCCGTGGTGGGCAGCCGCAACCCGACGCCACAAGGTGCCCACAATGCCAGGCAATTTGCCAAGGCGATGGCACAAGCCGGCCTGACAGTGGTCAGCGGCCTGGCTTTGGGCGTGGACGGCGCCGCCCACGAAGGCGCATTGGATGCCTTACCCGAGGGCGCCACAGGTCAGGCACAGGCGCTGACGCTGGCCGTAATTGGCACCGGCCTGGACCGGGTTTACCCCAGAGCCCACCACGCGCTGGCGCACCGCATTGCGCAGCATGGTCTGCTGCTGAGCGAGTACCCAATAGGCACGCCACCCCTGAATGCCAATTTCCCCAAGCGCAACCGACTCATCGCAGGGCTTGCGCGCGGCACGCTGGTGGTAGAGGCCGCGCTGAAATCGGGCTCACTCATTACCGCCCGGCTCACTTCCGAGCAGGGCAAGGATGTGTTTGCCATTCCCGGCTCGATCCACGCGGCGCAATCGCGCGGCTGCCATGCGCTCATCAAACAAGGCGCCAAGCTGGTGGAATCGGCGCAAGATGTGCTGGAAGAGTTGCAGGGTTTTCAGCCGCTGCCGCTCGCAATAGCCGGTCTGACTGCGCCTGACGCGTCACGCCTGATCGGTGACGCGGATGACGCCGAGGACGATCTGCTGCAAGCCATCGGGTTCGATCCAGTTGGGCTCGACGCCTTGCAGGGTCGCACCCAGTTGGCGACTTCAGATTTGCAGGCCCAATTGATGACGCTGGAAATCAACGGCCAGGTGGCGCGCTTGCCGGGCGGCCTGTTTCAACGCCTGTCTGCTGCCTGAACGATCAAGCCAACAGCAATTCGGGGTTGGCTTCCAGCCTGGTCAGGGCATCGCGGGTGGCGCGCACCGTGAGCGAATCTTCTTCCTGAGGCCGCAGCAAGCCGGCCCCCAGATAGGCGGCCATGCGCGCCGTTTGAATCAAGTAGCTGCGCCCCACGACCGAGGAGAACAAATGCAAATGCCCGAGTGGACTGCACCATTCATACCGAACCTGAATCGCCATATCCTGGTAATTCAGGGTAAACCAGGCGCCCAGACTCAGATTTTGCGCCCAGGCCATCATGACCGCGTCCAGTTCATTCACCTCCCCTGCGCCGCTGGTCACCACCTCCAGGTCTGAGGCGTCGATGCCCAGCAAATCCTCGATGCTTTGGGCATCAAGTGGCAATTCTTCGGTGCCGTCGTTGCTGAAAAAGTCTTCCAGATTCACCAGCCGTTCGGCAAGGGTCTGGATTTGCGCCGAGTCGATGGCTTGTGTCTTGGCCAGAAAAGCATCAGCCAGAATGTCGCTGATGAGCTTCATGTGGCCGTCCTGAACCACCTCGCTGAGGCCGAGCAGGCTCATCCCGGCGCGCAGCGACTGCAACAGACCGGGCAACTCTGCAATCACCCGTGCACGATCCTCGCGGCTGGGTTTGGCACTGGCCGCCCAAATCAGGTCGGTTGCGGTCTTCTTGAGTGCCAGGGTCGCCTCATGTTGCCCGCCGTGGCGCATGCTGGCCACGGCAATCACTTCGGACCACACCTTGTACAAAAAGTCGCGAATGTCGTCGCGCACCGGCATATCTTTGATCAGATTGCGCAACTCGATGGTGCACTGAATCGCCAGAGTTTCTTTCTGCTCGACCTGTTGCACCACACCCGCAACCTTTTTGGTGGCAGCTTTTTGTGTCAAAAAACTTTTCAGGAATTGTTTGAATTCTTCATAAACACGCTGGTAAACACGCTCACCCGTTTCAGGGTACTGCTCAATCACCTGAACCACGCGCTTGATTTCAGCCTCCAGGTCTTCACTGTTGATGGCGCTGGCATCAAACCCCAGCACACAGGAGCCCATGTGGTCGATCAACTGGCGTGCCGGATGCTCCGGCCGGTTGAAGAACGCCGGATTAGCCAATGCGAGGCTCAAAACAGGCATCTGCAAGCGGGCGAACCAGACCCGAATGCCTGGCGGAATACGGTCCTCTTGCAAAATCGACTGAAACATCAGCGTAATCAGCTCGATAATGGCTTTTTCGTTGTCGTTGCTCGCCAGCTTCTTAAGTTCAGCCGATCGCTGCTGCAATTGCCCGGCCACCTGCACCAGCATCAGTTCCGGCAGCGGCTGATCTGCCACGCCGCCATCGCCAAAGAAGCCACCTTGCGCCGGACGCTGGGCCAACGCCGTCATCAACCGTTCGGAGGGTGCTTGTTGAAACGTCGGCGGAAAATTTTGCACCGGCGCCAGGTCGGTCAACAAGCGGCCCACGCGGTCGAGCACACCCATGTCACGCGCAGGCGAATTGCTTGAGGCGCCCTTGCTCAACACAGGCCAAGCTGGCGACCCGCGTTCAGCAAAGCCAGCCGAACCCTGTTTTAACCGGCCTGGCACGCCGCCAGTCGCCGCCACCGGGCCATCGGCTTGCCGTTGATCAGCGCCTGGCGCAACGGGCAATTGCACGTCCGAAGCAGGTTTGCCAGCGGCAGAAGCCACCGGTTTTGTTATGGCGCGCTCGTCTGGCGTGATCACCGGCAGCACGCCCTGCGCGATCAATTCTGCGTTGCAGTGCGCATAAATCTCACGCCACTGCGCATTGATGTGCTGCTGCACGACCGCGTTGACGAGTTGCCACGACGCCAGCGAGAAACCGCATTGGCCCCACTGCTCGACCATGGCCAGCGCCAGAACCTCGGGATGCACGATATCTTGCGCTGACAGCTCCTGTTGGGGATTGATCGACTTGAGCCGCTTGCGCAGATCGTTGACTTCGCTGGCGGCCGCTTCCATCACCGACAAGGCAATGCGCGAGGCAAGAATCTGGTTTTCGACCGTCTCGGTACTGACCAACTCAAGGGTGCCGAACGAGGGCAAGCCGCCGGGGTGCAGTGACGCGGGTTTCAAGGCCGCCTGCCAGGCCTTCACCGTGCCCTCGAGCCAGTTTTTTTTCTGGCTTTGGTACAACGTCAAGGTGTCACGCAGTAGTTTGGGCTCGGGCGTGGTGGAAAGATCTCGCAGTAGCGAGGCCAAATGCAGCGCTACAACTTCAAGCTGGACCACCATGGACTGCGCGGCTTCATCGACCAGGCGCTGGCGGATGTGGGCCGCCAGTTGCGCCATGTGCTGCACAGGTACGGGAGAGCCCATGGTGAAAACTTTTGATCCAGCTTACACAGTAGCGCCTGCGTTGGGGTCGTTCGGGTCCAAGTCCTTTTTCGGCCCACCGCCCTTGACCAGGTCTTCGCGCTTGATGCCCAGCCACATCGCAATGGCAGCAGCAACGAAGACCGACGAGTAAATGCCAAACATGATGCCAATGGTGAGCGCCAGCGCAAAATAGTGCAGCGTGGCGCCGCCAAACAGCAGCATCGACAGCACCATCATTTGCGTCGACCCGTGGGTGATGATGGTGCGGCTGATGGTGGAGGTGATGGCGCTATTGATGATTTCCGGCGTATTCATCTTGCGGTAGCGGCGAAAGTTCTCGCGAATCCGGTCAAAAATCACCACCGACTCGTTCACCGAGTAGCCCAGCACCGCCAGCACCGCCGCCAGCACCGGCAGCGAGAACTCCCACTGAAAGTAGGCAAAAAAGCCCAGGATGATGATCACGTCGTGCATGTTGGCAATGATGGCCGCCACAGCAAACTTCCACTCGAAACGGATCGCCAGGTAAATCATGATGCCAATGATCACAAAAGCCAGTGCCTTGATGCCGTCAGCGGCCAGTTCGTCACCCACCTGCGGGCCGACAAATTCGGTGCGGCGCATGGTCGCCGATGCGTCAAGCTCTTTCAGCGCGGCCATCACCTGGGTGCTCTGCTGGGCTGAACTGACGCCTTTCTGGGCCGGCAGGCGGATCAGTACATCACGCGCGGTGCCAAAGTTTTGCACCTGCACATCAGCAAAGCCGAGCTTGGCCACGCCGGCGCGCACAGCGCCCAGATCAGCCGGCTGCGAGTAAGTAACTTCCAGCAAGGTGCCGCCGGTGAACTCTACCGACAGGTGCAGCCCGCGCGAGAACAGAAAAAATACCGCCGCCAGAAACGTCAGGCCAGAAATCAGGTTGAACACCAGCGCATGCCGCATGAACGGGATGTCGCGCTTGATACGAAAAAATTCCATGGTTTCTTTCGGTTTATTCGTTGGTCTTGAGGGCCGTCCCGCCATCGGGACGCCAGATGGTGCCGATCGACACGGTTTTCAGGCGGTTTTTACGGCCATACCAGAAGTTCACCACGCCGCGTGAGAAAAACACGCCGGAGAACATGCTGGTCAGAATGCCCAGCACGTGCACCACGGCAAAGCCGCGCACCGGCCCGGAACCAAAGGCCAGCAGCGCCAAGCCCGCGATCATGGTGGTGATGTTGGAGTCAAAAATGGTCGCCCAGGCACGCTCGTAACCGGTATGGATGGCTGCCTGCGCCGACGCGCCAGCGCGCAATTCTTCGCGAATGCGCTCGTTGATCAGCACGTTGGCATCGATGGCCATGCCCAGCACCAGCGCCATGGCAGCCATGCCAGGCAGCGTCAGGGTGGCTTGCAACATGGACAACACCGCCACCAGCAGCAGCAGATTGAAGGCCAGCGCAATACTGGAAAAGACGCCAAACAACATGTAATACATGCACATGAACAGGGCCACTGCGGCAAAGCCCCAGGCCACGCTCTGGAAGCCCTTGGCGATATTCTCGGCGCCCAGGCTTGGGCCGATGGTGGTTTCCTCGATGATTTCCATCGGCGCCGCCAGCGAACCAGCGCGTAACAACAGGGCCGTGTCGTTGGCCTCGGTAGTCGTCATGCGGCCCGAAATTTGCACCCGGCCACCGCCGATTTCAGTGCGAATTACCGGCGCTGTGACCACCTCGCCCTTGCCTTTTTCAAACAGCAAAATGGCCATGCGCTTACCGACGTTTTCACGCGTCACGTCGCGGAAAATGCGGGTGCCCTTGGCGTCAAGGTTCAGGTTGACGGTGGGCTCCTGCGTCTGGCTATCAAAGCCGGGTTGCGCATCAGTCAGGTTCTCGCCGGTCAGAATCACTTGTTTCTTGACGATGACCGCCTGGCCGTTGCGCTCCAGATAGCGTTCTGAGCCAAACGGCACCACGCCAGCACCCATTTCAGCCGCGCGCGCCTCGGTGCTTTCATCAACCATGCGCACTTCCAGGGTGGCAGTGCGACCCAGAATGTCCTTGGCCTTGGCGGTGTCCTGCACCCCCGGCAACTGCACCACGATGCGGTCCAACCCCTGCTGCTGGATGACAGGCTCGGCCACGCCCAGTTCGTTAATGCGGTTGTGCAGCGTGGTGATGTTTTGCTTGAGCGCCTGATCCTGGATACGCCGTGCGGCTTCAGGCTTGATGGACGCGGTCAGCTTGAACTCGGCGCCCTCGGCAACATCAACCGTTTGCAGGTCGGCAAACTGGTCGTCAAAAACCGCCTTGGCGGCATCCAGCGTGGCAGCATCACGAAAGCGCACCTCGACGGTTTGCCCAACGCGATTGATGCCGCTGTGGCGGATATTTTTCTCGCGCAGGCTGGTGCGCACATCGCCCGACAAGGATTCAGCGCGCTTGGTCAGCGCCGCCTCCATGTCCACCTGAAGCATAAAGTGCACGCCACCGCGCAAATCCAGGCCCAGATACATGGGTGACGCGTTGAGCGCGGTCAGCCAGGCGGGCGAGCGCGACAGCAAATTGAGCGCCACCACATAGCCCGGGTTGCCGGCATCGGGAATCAGCGCTCTTTGAATAACGTCTTTGGCCTTGAGTTGGGTGTCAGTGTCAAGCAGCCGAACCTTGATTGAAGCGCCATCGAGCGTCACCATGTCGGGCGCGATACCGGCCGTCTTGAGGGCCGCCTCCACCAGCGTGAGCGTGCCCGCATCCACCTTGACCAGCGGCTTGGCGGCAGACACCTGCACCGCGGGCGACTCACCAAAAAAATTCGGCAGGGCATACAAGCCCGCCACCACCATCGCGATCACGATGATCACGTATTTCCAGACCGGGTAACGATTCATGACCGCCTTTATGACATCAAACGACAAATGCCGGCCGAGGCCAGCGCTGAGACAATTTACTTGATCGTCCCCTTGGGCAAGACCTGCACCACAGCACTGCGCTGCAAATGCACTTCAACGCCGTTGGCCACTTCGAGATCGATGAAGCCTTCACCCAATTTGGTGACTTTGCCCAGAATGCCACCCGCCGTGGCGACTTCATCGCCCCTGGCCAGGGCTTCGATCATGGACTTGTGCTCTTTGGCTTTTTTCATTTGCGGGCGAATCATCACGAAATACAGCACCACAAACATCAGCACCAGGGGCAGCATGCTCATGAGTGACGACTGCATGTCGCCGCCAGCGGCAGCGGCGGGAGCGGTTTGGGCAATGGCAGAAGAAATAAACACGGCAAACTCCAATAAGGCAAAAAATTAAACAGGGGGCCGGACAGGCGCCAGCAGGCACGCGTTTCAGACAACTTGCCATTGTATGCGGCCGACGATCACGGCAAATCACGGCAAGTCAGGCCACGCAGGGACGCTGTCAGGCCCGAAACTGCGCGATCAAGCGCTGCCATTTTTCCATGGCGAGCACAGAAGCGCGCGCCTTGACATGGCCAAAGCCACGAATATCCTGCGGAATTTGCGCCAAAAACAGGGCAATTTGATAGCGCGCCACATCTTGCCCGCCCGGCTTAGCACCCGGCGCCTGGCAAATTTCCTGCACCATCGCTTGGTAGCGTGCCAGCCAGGCGCGCTCCTGGCGTCGTTCTTCGGTGCGACCGAACACATCAAACGCCGTGCCGCGCAACCCCCTGAGGCGCGCCAGCCACTGAAAAGCCGTCATCATCCACGGGCCGTAGCGCTGCTTGACCAGTTCACCCCGGTCGTTGGTTTTGGCCAGCAGCGGCGGCGCCAGGTGAAAGTGCAATTGAACAGCGCCCTCGAACTGCTGGGCAATTCTGGCGGCAAATGTGCCGTCGGCATGCAGCCTGGCCACCTCGTACTCGTCCTTGTAGGCCATCAGCTTGAACAGGTTGCGCGCCACCGCCTCGCTCAGGGCGGTTTTGCCCCATGCCGCATCGACCTGCTGGACCTGCGCCACCATTGCCCGGTAACGTTCGGCATAAGCCGCGTTCTGGTACGCCGTCAAACACGCCACCCGGGTCGCCACCAGTTCGTCCAGCGCTGGTTTTTTGACGAAGGCAATCACCCGGGCGGTCTGGAACAGCGCCAGCAGCGCCGGCAAATCGTGGGCGCAGTGGCGGCCCCATTCAAACGCCGCCTGGTTGTTGGCCACCTGCACGCCGTTGAGTTCCATGGCGCGCAGCACGGCGGCCCGGCTCAGCGGCACGCGCCCTTTTTGCCAGGCATAGCCCAACAACAAAAGGTTGCTGTAGATCGAGTCGCCTAGCGCCAACGTGGCCACCTGCTCGGCATCGAACACGCCCAGGTTAAGCGTGCCCACCTGCGCAGCAATGGCCGCCTCGCAACCAGCCTCGGGAAACTGCCACTGCGGGTTGTGCACAAATGCGGCGGTGGGTGTGGCGTGGCTGTTGAGCGCAACAAAAGTGCGCCCGGACTGCATGACGGCCAGCGTGGCCGGACTGGCCGCCACGATGGCGTCGCAGCCAACCACCAGGTCCGCGCGGGCGGTCTCGACCCGGCTGGTGTAAATGGCGTCCTGACGCTCGGCGATCTGGATGTAGCTCCAGGTGGCGCCACCCTTTTGCGCCAGACCGCCGGCATCTTGCGTGACCACGCCCTTGCCTTCGAGGTGCGCCGCCATGCCCAGCAGTTGGCCGATGGTGATGACCCCGGTGCCGCCGACGCCACCCACCACAATGCCCCAGGGCGATGTCACATCAGGCAACACCGGTTCCGGCACGGCGGGCAACGCGCCCAGGCTGCCCTGCGTCTCTTTCTTGGGCTTTTTGAGTTGGCCGCCCTTGACCGTGACAAAGCTCGGGCAAAAACCCTTGACGCAGGAATAGTCCTTGTTACAGGTGCTCTGGTTGATGCGGCGCTTGCGGCCGAATTCGGTCTCAAGGGGCTCGATGCTGAGGCAGTTGGATTGCTCGCCGCAGTCGCCGCAGCCCTCGCACACCAACTCGTTGATGACCACCCGCTCGTCGGGCTCGGCCAGGGTGCCGCGCTTGCGTTTTCGGCGTTTCTCGGTGGCGCACATCTGGTCGTAAATCAGTGCCGTGGTGCCCTTGATGTCCCGCAATTCACGCTGGACGCGGTCGAGTTCGTCGCGGTGCCGCACCGTGACGCCCGGCGCCAGCGCCGCGCCCGCGTATTTTTCGGGCTGATCGGTCACGATGACCAGCTTTTTCACGCCTTCAGCCAGCAGGCTGGCCATGATTTGCAGCACGCTGTGGCCTTCCGGGCGCTCGCCCACGCGCTGGCCGCCGGTCATGGCCACGGCATCGTTGTACAAAATCTTGTAGGTGATGTTGACGCCCGCGGCGATTGCCTGGCGAATCGCCAGCAAGCCGCTGTGAAAGTAGGTGCCGTCGCCGAGGTTGGCAAACACATGGGTGTCAGTGGTGAACGGCTGCTGCCCGACCCAGGCCACGCCCTCGCCGCCCATCTGACTGAAGGTGCTGGTTGACCTGTCCATCCACAGCGTCATGAAGTGGCAGCCAATGCCGGCCAGCGCGCGTGAACCTTCGGGCACGCGGGTGCTGGTGTTGTGCGGGCAGCCGCTGCAAAACCAGGGGGTGCGCTCAATGTTGTCGGTTTTGATCTCCAGCACGATACGCGCCTTGGCGTCAAGCATCGCCAGATGCGCGTCCATGCGCGCCGCCACGTCATCGGGCACACCGAGCTTCTTCAGCCGCTTGGCAATCGCCCTGGCGATCAGCGCCGGGTTCAGGTCGGCCTTGGCGCGCAGCAGCCAGTTGTCGATCGGGTTGGGGCGGCTCCATTCGCCACCGCCTTCGTCGTCGCCCTCGAACTTGCCGACCACGGTGGGGCGTACGTCAGCGCGCCAGTTGTAAAGTTCTTCTTTTAGCTGGTACTCGATGATCTGGCGCTTTTCCTCGACCACCAGAATCTCTTGCAGCCCTTGCGCAAAGTCGCGCGTGATGCTGGCCTCCAGCGGCCACACCACGTTGACCTTGTGCAGCCGGATGCCCAGTTGCCGGCAAGCGGCTTCATCAAGCCCCAGATCAGCCAGCGCCTGGCGCGTGTCATTGAAGGCCTTGCCGCTGGCGATGATGCCAAAGCGGTCTTGCGCCGTGGCGAACACGTTGCAGTTGAGCTTGTTGGCGCGCACATAGGCCGCTGCGGCATACCATTTGTAGTCCATCAGCCGGGCTTCCTGCACCAGCGCCGGGTCGGGCCAGCGGATGTGCAGGCCGTCCGCTGGCATGGCGAAATCCTCGGGCAGCACGATGCGCACGCGCTCGGCGCGCACATCCACCGGACTGCTCGACTCCACCACCTCCTGAATCGTCTTCATGCCCGCCCACACGCCCGAGAAACGGCTCAGCGCGATGGCGTGCAGCCCGAGGTCCAAAATGCCCTGCACGTCCGACGGAAAAAACACCGGCAATCCGCAGGCCTTGAAGAGGTGGTCGCTCTGGTGCGCCGCCGTCGAGCTCTTGCTGAGGTGGTCGTCACCCGCCACCGCCAGCACGCCGCCATGCACCGCCGTGCCGGCCATGTTGGCGTGTTTGAAGACGTCGGCGCTGCGGTCCACGCCCGGCCCCTTGCCGTACCAGATGCCAAACACGCCGTCGTATTTTTTGCTCTGCGGGTAGAGGTCAAGTTGCTGCGTGCCCCACACCGCCGTGGCCGCCAGCTCTTCATTGACACCGGGCTGAAAGACGATGTGATGCGCGTCCAGATGCTTTTTTGCCGCCACCAGCGCCTGGTCGTAACCGCCCAACGGCGAGCCGCGGTAGCCGCTGATGAAACCGGCGGTGTTCAGGCCAGCCAGGGCATCACGCTGGCGCTGCAGCATGGGCAAACGCACCAGCGCCTGCACGCCGCTCATGAACGCCCGGCCCTGCGTCTGGCTGTATTTGTCGTCCAGGCTGACCGTCTGCAAAGCCGCTTGGGCCGTTTTAGCCGTTTTGGGTAACGGTGCATTCATGGGCAAGTCTCCGATTCATGGTTCATAAATATGGGATGCCAACGAATTATTAATCCGGAAGTGAAGTTGGGGATTCATCAATGCCATGCTTGTGTTTGTGCTGGGCCAGGCGGGTCTGAGGCAGGGCCCAATACCCCGCCCGCTGCCACCCAGAGTGCCCCTGCCTCCTGCCTTTTTCAGCTGCCATTCAATCAAGACTCACGTCTCTCAAGCTGATAACTTTATCGAGGCCAGTCAATAAGGCCGCGCCTTGGGCCAAAGCACCCACAGCCTCAGCGGCTGTTTGAGTCGCCCGGCCAACTCGCCCGCCGCCTCGCCCCAGCCGGCAAAATAATCTGCCCGCACGGCGCCGCGAATCGCGCTGCCGGTGTCCTGCGCCAACACCAATCGCTGCAAGGCAATTTGCGGCCCCTCGGAGGCCAGCCACACCGGCGTGCCATAAGGAATGCTCTGCGGATCGACCGCAATCGAGCGCCCGGGGGTGAGCGGCACGCCCTGCGCGCCCTTGGGGCCAAAGGCGGCGTCAAAGTCGCCCAGGCGCTCTTCCTTGAAAAAAACCACGCGCGGGTTGCGCCACAGCAGCTCGTTAACGCGCTGTGGATTTTGTTTGAGCCAGGCCTGAATGCCAGGCCAAGTGGCATCGCGCAGCTCGCGCTGATCAAGCAGCCAACGGCCGATGCTCTGGTAGGGGTGGCCGTTGTGGCCGGCGTAGGCTAGCCGCACCAGGCTCACGCTGCCATCGGGCTCGGTCACGCGGACGCGCCCCGAGCCCTGGATTTGCAGCACCATGGCCTGCACCGGGTCGCTCAGGTACACAATTTCCCGGCCGCGCAAGGCCCCCTGGGCAGCGGCCAAGGTGTCGATTTCCTGCCGGGAAAACCAGGGTTGGCGCGCCTTCAGGTTGGCGGGCAACTGGTACAGCGGCACGGTAAAACCCGGCCCGGGCAGGCGTTGCGCCAGCAACTCGGGCTCGAAATAAGCGGTCAGCAAGCCCGCCGCAGGGCCACCTTGCAAGGGCTCAACACGGTAGGGTTGCAGCCGGTCGATCAGCCACTGCTGCTGCTCAGCCTGGCTGCCAATGCTCAGGCGGCGCACTTCCGGGCACAAGGACGCAAACACCGGCCCGGGGCGCTCGCAGCTTTTGAGCCAGGCGTTCCAGGCCTCGAACAGCGCGTCGGCATCGAAACCCGGCAAATCGGACCACGCCACCGGCTGCCAGCGGCTGTTGCCGCGCACGATGACCTCAGTCGATGGTGCAGCTTCAGACTGTCCCAGCGGCGCAGTTGCCTGCGGCGCTTCTAGCCTCTGCGGCGCGGGCGGCGTGCCACAGGCCGCCAGCACGCCGACCACCAAAACCGCCAGCAGGCGGCGGAAAAACAGCAGCAAGGTCATCACAGTAGCCGGTGCTCAAGGGCCGGCAAACGGCTGCGGCACTGCGTCATAACGTCCCATGACAACTCCGACATCACCACGCCCGGCCCGGTGGCACGCTCAGCCAGCACCTTGCCCCACGGCGTCACCAGCATGGCGTGGCCCCAAGTGCGGCGCTGGTTGTCGTGCAGGCCGCCCTGCGCTGCGGCCACCACGTACGACAGGTTTTCGATGGCGCGGGCGCGCAGCAGCACCTCCCAATGGTCCTGCCCGGTGGTGTAGGTGAAGGCGCTGGGCACCAGCATCAGGTGCGCGCCGGTCCGGGCGTAATGCCGGTACAACTCGGCAAAGCGCAGGTCGTAGCACACGCTCAAGCCAATGCGCCAGGTGTGGCCGTCACGGGACGCCAAGTCGAAAGTGACAGGTTCGCGCCCGGGCGCGAGCACCAGCGACTCGTCATACGCTTCAACGCCGTTGTCGAAGCGGAACAAGTGCATTTTGTCGTAGCGCGCCACACACTCGCCTGCCGGTGAATACACCAGCGAACTGTTGAACACCTTGCCTGGCTCCGCCGCGCTGTCTGACGCCTGAGACGGCGCACTGACCGACAGCGTGCCACCCACCAGCCACAAGCCCAACTCGTTGGCACTGTCGCTCAGAAATTGCTGAATCGGGCCCTGGCCAAAGGATTCCTGACTGGTCAATTTGGCAGCGTCTTGGCGGCCCATCAGGCAAAAATACTCGGGCAACACAGCCAGTTCGGCACCGGCCTGTGCGGCTTCTTGTAAAAGCAGCTTGGCTTGCGCCAGGTTGGCGCTCACATCCATGCCCGAGACCATTTGAATGGCGGCGACTTTCATGGTGATTTCTCCGAAGGCGGGGTTATGGTCTTGGTCTTGCTGCGTGACACTTTGGTGATCTGGGGGTCGGCCCACGAGCCGTCAATGTGAAACTCCTGGGTGGCAGACTCAATCATCGGGCGGCGAAAAAACAACTCCGCCAAAAAGGTGCCCAGACCGATGGCCGGGTTGATCGCCGTGGCCACCAGCAGCGACGCGGTGCCGGCGCTGATTTCGGGCACCACTACCACTTTGAGGTCCTGCGTCTCGCGGGCGATGTCGGCGCTGCCCTCCATCAGCACCGCCGCATTGACGCCCTTCATTTGCAGGTTGTTGGTCAGCGCCATGCCTTTGTCGATGCGCACATCGCCGCGCAAAAAGTCGAACGAAAAGCCCTCGCTGAACACATCCCTGAAATCCAGCGCCAACCGGCGCGGCAAGGCCTGCAGGCTCAGCACCCCGAGCAATTTGGCAATGCCCGGCTCGGCCTTCAGAAACTGGCCGCGCTCCACGTTGACCGTGAAAGCGCCGTTCATGGTCGGGTAATCCAGGCTCAGCGGCGAGCCCAGCCAGGCCACTTGGCCTTCGAGCTTGCCGCGCCCGCCGCGCACCACGCCCGGCATGCCCAGGCGATTGAGCAAGGCGCCACTGTCGGCAATATCAAGGTTGAAGTTCAACTCGGTGCGCCGCAGCGCCGCGCCTTTTTTCACTGACGGCGTGGCAGCGTCCTGGCTGCCAGGCGCAAGGGCCAACCACTTGCCGGTGCCAGCCAACCTGGCCTCCGGCATATCGAGGTTTAATTTATTCAGGCGCCACTCGCGCACACTGGCCTCGCCGGGCGCTGCCTGGCGAGGGCTGTTGATGGCCTGCACCTCCAGCCGCCCCAAGGGCTTGCCGCGCAATTCGAAATCGTCCACCACGATGTCCAGCGCGGGAATGCTGGTGGGCTGGGCATCAAGCAAAGCCTCTACCTCTTGCTCAACCCCGGGCGCCAGCGTCAGGCGGGCCAGGCGCGCGTACACGCGCCCCTCGGCGCCACTGGCAGCTGCACTGGGTTGGCGATATTCCAGATAACCGTTGAGCTCGGCGGCCACCAGATTGGCGCGCCACAGTGTGCCCTCGCGCGCGCCGCCAATCACCAGCTGGTTGAACTGTCGGCCGCCAAAGGTCAATAACTCCGAGCGCACCGCCAATTCGGTGGGCAAATAAGACGCCATCAAGCCGTTGCCATTGGCCAGCGCCGTGCTGCTCACACCGTCGCCGGCGGCTTGCACCAGCACCTCCTGCCAGGCATCGACATTGAACTGCGCCAGCTTGATGTTGGCGCTCACGCCGCTAGGTGGCAGTACGGCCGATTCCTGCGCGTCGAGGCCGACCGCAATGGCCCCGCGCAGCACGCGCGGCTCGGCTTGGGACACATCGCGCTCGTATTCCACCTGCACCAGGTCGGCAAGCGACAATGTCAAACGGTCCTGCAATGGTGCGACAGCATCGCGGAGCACAGCCGTCTCAAAACGTAAGGGCAGCACCGCCTCGGCACTTTTACCCACGGGTGCCGGCAAACTCAAGGCCATCCCCTGCAAATTGCTGTTAACCAGCAACTCGGTCGCGCCGCGGCGCCAGCCCAGCGTTGCGGTGTAGGCCGCGCTGCCGCTGGCCTGGCGCGCCAGCCGCGCCACAAAGCCGAGTTCAGCGGCCTGGCGCAGGCCTTCCGCCGAGGCGTTGCCGATGGCGCGAATCAACGTTGGCGCGCCACGGCCGCTTGGCGACTCGGGCGCCAGCACCAAGCCGCCGTCCAACCGGGCGTCACCGCCCAGCATGCGCGCTTGCACGCCGGTCAGGGAAAATCCAGCCTCGGTGAAGTTGATCGTGCCGCGCGCCTGCGTCATCCTGGGGCTGTCGGGCGTGATCCGCACCTCGTTGCCCGCCAGCAAGATGCTGCCGCGCACGCCGGACTGGTTGATGTGGGCAATCGGCAGCATCAGCTTGAGCTTGTAATCAGCATTGCCCGTGACCACACTCTTAACCAGTGCCTGCCCCAGCATGTCGCGCAGTGGTGAGCCGTTGACCAGGCCCATGAGCTCGGGCAACGGCCCCTTGAAGTCGGCATCAACTTCGACCTCGGTATGCATCAAATCGGCGATACGGACCTCCACCCGGCTCACCTGCAAGGCGGTGCCGTCGCCAAGCTTGGCGCGCGCCTTGTTGACCTGCAATTGCATGCGGTCGATCACCAGTTCGCCGCTCAGGTCGGTCAGCGCCGGCCAGGGCAAATCGCCGCTGTGCTGCAAGCTGGTTGGCACATAGGCCAGCTTGGCGTCTTCGACCTGCGCGGTGATTTTGAAAGCGCCTGTTTTGGGGTCAATCAAGGGCAATTGGTCAATGTCGCCCTTGACCTGAAAGCGCACCGAGCTGGCGCGCCCGGCCTGCACCGCGTCGCGCACGTAGTCGCGCGCGGCGGGGTTGATGACCAGCGGCAGGTAACGGTGCACCTGCTTGCCATCAGCGCGGCTCAAGTTGGCCTGCAGGTCGAGCACGCCGGGAAAGCGCGCGTCACTACCTGACTTGCCTGACTTGGCCGACTTGGCCGGGTCGGCGGTTTGCCATTTGATCTGGGCGTCGCCGGCGGCGTCGGCATTGGCAAACTTGACCTTGTCCAATTGCACCGCAATTTGCTCGCCCTTGATTTGCCAGCGGGCTTCGGCCGACAAGCTGTCCACCGGCACCACCGACTGCTGAAAAACGCGCGGCAGGTCAACGCTGCCGGCGGCCATGATCAGGCGCGCCCGGCCCGCTTGCTGGTCAAAGTCAAAGTCCACATCAAGCCCGCGCAAGCCTGGCGTGGCAGCCACGGCGGCGACCTCCAATCGGCTCAGACGACCTTTGGCTGCGTACTTTTGCGGCTTGCGCCAGGGCCCCTGCCAGCTGGCCTGTAGCGCATCGACCTGCCCTTTAGGCGCATACACGCGCAAGGTGTCGCGCGTTGCGTCATCAAGCGGCAGGCTGCTGGCAATTTGTGCCAAAGTGGCCAGGTCGAGCCGGTCGGCCCGGAACTTGCCGCCCTCGGCTTGCCCGGCTTGTGCATCGGTCAGCCGCAATTGGACGTTGCCGCCGGGCCAGTGCAGGCCATCGGTCGTGTCGAAAGCCAATAGCTGGGTAGAAAACTCAGAGCCACCGGCCAGCTGGCGCCCGCCCAGGCGCCCCTGTACCCGCTGCAAGGCCAGCGGCTGCAAATCAGTACCCAGCACAACGCTGACCTCAGCCAAGGCGACGTCGGCCACCACCTGCGTGACGCGGCCCCGGTCTACATCCACCCAGGCGCGCAGGGCGCCATTGCCCTCTGTCAAATCCACCCCCAGCGCCACATAACGTCGCAACTCCGACAAATCAGCGTGATCGAAGGCGGCGTAAAGCTGACCCTCCCACTCCTGCCAGCGACCGTCATAGCGTGTCAGTCGGGGTTGCAAAAACCTGCCCTGCACACTGAAAGCGCTGCCCCAAGACTCGGGCGGGGTGGCATCGAACCGCAGGTCATGGTGGCGCCCCCGGTTGCGCACCACCGCCGCCACCTTTTGCAGCACCACTGGCTCGGCCGCGCGCTGCTCGTCGGTCCAGCGCAGGGTGCCGTCGTGAATGGCGAACTCGAACTGCGAAAAAAACCAGTCCAGTGCCGCCGGCTCGGCCTGATCGGCAGGGTTGAAATCGAGCCCGCCGATGGTGATCTTGCCGTCTGGCGCACGCCGGATGTCAAGCACGGGCTGGTCCAGGTAAATCTGCTCGAAACCCAGCCGCCACAGCGAACGCGGCGACACGGCAATCAGGATGCGAGGCAAACTCAGGGCCACTCGGCCTTGCGCGTCGAGCAAGGCCACGTCAAGCAGTTCGAACGACGGCACCATGCCGCTGGACTGGGCGGCGACCGCCCCAACACGCACCGTTACCCCCAGCGCCTGCGTGGCCCGCGCTTCAAGCTGCGGGCGAAATTCGCCGATTCGCGGCACAATGACCCAGTGCAGCGCCCCCCAAGCCAAAACCAGCAGCAACCAGGCCAAAACCAACGCAGCCAACAGCCAGCGCGTCAGGGCAGACCAGGTTTTCAGCAGTTTGGAGGGAAGGGGCGACACGTTGAATCGATTAAGTTGTTCAAACAGAATTATGACCCGACCCTCCCTGGCTACCCACTCCCGCTTTGCCCAACGTGTGCGCCGCCGCTACGAAGCTGAACTGCCCTTGCTGGCTCCGGGCGTGCCCGATCCGGCGCAGCTGCAAGCCACTTTTGAAGCCCTGCTGGGGCACGGGCACAACATGGCCAACGCGCTGCGCATAACACGCCAGTTGGTTGTCCTGCGCCTGCTGTGCCTGGACTGCGAACAGCAGTTGCCGCTGGCGCAGGTAACCCAGGCCATGACCGACCTGGCCGAGTTCGCCCTCAACCACGCCCTGACCCAGGCCCAGGCCGAGCTTGATCAAATGCACGGCGCGCCCCTGACGGCGCGGGGGCAGCGGGCGCAACTGTGGATTGTGGGCATGGGCAAGCTCGGCGCGCGCGAGCTCAACGTGTCAAGCGACATCGACCTGATTTATGTTTACGATGAAGACGGCGAAACAGTCGGCAATGCGCAGGGGCGCAACCACATCAGCCACCATGAGTATTTTGGCAAAGTGGTGCGCGCCGTGTACGCGCTGGTGGGCGACACCAATGAGCACGGCTTTGTGTTTCGCGTTGACCTGGCCTTGCGCCCCAACGGCAATTCGGGCCCGGCCGCCGTGTCGCTCGATGCGCTGGAGGAATACCTGCACGTGCAGGGCCGCGAGTGGGAGCGCTTTGCCTGGCTCAAAAGCCGGGTGGTGGCGCCGTTTGACAGCGTCACCAGCGGGGCCA
>PFUD01000120.1 GCA_002789915.1 Comamonadaceae bacterium CG_4_9_14_3_um_filter_60_33 | reverse complement strand
CGATCTGGGTCGATCTGGAATCGCCCACGCCGGAAGAAAAGCGCTGGATCAAACAGTATTTTGGCCTGTCCATTCCCGAAGATGCGATGGACGAAGACATCGAAGAGTCGGCCCGTTTCTACAAGGAAGACAACGGCGAACTGCACATTCGCAGCGACTTTCTGGTGGCCGACGAGGACGATCCGCACACCGTGCGCGTCGCTTTTATCCTGAACCTGGAAAACACCGAGCTCAAAAGCAAGGGCGTGCTGTTTTCCATCCACGACGAAGACGTGCCTGTGTTCCGGTTGCTGCGCATGCGCGCCCGGCGCGCCCCCGGCCTGATCGAGGATGCCAAAGAGGTGCTGCTCAAGCTGTTCGACGCTGATGCCGAATACTCTGCCGACACGCTCGAAGAAATTTACGACGAACTTGAAAAAGCCAGTGCCAAGGTTCTATCGGGTGATGTGACTGACCTACTGGCCAGTGAAGTGCTGGCCGCCATTGCGCGCCACGAGGACATGAACGGGCGCATCCGGCGCAATGCCATGGACACCCGGCGCGCGGTGAGCTTCATGATGCGCAGTAAGATGCTCAATGGCGAGCAGTTTGAAGATGCTCGGCAAATTTTGCGTGACATCGACTCGCTCGACTCGCACACCGCTTTTTTGTTTGACAAGATCAACTTTTTGATGGACGCTACGGTCGGTTTCATCAACATCAACCAGAACAAGATCATTAAGCTTTTCTCGGTGGCCAGCGTGGCACTGTTGCCACCCACCATGATCGCCAGCCTGTACGGCATGAATTTCAGGTTCATGCCGGAACTTGAATGGACGCTTGGCTACCCCTTCGCACTGGGGCTGATGCTCGCCAGCGCCCTGCTGCCGATGTGGTACTTCAGGAAACGCGGCTGGTTAAAGTGAGAAGACGCGCGGCGTAGCGTCAGACGATGCTGGAACGCTATTTTCCAGGAAGCAGTTGGATGAATTGGCGAATCACCGCCAGCGCGTAAGGGCTGGCCACTTGGTTCACAAAAGCTGAAAAATCCACATGCGCCTGAGCATCTGCGCGGTCAGAAATGGTGCGCATGGCTGCAAACGGCACGCCATAGTCGTGACACACTTGCGCCACGGCAGCACCTTCCATTTCAACAGCCAAGGCCGAAAAGCCTGCGGCATTGAGCCCTTGCAACACGCCCGCGGCCTCTTCAGCGCTCGACACAAAGCGGTCTCCGCTCGCAATCAGCCCACTGTGCACACGGGGTGAGTCAAGCAACTGCGCGTGATGAAAATGCGCACCCACCCCGGCCAATCCGGCGTGCACAGCCTGCAGCAGGATAGCCGTCAAGTCAACGTCGCAAGCCAGCGTGGCACAGCCGTACAGGGGAATCTCATAGCGCGCAAACAAGGGGCTTGAGTTCATGTCGTGCTGAACAAAGTCACGCGCCACCACCACGTCGCCCACCTTGACCCCTGCACCGATGCCGCCCGCCACGCCGGTAAAGACCACGCGCTTGACGTCAAAAGCCTCAATCAGGGTGGCAGTGGTGGTGGCCGCCGCCACCTTGCCCACTTTACTCAACACCAGCACAACGTCATGGCCGCCCCACTTCCCGCACCAGAACGTGCGCCCAGCACGTTTGACACGACGCGGACTGACCAGTTGGTCGAGCAGGCCCCGCTGCTCATCGAGCAGCGCGCTCATGATGGCCAGTGTCAAGCGCGCCTCCCGGGCATACTGTTATTTGTCACGCAATTCGCGCCGCAAGATTTTGCCCACTGGAGTTTTGGGCAGTTCGGTGCGGAACTCGATCACCTTGGGCTGCTTGTAGCCGGTCAGGTTTTCCTTGCAGAAGGCACGCACCTGTGCTTCGGTCACAGCCGGGTCTTTTTTGACGATCACGAGTTTGACCGCTTCACCTGTCTTGGCGTCGGGCACACCCACGCCGGCGCACTCCAGAATGCCCTCCATTTGAGACACCACGTCTTCGAGTTCGGTCGGATAGACATTGAAGCCGCTGACAAGAATCATGTCTTTCTTGCGATCGACAATTTTGAAGTAACCACGCTCGTCCATCACGCCGATGTCACCGGTCTTGAAGTAGCCGTCCGCCGTCATGGCCTTGGCGGTTTCGTCGGGACGCTGCCAGTAGCCGGCCATCACCTGAGGCCCCTTGATGGCAATCTCGCCCGGCTGCCCCATGGGCACGTCGTTGCCATCGTCGTCGAGCAACTTGATCCAGGTGCTCGGCACCGGCAGGCCGATCGAGCCGGAATATTCGGCACCCACCACCGGATTGGCCGTGGCAATCGGCGAGGTCTCGCTCAGGCCGTAGCCTTCGGTGATGGTGCAGCCTGTTTTCTCCAGCCAGAGCTTGGCCACGGCGCTTTGCACAGCCGTACCGCCGCCAGCCGATACCAGCAGGTGGCTCCAGTTCACCTTGCTAAAGTCAGGGTGGTTGGCCAGACCGTTGAACAGAGTATTGACTGCCGGGAAGAAATGAATCTTGTGCTTGGCCAACTCGGCCAGCACAGCCGGGAAATCCCGTGGATTAGGGATCAAGATCAGTTTGCCGCCGGCGCGCAGCGACAGCATCATGCCCACCGTAAAAGCAAAGATGTGGTACAGCGGCAAGGCACAGACCACATTCATCTGCTCGCCCGCCGGAATTTTTTGTAGTGCCGGCCTGAACCAATCATCGGTTTGCAGCAGGTTGGCCACCAGATTGCGCTGCAATAGCACCGCACCTTTGGAGACACCGGTAGTGCCGCCGGTGTACTGCAACACTGCTACGTCGTCAGGCTTGATCACCGCTTTCTTCAGACTGCCACTGCTTGCCTTGGCAATGGCCGCATTGAAGCGCACCGCGCTGGGCAGGTTGAACGCGGGCACCATCTTCTTGACATTGCGCACCACATAATTCACCAGCGCACCTTTGAGCAAGCCCAACTGATCACCCAAAGCGCACAACACAATGTGCTTGACCGGAGTGGCAGCCAGAGACTTTTCCAGGGTGCCAGCGAAGTTTTCCAAAATCACGATGGCCTTGGCACCTGCGTCCTTGAGCTGGTGCTCCAACTCGCGCGCTGTGTACAGCGGATTGACATTGACCAGCGTATAACCCGCCCGAAAGATACCCGCCACGGCGATCGGGTACTGCAGCACATTTGGCATCATGACGGCGACCCGGTCACCCTTGACTAAGCCAAGACTTTGCAAAAAGACGCCAAAGGTTTGGCTCATTTCATCCACCTGCTTGTAAGTAAATTCCTTGCCCATGAAACTGATTGCAGGGCGATCGGCGAACTTCCGGAAGCTTTCCTCCATCATGTCCACCATGGAGGCGTATTGGTTCACATCAATATCTGCAGCAACACCCGGGGGATAGCTTTTGAGCCAAATGCGATCTGTCATAAAACACACTCCAAACTTCTACTTTAAACGCTGCATTTTCACCCGATTGTCAGGATTTGTAAGCTACGTTTACACTAATTAGGTAGCAAACTCCAGGCGAGTATGAACTGAGGTGGATTTGGGAGAGCGACTCCAATCGGCATAGGGGGCAGCCTTTATCGACTGCGCCCCTGCCACACCAACCGGCATGCGGGTCTGCACCGAACGGTTCGAGAAGATGAGGTCACGAGAGTCGGGGCACACCCAGCGCATCAAAGTAGGCAATCGGCAACACCATATTGAGCAACATGGCGCTGTTGTGCCACCATCGTTTGGCGTTTCCTGCCACTTGGGCGGCCACATCCACGCTGGCGCCCAAGGCGAGCAGTTCACGCAAGATGGTTTTTCCTCGCTTCCAATGCTTGACTTGGATAGCCCTGAGTCGGTGTCGCAGCCATGTGAGTACAGTCAGCCATTCATCGAGCATGCTGTAACCGCCGACCCGAAACTGCTGGATTTCAGCCGGAATGAACGTGCATTTTGTTCGGCACCCGTTTTCTTCCAAAATAGTTCCAACATGTCTTCTTCTGCTCCCCTTTCTTCACCAAGATCACAGACGCTACATATCGGCACCGGGGTGTGGCAACAACCGCGCTGGTAACGCCTTGCAGGTGGGTCCATCGTAAGCGAGTGGCAAAGTCATCTTGCGGG
>PFUD01000044.1 GCA_002789915.1 Comamonadaceae bacterium CG_4_9_14_3_um_filter_60_33 | reverse complement strand
AAAAGTACTTGGCACCGTCTTCACCGGTGGCCTGGTTGTCGCTCATCCAGGCCAGCAACTGGTTGACGGTTTCGTTGCGCCAGCTGCGCGTTTCCAGGTAGCCGACAGCTGGACCGCCCGTTTTCTTGAAGCTGTCTGTGATCACGGTAAAAACCACTGCTTTGGGCCAGTCGCTCTTGACAGGGTTTTCGCAGTCCACCTTGGTGTTGCAACCCTCAAAGCCTGCTTTGTCAACCGGCACCCCGGCGTCAAGCTTGACCATTTCGTACTTGCCCAGGATCGAGGTTGGCGCCCAGTAGTAGCCCAGCCAGCCTTGCTGGCGCTCGTAGGCTTTGGCAATCGAGCCGTCGAGGCCAGCGGCCGAGCCGGTGTTGACCAGCACAAAGCCCTTGTCTGCGGCACCCCAGGCCTTGAAGGCAGCGCCCGTGGTGAGCTGGCAGTTCCAGCCCGCCGGGCAGTTGTAAATACCGCCCTTGTCCTTGACTTCAGGGGCCGGGAAGAGCTTGGGTTGCATCAGGGCGTCGTCAATGGTTTTGATTTCGGGGTGGGCATCGGCCAGGTACTTGGGAATCCACCAGCCTTCAATGCCGCCGTCTGTCAAGGCTTCGGCGGCGTAGTGCAGGCGGCCCGCCTTCACGGCAGCATCGAGTGGCTCACGCACGGCGTTGACCCAGGCCTCGGGTGCCACATCAGGCTTGCCTTTTTCCATCATGGCGGTGAGTGTGGGCATGGTGTCGCCGGGGACGAGTTCCACCTCGCAGCCGTAGCCGCTGCTCAGAATAATTTTGTCAATATGCGCCAGCACTTCGGCCGACTGCCAGTTCATATTGGCTACCGTCACCTTGCCGCAGGCCTGGACAGCGGCAGTTTCAGCCGTTGCCGCCGGTGCCGCTGGCTCTTCCTTCTTGCCGCAGGCGGCCAGGGTGACCACCGCTGCCAGAATACTTAGCGAAAGTTTGGGAAAGTTGTTCATGGTCATAGGAAGCTCCTTGATGATTAAAAATTTGATACAGACAGCACCGCATCGGACGTCACACCGAGGTGTTCAAAAGCGCGAATGCAGGGGGGTGTTGTGCTTGACAAAAGCAAAATCATTACTTTTGCACAAATGTATTTTGTTGCATTGAACCAAGCAAGTCAAGCATATTAAAAAAGTTTAATATGCCAAAAAACTCTAAAGAACCCGGTCTTGCCGGGTGAGTGCGCGTGTTATCGCAAGGTAACGGGTGCTTCTTTGTCGGGTGTCAAGCGGTCTTCAAGCTCGCCGATGTAGGCGCTCAGCGAGTTGCCTGACTGCTCTACGCTGCTGCGTAAGCTGGTCTCCAGGGCGTCAAGCCGGGCCAGCAAAGCCTGTTGCGCTGCTTTGTCCTGCTCGGTGCTTTGCTTCAGGCCAGCCTCTACAAAGCCGCGCAGTTCGGTCAAGCGCGAGGCCTCGGCCTTGTCGGCCAGTTCGCGGTTAGTGTGCAACTCTTTGGCGTTGCGCCGAGTGTCAATGAGCACGTTGGACTGTAGGTACAGCACATAGACCAGGCAGTAGGCCACCACAAAAATCAGCAGCCCAAGCATGATCAGGCCCAACGGAGCGTCCAGGTGGGTGACGCCGAAGGAAAGCGTTGTGTTGGCCAAAAACACGTTCCAGTTAAGCACCGTGAACGCAGTAATGAGCGCGATCACCAATATCAACAAAAGACTGCGAATGCGCATGACGGACACCTCAGTAAGGGATAAAACAAATTAGTTGCTCTAAAGGGTACACCAATTGCCGACGCGAGCAGATTCGTGATTGTCATTGCGCCAACGCAATGGGGCGTGGCGGCAGCAAGGCAATTTTGCCGACATGCTCTTTTTTTAAAAATTCGCGTTGCGCCTGTTCAAGCTGGTCGAGCGTGAAGCTGCTGACCAGCAGCGGTCGAAAGTCATGGCGCTCGATGTAGCCGATCAGGTTAGGAAAGACCGGTTCGGCCCATGCTGTGCAGCCGAGTAGACTCAGATTTTTCAGGTACAGCACGCGCATGTCGAGCGTGACCAAAGGGCCAGCAATGGCACCAGATGTCACATGGCAGCCGCCCCGCTTGAGCACCGCCAGCAGGTCGGGGAACGCGCTGCCCGCCACGTTGTCAACCACCACATCGACCGACTCTGCGCCCAAGCTGGCCAGCACGGGGTCGGCCCGCTCCAGCACCCGGTCCGCGCCAATTGCCTGCAGTCGCGCCATCTTGCTGCGCGAGGTGATGGCAGTCACCACCGCGCCGCGGCGCTTTGCCAACAGCACAGTGGCCACGCCAACGCCGCCTGAGGCGCCGGTAACCAGCACATGCTGGCCAGCGCTGACGTTGGCGCGCTGCAGCATGTTTTCGGATGTGCCGTAGGCGCATGGAATCACGCCCAGCTCGGCGTCTGACCAGTCGCTGTGCACGGCAAACACCTCTGAGGCGGGCACCTTGACGAATTGCGCAAACGCGCCGTCCAGGTCGGAGCCCAGCCAGACGTTGTCCCAACTGCTAAAGCCGTGGGGACGCATGCAGGGCCGCACCAGCACGCGCTGGCCCATCAGGCCGGGGTCAACGCCAGGCGCCATGGCCACCACCCGGCCACAGCAGTCGGTGCCCTGGATGAACGGGAACGGGCTGGGGCCATTCCAGCCGCTGGCGTTAGCGTCGGCTTGAGTCGTCGTCAGGCTCTGCGTTGACCCGCTGACAGCTGCGTCGTACCAGCCCAGGCGGGTGTTGATGTCGGTATTGTTAACGCTCGACGCCAGCACCTGTAGCAGCACCTCGCCCGGACCCGGCACGGGGACCGGGACTTGCATGGCCACCAGTTGCTCAAAGCCGCCCCGCCCCACGGTGACAATGGCTGTCATCAGGGCGTGCCCGGCGCCAGGCCTGAGGCGCTCGGGGAGTGAGAATTGAAGTGCGTTTGGCGTCATGGTAATCATGGTAAACCCAAGGCAGCTGCCAGAAAAGTGCTGGGCTATACTGATTTTCAAAAAAAACAAGGTATCGTCTGATTGCGCCCAATGCACCGCAAACCTCACCACCACGGCCACCCTCTCAAGCCACCGCCTGCGTTGACATGGCCACACCAAACCTGACCCACCGAACGCCAGCCAAAGCCGACGAGGCGTTCGACTTCGCCCTGCTACAGCAGTCGGTGGCGCGCAGCGGCAGCCGCAACCGGCGCGCTTTGTGGTGGCTGGTGGGTTTGTTGGCCTTGCTGCTGGGGTCAGTGGTGACACTGCTGCTCTACCTGAATAACTTTGAAGAAGAGGAAGCCGCACGCCGCCGTGCTGCCGATGCCCAGTGGCTGGAGCAAAGTGTGCAATTTCACTTCAGGCGCCTCGAAGACGATTTGCTGGTGCTCTCGCGCCAGGCGGTGCAGCAAAGCGCGGGCGTTGGCAGTCTGATGCTGAATCAGCCATACGACCTGAATGCGGGTTTGCTGTGGCGCGAACCCGGCGTGATTTTGTCGAGCGGCTGGATTGGCGCTGGCCAGTTGAGCGACCCGCGTGTGGGCCCCGAGCGCTGGCCCATTGACCGGGCCGCCCACCCCGACAACGCCCAAGCCCTGGCCTTGATGCAAAGCACCAGCCAGGGGCTGCGCCGCGCCGCCTATGCGGGCTTGATGTTGCGCGGCGATGGCACCGCAACCGATGTAATCTGGCTGGCCATGCCTTTTTTTGACCGCGGCCGGTTTGCCGGTAACTATCTGGTGGCGGTATCGCTCAACCAGGCGCTGCGTGCCTTGCTGCCCGCCTGGTTCATGCAGGACCACAGCGTACAACTGCTCACCACCGAGTCAGTGCAAAGCTCTGACACCGCTTACCGAACGGGTCTGAACCTGCCCGGCACCGACCTGTTTGTGCAGGTGGCGCTCACCCAAGACCAGCCCGCCACCGTGCCGCGCATCTTTTTTCTGGTGGCCTTGCTGTTTTTGTCGGGCATGCTGGTGAGCTTGTATGCGCTGCGCCGCGACTTCAGCAAGCGCCAGCAGGTGCAGGCCTTGCTGCAAGCGCAGGTGGCGCTGCGTACGGCCATGGAAAATTCGGTCACCATCGGCCTGCGGGCCTGGGACCTGGGCGGCAAGATTTTGTATGTGAACGATGCCTTTTGCCGCATGGTGGGCTACCACGCTGGCGAACTTATTGGCCGCGCGATCCCTTTCCCCTATTGGCCCGTGGAGCAAACCGACGCTTTGCAGCGCATCCACGACGGCATCATGGCGCAGGGCACCAGCGGCGAAGGCGTGGAGGTGCAGTTCCAGCACCGCGACGGCCACCTGGTGGACGTGCTGATTCACGAAGCCCCGTTGCAAACCGCCAGCGGCGAGCAGGTCGGCTGGATGAGCTCGGTGCTCGACATCAGCGAGCGCAAGCGCGCCCAGCGCATGGCCGCGCAGCAGCAAGAAAAGCTCGAGGCATCGGGCCGGCTGGTGGCGGTGGGCGAAGTGGCCTCCACGCTGGCGCACGAACTCAACCAGCCGCTGGGCGCCCTGAGCAGCTTTGCCAACGGCCTGCTTAACCGGCTCAATGACGACAACATCAGCACCACCGAATTGCTGCCGGTGGTGGCACGCATGGCACGGCTGGCCGAGCGCGCCGGCGGCATCATCAAGCGCGTCAACGCCTTTGCGCGCAAGCGCGAGCTATCGCGCCAGCGGCTTGATCTGGTCGCGCTCTTGCAGCGTGTGCTGGTACAACAGGGCGACGAGCGCGGCATTGCCCCAGCGTGGGACCTGCCCAGGCAAGCCATCTGGGTTGAGGCTGACGAACTGCTGCTGGAGCATTTGGTCAACAACCTGGTGGCCAATGCGCAGGACTGGGCCGCGCAGGCCGGGCAAAAGCCGCAGGTGTGGGTCGATTTGCAACAGGACGCCGGGCCAAAGTTGGCTGTGCTTACCGTTGCCGACACCGGTCCGGGCGTGAGCGAAGAGGCCAAGGCCACCATCTTCAACGCCTTTGTCAGCCGCAAGGAAGACGGCATGGGCATGGGGCTGGCCATTTGCCGCTCGATTGTCGAAGCCCACCACGGCCGCATCGAGGTGAGCCGCGACACGCTGCTGGGCGGCGCCCGCTTCACCGTGCTGTTGCCGCTGGCAGAATAGACGCCAAAGTTCCAAAGAAAGAGACCGCATGAGCCAGGCCCGCGTGCATATTGTTGATGATGACCCCGACATTCGTGACGGCCTGGCGTGGCTCTTTGACTCGCGCG
>PFUD01000015.1 GCA_002789915.1 Comamonadaceae bacterium CG_4_9_14_3_um_filter_60_33 | reverse complement strand
GGCTGTGGTGGCCCGTATCCCGGCACCCAAAGGCAACCCGCAAGGCGCCCTGCGCGCCATGATCATCGACAGCTGGTTTGACAGCTATGTGGGCGTGGTGATGCTGGTGCGCGTGGTAGATGGCCGCCTGGGCAAGGGCGACCGCATCAAGATGATGGCCACCGAAACCACCTACAACGCCGACAGCCTGGGCGTCTTCACGCCAGCCAACGAGCCGCGTCAGTCATTGGAGACGGGTGAAGTGGGCTACATCATTGCCGGCATTCGCGAGTTGCAGGCCGCGAAGGTGGGCGACACCATCACCCTCATCAAACCCGGGACTGGTGGTGCCGCCTTTACGGCCACGCAAGCGCTGCCTGGCTTCAAGGAAATTCAACCGCAGGTGTTTGCCGGGCTCTATCCGACCGAGGCCAACCAGTACGAGGGTCTGCGTGACAGCCTGGAAAAGCTCAAGCTCAACGACGCGTCCTTGCACTACGAGCCCGAAGTGTCGCAAGCGCTTGGTTTTGGCTTCAGATGCGGCTTTTTGGGCTTGTTGCATATGGAAATTGTGCAGGAGCGGCTCGAGCGCGAGTTTGACCAGGACCTGATCACCACCGCGCCCAGCGTGGTGTACCAGGTGGTGCAGGCCGATGGTACGGTCAAGATGGTGGAAAACCCGTCCAAAATGCCTGACCAGGGTCGCCTGGAAGAAATTCGTGAGCCCATCGTGACTGTGCACCTCTACATGCCACAGGACTATGTTGGCCCGGTCATGACGCTGGCCAACCAGAAGCGCGGCGTGCAGTTGAACATGGCTTACAAGGGGCGCCAAGTGGTGCTGACCTACGAGATGCCGCTGGGCGAAATCGTGATGGATTTCTTTGACAAGCTCAAGAGCGTGTCGCGCGGCTATGCGTCGATGGACTACGAGTTCAAGGAATTCCGGACCGCCGACGTGGTCAAGGTCGATATCTTGCTCAACGCTGAAAAGGTCGATGCCCTGTCGATCATCGTGCACCGTTCCCAGTCGGTGTATCGGGGGCGCGCCGTGGTCGCCAAAATGCGCGAGGTCATTTCGCGCCAGATGTATGACGTGGCGATCCAGGCCGCCATCGGGGCCAACGTGATTGCCCGTGAGACAATCAGGGCGCTGCGCAAGAACGTGATCGCCAAGTGCTATGGCGGCGATATTTCACGCAAGCGCAAGCTTCTGGAAAAGCAAAAGGAAGGTAAAAAACGCATGAAACAAATTGGCTCGGTCGAAGTGCCGCAAGAGGCCTTCCTGGCCATTTTGAAGGTGGACGCATGATGCAGGCCTTGACAGCTGTGATTCTGGCGGCATTTGTCGCCTACGTGGGCGCCTGGTACTTTGGCGCCGTAGAGGGCAACTTTGCCCTGCTGCTGTTTTTAGCCACGGTGGTCACCGGCGTCTATTGGTTGGCCGAGCGCTTTTACTTTTTGCCGCAGCGGCAAAAAGCGGCCGCCGCTCTGGAGTTGCAAACCACGGCACGCAACGCCGAACTCGGCAAACAGGGCATCAGCAAAGTGGATGGCGATGTGGCCGAGGCCAAAAACCGCATCTTGGCGCAGCCATGGTGGCTGGACTGGACGGCCGGGCTGTTCCCGGTGATCATTGGCGTTTTCATCCTGCGCTCGTTCCTGTTCGAACCCTTCAAGATTCCGTCGGGCTCGATGATCCCCACACTCTGGGTGGGCGACCTGATTCTGGTCAACAAATTCCATTACGGTCTGCGTCTGCCGGTGCTCAACACCAAGATCACCGAAGGCACAGCGCCGCAGCGAGGCGATGTAATGGTGTTTCGTTACCCGCCCAAGCCAAGCCTGGACTACATCAAGCGTGTGGTGGGCGTGCCCGGCGATGAAGTGGCCTACCTGAACAAGCGCCTGACCATCAACGGCCAACCGCTGGCAACCAACGCGTTGCCCGAGTTTTTTGACGAAGACACCATGCGCTACTTTCCTCAGTTTGAAGAAACCCTGGGCGAGCGGCCGCACCGTTTGCTCAATGACCCGGCGCGGCCTGCGTTCATTGCAGGGACCGATGAATTTGAATTCAAAAACAACTGCCGCTACAGTATCGAAGGTGTGGTGTGCAAGGTGCCGCAGGGGCACTACTTCATGATGGGTGACAACCGCGACAACTCGCTTGACTCCCGCTACTGGGGCTTTGTGCCGGACAAGAACATTGTCGGCAAGGCATTTTTTGTCTGGATGAATTTCGGCAATCTCAAGCGCATTGGCTCTTTTCATTGACCAGGAGATGGACATGACTTTCTCTTTTAAATCCCGCCAGGGAGGTATGACTTTCTTGAGCTTGCTCGTGGTGGGGGGGCTGGTCGCCGTCACAGGTGTGATTGCCGCCCAGGTGGTGCCCAGCGTGATCGAATACCAGACCATTCTGAAAGCGGTGAACAAAGCCAAAGAGGGCAACACGGTGCCTGAAGTGCGCATGATTTTTGACCGGGCCGCGAGCATCGACGCCATCAGTTCGATCACCGCCAAAGACCTCAATGTGACCAAGGAAGAAGACAAGGTGGTCGTCAGCTTTGCCTACCAGCGCGAATTCAAGCTGGTGGGCCCCGCCTATCTGACACTCAAGTACAGTGGCCAATCGAATTGAAAGCCCAGGTGAAGGTTTGAACGCGGGCCTGGTAAAACTGCAACATCGCTTGCAGCACCCGTTTGCCGATACCGCTTTGCTCAAGCGCGCGCTCACGCACCGCAGCTTTTCAGCCGATCACAACGAGCGGCTGGAGTTTTTGGGTGACTCGGTGCTGGGCGTGGTGGTGGCCGACATGCTTTACCGGCGCCTGCAAAATCTGCCCGAGGGTGATTTGTCCAGGGTGCGGGCCAATCTGGTCAAGCAAGACACCTTGCACCAGTTGGCGGTCGCGCTGGGCCTGCCGGAGGTGATTTTGCTGGGCGAGGGCGAACTGCGCTCGGGCGGCCAAAAGCGGCCGTCCATTTTGGCTGATGTGTTGGAGGCCGTGATTGGCGCGGTCTATCTGGATGGCGGTTTTGCCGCCGCGCAAGCGCTGGTGCAGCGGCTCTACCAGGCGGTGCAGATCAACCCCGAAATGGACGCCATCGATAAGGACCCCAAGACCGAGCTGCAGGAATGGCTGCAAGGGCGCCGCCTGAAACTGCCTAGCTACCGGGTGGTGGCTACCCTGGGCGCGGCGCACAAGCAAAGCTTTGATGTCGAATGCGAAATTCCTGAACTCAAGCGTGCCGAGCGCGGCATTGGCGGCTCGCGGCGGGCGGCCGAGCAGGCCGCCGCAACGGCGATGCTGCAAATTTTGAAAGCAACGGTGAATTCATGACTACCCCGAAGAAAACAGTGCCCAACACTGAGGCTCCCCCGGTTGAAGTGCAGGATAATCTTGAAGATTTGCTGGCGGGCATGCGCCGCGACATGCGCCCCGCCGGTGCCATCGAGGCGCCGGTGGCGGGTCAGCGCTGCGGCCTGATCGCCATCGTGGGCAAGCCCAATGTGGGCAAATCAACCTTGCTTAACGCCTTGGTGGGGCAAAAAATCAGCATCACCTCGCGCAAGGCGCAAACCACGCGCCACCGCATCACCGGCATGCACACGATGGGCGCGACCCAGTTTGTGTTTGTCGACACCCCGGGTTTCCAGACCCTGCATGGCAATGCGCTGAACAAGTCGCTCAACAAAACCGTGGTCGGTGCGGTGGCCGATGTCGATTTGATTTTGTTTGTGGTCGAAGCCGGCAGCTTCACCCCAGCCGACGCGCGCGTGCTGGCGCTGCTGGATAAAAAAATCCCCACGCTGCTGATTGCCAACAAGCTCGATAACGTGCACCGCCGTGGCGACATTGCGCCCTGGCTGCAGACCATGCAGGAAAAACACGCCTTTGCCGAGTTTGTGCCGATGTCGGCCAAGAGCGCCAAAGACGTGGAGCGCCTGCTGGGGATTTGCGAAAAATACCTGCCCGAACAAGCCTGGTGGTACGCCGCCGACGAACTCACTGACCGCAGCGAACGCTTCATGGCAGCCGAGATGGTGCGTGAAAAGCTGTTTCGCCTGACTGGCGATGAGTTGCCTTACACCTCCACCGTCATCATTGACAAGTTTGATGAAGAGCCTCCGCAGAAAAAAGGCCAGAAGCGCCTGCTGCGCATCGCCGCCACCATCGTGGTCGAGCGTGACGGCCACAAGGCCATGGTGATCGGCGACAAGGGAGAGCGCATCAAGCGCATCGGCATGGAGACCCGCGTCGAGCTGGAGAAATTGTTCGACTGCAAAGTGTTCATCGAAATGTGGGTCAAGGTACGCTCCGGCTGGGCTGACGACGAAGCGCGTGTGCGCTCATTTGGTTACGAGTGAGTCGCTGACGCTGTTCAGAGTCGCTCGCCAATGCGGCCCCAAATATGGCCGTTCATTGGGGCGGTTCGTTATGTGTGCTGGGTAACAGACGCTTACAAATCATGCCATGGTGGTTTGGTTTTCCTAAGTAAACTGGGGAAAACCCCAAGCACATACCGCACGATGACAATTCGCAACCTTTAGTTATTCAAGGCGCCTCATCATCGTTAGCGCCACTACCCAATTCCAAAATGCCTAACACAAGCCTAGCCGACCTTTTTGAAACCCACTTTGAGGTTGTTCCTGCTGTCCAAAGCCACATGCTCGAGAAAGTGTTCCGCATACGCCATCAAGTCTATTGTGAAGAACTTGGTTTTGAGCCGAATCGTGTCAACCAGCTTGAGCAGGATGAGTTTGACAACAATTCCATCCATTGCCTGCTGCTGCACAAGCCCACCCAGACCTATGTTGGCTGTGTCAGGCTGGTTCTTGCGGACACTCAGGCGCCTGAGTCTGAGTTGGGTTTTCCGTTTGAGCAAGTCTGTGGCAAAGCCGTTCGCTGGGCGTTTGACGCATCAGCGGGCACAGGGCGTAAGCAGTACGGTGAAATTTCACGCCTGGCCATTACCGCCAACTTTCGCCGCCCCAGAAATGGTGTGCCTCAGCTGGACGGCACGCATCCCAAGCTTGATGCGCGGGAAGAAGAGGCAAGGCGCCTATTTCCGTCCATCGCCGTCGGACTCTATCTGGCGGTGGCGGCCATGGGTCTGAGTAAGGGTTTGGATGGCGTTTTTGCCATGATGGAGCCGCGCCTTGCCAGGCAGCTAAGCCGCTTTGGGATTCAATGCCAACCAGCAGGAGAAGCGGTCGAGCACCGTGGCATTCGGGTTCCGTACTTCATCAGCCGTCACTCACTGTTGGACAACCTGCGGCTGGAGTGCAAGACCTTGCTGAGCAAGATCCAATGCTGTCTGGCCCTGCCGTACGCGCCATACGCGTAAAAATGGGGCGCTTGCGCCCAACTGGTCACCGGTTAAATCGTAACGAAGCGTATCGCCGTACGCGCCGTTTAACGCTTAACATTGCTGATGGCCACCAAACGCATTTCTGACGAACCCGCCTTTGTGCTGCACCGCTACGACTGGAGCGAGACCAGCCTGATTCTGGAGGTCTTTACCCGCCACCACGGTCGCATGGCGCTGGTGGCCAAGGGCGTGAAGCGTCCCAGTTCCAGCTTTCGGCCCATCTTGCTGCCGCTACAACCGCTGCACCTGGCGTTTGGTGGCGACGCTGAAATCAAAACCCTGAAAGCCGCCGAGTGGCAAGGCGGCCATGTCATGCCCACCGGTGACGCGCTGATGTCGGGCTATTACCTGAATGAATTGCTGATGCTGCTGCTGGCGCGCGAAGACCCGCATCCGGTGCTGTTTGACGTCTATGCCGCCGTGGTGCAAATCATTGCCAGCGAACACGGCGACGTGCTGGAGACGGCCCTGCGCGCGTTCGAGTTGCTGCTGCTGCGAGAAATCGGCCTGCTGCCCCTGCTCGATGCCCAGACCATGACGCTGCTGGCGCTGCACCCCGAGGCGCGCTACAGCCTGGTGCCCGAAGGCGGTTTACGCCAGACCAATGCATCTGACCGCAGCAGCCTGAGCGGTGCCCAGTGGACGACGCTGCAACAGGCCCTGGGCGAGCAGGTGTCACTGACCACCCTGCTGCGCGCCTGCGCCGAGGTGGCCAGTGCGCTCAAGCCCCAACTGCGCACCTTGCTCAATTACCATTGCGGGGTGCCTACCCTGCGCACGCGGCAAATGATGATCGATCTGCAAAGCTTATGAAAACCACCTCCCTGTCCGTCAACCTCAACAAAGTCGCGCTGGTGCGCAACACCCGCCACCTGGGCATACCCAGCGTCACGCGCGCGGCCACGCTATGCCTGCAAGCCGGTGCCAACGGCATTACCGTGCACCCGCGCCCGGATGAGCGTCACATTCGCGCCAGCGACGTGCCCGAGCTGGCCAGGCTGCTCAAGGACTGGCCGGATCGTGAATTCAACATCGAAGGCAACCCCTTGCACAACCTGATGGACGTGGTGGGGCAATTGGTGGCGCAGCAGTTGCCGGTGCACCAGGTCACGTTTGTGCCTGACACCGAGGGCCAGTTCACCAGCGACCATGGCTGGATGTTCCCGGCTGATGCAGCCGTGCTGAGGCCGCTGATCGACCAGGCCCACGCCTGGGGCCTGCGCGTGAGCCTGTTCATGGATGCTGATGTAGCCGCCATGGCCGCGGCCAAAGCCGTGGGTGCGGACCGCGTCGAGCTCTACACCGAACCCTTCGCCGCCGCCTGGGGCACGCCAGGCCAAGCCACGCAACTGGCGCGCTTTGCCAAAGCTGCCCAGGCAGCATTGGACGTGGGCCTGGGCGTGAACGCCGGCCACGACCTGAACCGCGACAACCTCACCGCCTTCATCGCCCAGGTGCCGGGCGTGAGTGAAGTGTCGATTGGCCACGCGCTGATCGCCGACGCGCTGGAGTTGGGCTACAGCGCCACCATCAAGGACTACCTGCGCTGCATTCGTGAGGCGGCATGATCTACGGCATTGGCACCGACATCTGCGACGTGCGCCGCATCCAGGCCAGCCTGGCACGCCACGGCGAGCGCTTTGCGAAAAAAATCCTGAGCGATGCCGAACTCGCCACCTGGCGCGCGCGCAGCCAGCGCTGGCCCGAGCGCGGTGTGCGCTACCTGGCCACCCGTTTCAGCGCCAAAGAGGCCTTCAGTAAAGCCATTGGCTTGGGGCTGCGCCTGCCCATGAGCTGGCGCCTGTGCGAGGTGGGCAAGCTGCCCAGCGGCCAGCCGTACATCGTGTTGCACGGCGAACTCAAAACCTGGTTTGAGGCCAAGGGCTTGAGTGCCCACATCAGCGTGAGCGATGAAACTGATTACGCGGCGAGCTTTTGCGTGGTGGAAGTTGCGGAAAAAAGCGGTTCTTAGCTTCAAGCGGTGGCCAGTTCCCGCACTGCCAGCAGACTGGTTTTGAGCGTTGCGGCGGTCACCTTCAAGTCATAAGCAGTTTGCAAATTGAGCCAATATTGCGGCGCCTGACCCAGCGCACGACCCAGGCGCAACGCCAGTTCGGCCGTCACAGGACGGTCACCTCTGACCAAGTGTGAAACGCGCATAGGCGATACGCCGATGACTGCGGCAAAAGCAGCTTGGGTGAGACCCATATCTTCCAGTGTTTCGCGCAGGAATTCACCAGGGTGGATGGCAGGCATGCCGTTAACAGGGGTGTTCATGATGCTTGTTCCTCAGTGGTAGTCAACGATTTCAACGTCTGCAGCGTTGCCAAGTTCAAACCGAAAACATAAACGCCAACGGTCATTGATGCGCACGCTCCACCTACCGGCCAAATCACCTGACAAAGACTCAAGCCGATTGGATGGTGGTTGGCGCATATCTTCAACCCGTGTTGCAGCATCAAGCTGCGTCAACCGCATGATGGCGCGACGCAAAATATCAGGCGGCAAACGGCGCGACTTGCCTGTGACAAAAAGACGCTCGGTTTCCGTATTGCTAAAGTTTTCGATCACAATCTGATTATAAACATTTTGTTTATAGATAAAGGGAGCTTGTTCATCGGTTGCTTGTGAGTCGCCCGTCCGTTCGCGGGCTTTGTTTGCAGCGCATCTGCATCATCATGCACCTTGGCGAAGGTCAGAATCACCTCGCGGATGAGCTTGCGCTGTGGCGCGGGCAGCTTTAGGAAGGCATCAAAGGTTTCGCGCTCCAGGTAGCCAATGCCTTCGTCCCAGCGCTGGCGATGTTACTGCACCGCGATGCGCACCTGTTCGCCAAGACGCAGCACTTCGGGCTCAATTTTTAGCCACTCCGCCAAAACCTGAATTTTGTCTTGAGTTGGTATCGTGCGATTGTTCAGCCACCACCGTGCTGCCTGATTGCTGATGGACTTGCCGTACAAGCGCAGATTGAACTCGTGTTTGATCACTGAAAAAAAAGGGCGGCATTGACAAGCTGCGTGGGCAGGTGCGCTTTTTGTCGCTGCAATACCTGACGATTCATCCGATTGAACGCAAGTCCACCACGGCCGCCGCCGATGATGCGGCGCACGAAACGTTCACCGTCAAACTCAAAAACTACGTGCTGCTTTCGCCCGAGGCCATCAACCAAGACGATGCCAAACGCATCAAGTTGCAGGCTGTCATCAACCAGGAGCCACTGGCGTTGATCGAATACTGGGCGGTGGACCCGGATTACGACGGCCGCGTGTTTCGCTCGGTCTGGCAAGACTACCGGGGCAACACCGCCAATGACGGCGACGCGCTGCGCGTGGTAACGCAAGCCGTGGTCACCACGACGGCAAAACCCGGCCCGCGCAAGGTGTGCGTGCGCGTTGTCGATGTCTTTGGGTTTGAAGCCGAAGTGGTGGGGATTGTGGGGGCGACGTGAATGCTCAGGCTGCCGCAGCCACCTTGTGGGTTGATGCGCGCGTGGGCGTGGCATGGGCCAATGCGGCTCAAGCTGAAGTGACGGCCAGGTTCGAGGCGACGGCTCCTAATTTGCGTATCACGGGCACGGGCATGTGGGGTCAGCTCTTGCATTCCGACATCGATCGCCACCGTCAACTCAGAAACAAATCAGCGCGCACGTTAAAACGCTGCGCCAACCGTTTGGCGATTTCTTTGCTGATGGCACGTTTGCCGCTCGCCATGTCCGAAATGCGGCCTTGCGGCGCGCAGTCTGACAAATCTTCTTGCTTGAGGCCATGTTGATCCATCAGAAACCGCAACACCTCGCCCGGCGATGCTAGCGGAATTTGAAACTGCTCATCTTCAAAAGCTTTGACCTGATCGGCCAGGTAATCCAGCACCTCAGCCAACGGGTGACTTTCATCCTCACCCACCTCGTTTAGCAACTTGTCAAGCGTTGCGCGCGCTTGCGCGTAATCGGCCTCGGTGTGAACAGAGGTCACGCCCACCAGTGCCTTGAACGGCGTCCAGGCTTGCAGGATGGCTTGCGCTGAGGGCACAGTTTTAGTTGCGGCTTGCATCATGATTTCCTTTTCCAGTGGCCTCGGTCGTACTCGGTGTGTGTCAGTACGGCACGAATGAAGACCTTGCGCCGGTTGTAATGCAACACGGCGATCAGCCGGTATTTGTTGCCGCCAATATTGAAAACTGTTTGCCCGTCTACAACATCAGCACTGGCAAACGTATCCCGCAAGTCATTGAAGTCTGCAAAGACCTCGCTTTCCATCGTGCGGTACCACGCCTGCAAAGGGCTTTGGGCGTCAGGGTGATTTCGCCAAAACTCAACAAGAGCAGGCTTGGCTATGACGTGCATGGCTTGAGTTTATACCAAATTGGTATTTTCATTTGTCTTTCCCTCAGTGTGCGCTTGCCACGTTTGATAATTAAGGTCTATTTTTGAAAGTTCACCATGACCCAGCACGCCCCCCTGATCATCGACATCGCCGGTTTGACCCTGAGCAAACAAGACAAACAGCGCCTCAAGCACCCGCTGGTGGGCGGCATGATTTTGTTTGCCCGCAACTGGCAAAACCGCGATCAGCTCACCGCCCTGTGCCACAGCATCAAGAAAGTGCGCAAGGATTTGCTGATTTGTGTTGACCACGAGGGCGGTCGCGTGCAGCGCTTCAAGACCGACGGCTTTACCCATTTGCCACCCATGCGCGCACTGGGCGAGCTCTGGCTGCAAGACGGCAAAGCGGGCGAGGGCAGCGGTGCCCTGCGCGCCACCCGCGCCGCCACCGCCTGCGGTTATGTGCTGGGTACCGAGTTGCGCGCTTGCGGCGTTGATTTAAGTTTTACTCCGGTGCTCGACCTGGATTACGGCGAAAGCAGCGTGATTGGCGACCGCGCCTTTGGCCGCGACCCGCGCGTGGTGAGCTTGCTGGCCAAAAGCTTGATGCACGGCTTGCTGCAAAGCGGCATGGCCAACTGCGGCAAACATTTCCCGGGCCACGGTTTTGTGAAAGCCGACTCGCATACCGACATGCCGGTCGATAAACGCAGCCTCAAGGCCGTTATGACCGACGATGCCCGGCCCTACGATTGGCTCGGCACGGCGCTCACCAGTGTCATGCCGGCCCATGTGATTTACCCCAAGGTGGACAGCCGCCCAGCGTGTTTTTCGGGCAAATGGCTGGGTGATATCCTGCGCGCTCAGCTCGGCTTTACCGGTGCGGTGTTCAGCGACGACCTGTCCATGGCCGGCGCCCGCGTGCTCGACGGCCAGCCCGTCAGCCCAACCCAGGCGGCGGTGGCGGCGTTGAACGCCGGCTGTGACATGGTGCTGCTGTGCAATCAGTCCGAGGGCGAGGGCACCGAGCTCGATGCGCTGATCGATGGCTTGACCGAAGCGCAACTCAAAGGGCTGTGGCAGCCGCTTGAGGCCAGCGAAGAACGCCGCGTGTCCATGTTGCCCACCAGTCGCGCCACGTTGTGGGATGAGCTGATGGTGCAGCACGCCTACATGCACGCGCTCGACCTGCTGCCCTGAGTTTTACGGTGAGCGGTGCAGCCGGGGTGCCGACAACTCGGCGATCATGTCGTTGGTCGTCGCATCCACATTGGGATGCGACTGGAGCAGATTGGCCGCCATGAGCAGCTTGCGCAGGTCATGCAAGTCTTTCACTGTGGGTGCCACCTTGATTTGCGCAATGGCGGCCGAGCTGTTGCCGCCCTTGATCAGGCCGACAATTTTGGGTGCCCAAACGCTGGGACGTGACATGTGCGATTTCCTTTGCATACGGTGGGGAAGCCATTTTGGCTGATCCGGCGGCCTTGTGCGGGACAATACCGATTTAAGAACTTGCGGGTCAGACCACTCGCGAAGCGACGTGCTCTGACCCCAACTGATTATGAAAGACAAACTCCTCAGCAGTGGCCTGGTCTACAGCACCGACAGCGGCCGCATGTGCCCGCAATGTCGCCAACCACAGGCGCAGTGCAGTTGCCGCTCGGCCGCAATTCGCCCGGCGGGCGACGGCATTGTTCGGGTGTCGCGCCAGACCAAGGGGCGTGCCGGCAAGGGCGTGACGCTGGTGAAAGGCCTGGACCTGGATGACGCGGCCTTGATCGCCCTGGGCAAGCTGCTCAAGACCGCTTGCGGCTCGGGCGGCACAGTCAAAGACGGCGTGATCGAAGTGCAGGGCGACCACATTGATCGTGTCATGGACATGCTTAAGGCCCAGGGTCATACGGTTAAACGCGTAGGCGGTTGAGATGAACCCTGAAGACTTGCTCTTGCTGGTCACGCGCACCATGCCTTTTGGCAAGTTCAAGGGCCGGCTGATTGCCGATTTGCCGGGGTTTTACCTGCAATGGTTTGTGCGCAAAGGCGTGCCAAAGGGCGAGATTGGCCGCCTGATTGCGCTGATGCACGAGATTGATCACAACGGGTTGTCAGATTTGCTCACGCCGCTGCGCTATCCTGACCCGCAAAGCCTCAAGAATCGCCGGTAGCGTCCCACAGCCGTAGGCCTGAGGTCTCCAGGTTCGTCAAATACACCCGCACCTCGAATTCGAGTTGGTGGTAGCCTGGTTCCATGTGTTGGCAGAGTTGGTAAAAAGCCTTGTCATGCGCTTTTTCCTTCAGATGCGCCAGCTCGTGCACGGTGATCATGCGCAAAAATTCATCGGGCACGGTTTTGAAGAGTGTGGCAATGCGGATTTCGCGCTTGGCCTTGAGTTTGTTGCCCTGCACCCGTGACACGCTGGTGTGCGTGCCCAGGGCGTTTTTGACCACATGCAGCTTACTGTCAAACAGCACCTTGTTGACCGGTTCGGCGCTGCGCAGGTAATCGGTTTTAAGCGCCTGCACATAGTCAAACAGCGCGCGGTCGGTGCGCACCGTGTGCGCCTGCGGGTATTTTTGCAGCAGCCAGTCTGCTACCTTGTCTTGTTGCAGCATCTGCGCCACCTGCGCCAAAGTGGTGGCCGGGTAGCCTTGCAGGTATCTGAGGGAGGCAACAGGTTCGGGGGTGTGGTTCATGGTTTTGAGCAGGGGCGGGCGTGGCAAAGCCAGCTTCTACAATGCCCGTTCGCCTCTTGGTAGCGGATGCGACCATTTTCCACTTTTCATGCCTTCACTTCACGAACCTGTCCCTTTGCTCGCCGAGTTGCCAGACCCTGCTGCGCAAGACGAGGTCACCGTCGTCCCTTTGAAAATCGAGGACTGGCTCACCGTGATCGTCATGGGTTTGCTGGCGCTCATCACCTTTGCCAATGTGTTGGTGCGCTATTTCACCAGCCAGTCCTTTGCCTGGACCGAAGAGTTTTCAGTTTTTTTGATGATGGTGCTGGCGCTGGTGGCCGGCTCGGCTGCGGTGGCACGCAACCGCCACATCCGCATCGAATTTTTTGCTGACGGTGGATCGCCCGCCAGGCGGCGCGCGCTGGCGCAGTTTGGTAGCCTGATGGTGGCTGTGCTATTTGCCGTGCTGGCGGTGCTGAGTGCGCGCATGGCGTATGACGACTTTCAGTACGGCGAAACCTCGCCCGGCATTGGCGTGCCGCAGTGGTGGTACAGCATGTGGTTGCCCATTCTGGCCAGCGCCATTGCCCTGCGGGCGCTGGGCCTGTGCATACGGCGGGGGCGGCGCGCATGATTGCCACGCTGCTATTTTTGGTGTTCTTGGTCATGATGCTGGTCGGCGTGCCGATTGGCGCGGCGCTGGGTCTGGCGGGTGCGGCGACCATTGGGCTGGCTAATGCCGATGCCCAATGGTTTGGTCTGATGGCGGTGCCGCAAAACTTTTATGCCGGTCTGGGCAAGTACCCGTTGTTGGCAATTCCGATGTTTGTGCTGGTGGGCTCCATTTTTGACCGCTCCGGTGTGGCGCTGCGCCTGGTCAACTTTGCGATAGCCATCATCGGCCGCGGCCCTGGCATGTTGCCGGTGGTGGTAATTGCCGTGGCCATGCTGATGGGCGGCATTTCGGGCTCGGGGCCGGCCACCGCCGCCGCCGTGGGCGGCGTGATGATCGCCGCCATGACCCGCTCGGGCTACCCGCCGGCATTCTCGGCCAGCGTGGTGGGCGCTGCGGCATCGATCGACATCCTGATTCCACCCTCGATTGCCTTCATCATTTATTCGGTGCTGGTGCCGGGCGCGTCGGTGCCGGCCATGTTTGCTGCGGGCATGTTGCCAGGCTTGCTGGTGGGCCTGGCCTTGATGGTGCCCAGCGTCTGGCTGTCGCGCAAACACCATCTGGGCGAGCATGAGGCGCAGTTGCCCAAGCCACCGTTTTGGGCCAGCCTGCGCGAAGCCTCCTGGGGGCTGGCGGCGCCGGTGTTGATTTTGGGCGGCATGCGGGCGGGCTGGTTCACGCCCACCGAGGCGGCGGTGGTGGCGGTGTTTTACGGCCTGTTTGTCGGCATGGTGATTTACCGCACGATCAAGGTGCGCGACCTGTTCCCCATTCTGCGCGAATCAGGCGAGTTGTCGGCCATCATTTTGCTGGTGGTCGCGTTGGCGGGTATTTTTGCGTATTCGCTGTCCACCCTGGGCATCATCGACCCGGTGACGCAGGCCATTGTCAATTCAGGCGTGGGTGAATACGGCGTGCTGGCGCTGCTGATTTTGATGCTGGTGGCAGTGGGCATGTTTCTGGATGGCATCTCGATCTTTTTGATCTTTGTGCCGCTGCTGCTGCCCATTGTCAACTTCTACCATTGGGACCCGGTGTGGTTTGGCGTGCTGTTGACCCTGATGGTCGCGCTGGGCCAGTTCACGCCGCCGATTGCGGTGAACCTGATGGTGTCGTGCCGCATTGCCGGGGTACGCATGGAAGAAAGCGTGCGCTGGGTGCTGTGGTTGCTGGCGGCGCTGTTGTGCGTTTTGCTGCTGTCTATCATGTTTCCCTCTCTGGCGCTGTGGTTACCCACGCGGCTGGGTTATTGAGACCTGAACTATTTTTTTATAAGGAGACTGATGTCATGAAACTTCGTACGTTACTCAAATTGGCGCTCGCTGCTGGCGCACTGAGCGTGGCCACGCTGGGTGCAGCGCAAAGCTACAAATCGGAATACCGCATGTCGCTGGTGCTGGGCCAGGCTTTCCCGTGGGGCAAGGGCGGCCAGATATGGTCAGACCTGGTGAAGGAACGCACCCAAGGCCGCATTAACATCAAGCTGTACCCGGGGGTGTCGCTGATCCAGGGTGACCAAACGCGCGAATTCTCGGCGCTGCGCCAGGGCGTGATCGACATGGCGGTGGGCTCCACCATCAACTGGTCGCCGCAAGTCAAGCAGCTCAACCTGTTCTCGATGCCTTTCCTGATGCCCGACTACGCTGCCATCGATGCGTTGACGCAGGGACCGGTGGGCAAGCAAATTTTCAGCACGCTCGACAAAGCCGGCGTGGTGCCGCTGGCCTGGGGTGAAAACGGCTACCGTGAGCTCTCCAACTCCAAACGCGCGGTGCGCACGCCGGAGGACCTCAAGGGCATGAAAATCCGCGTGGTCGGCTCGCCGCTGTTCCTCGACACCTTCACCGCCCTGGGTGCCAACCCGACGCAAATGAGCTGGGCTGACGCGCAGCCCGCGTTTGCCAGCGGCGCCGTGGACGGCCAGGAAAATCCGCTGTCGATCTTCACCGCGGCCAAGCTGCACAACGTCAGCCAGAAGCATGTGACCTTGTGGGGCTACGTGGCTGACCCGCTGATTTTTGTCGTCAACAAAGACATCTGGGCTTCCTGGACGCCGGCTGACCAGGCCATCGTGCGCCAGGCCGCGCTGGATGCGGGCAAGCAAGAAATTGCCTTGGCGCGCAAGGGCTTGGTTGAAGAGGGGCAGCCGCTGCTGAAAGAAATTTCTGCTCTGGGTGTCACGGTCACGCAACTGAGCCCGGCGGAGCGCGATGCTTTCGTCAAAGCCACGCGTCCGGTTTATGAGAAGTGGAAAGCCACCGTGGGCGTGGACCTGGTCAAGAGCGCAGAAGCTTCCATTGCGGCGCGCAAGAAGTAGGTAAAGTTATTTTTCACGCGCTGGCCTCCCGATTTGGGAGGCCTTTTTTCTGGGCGACTGAATGGTTTCAGGCCAGCGCCGCGTCGCGCGTCAGCACCTCGCCGCGCAGCGTGAAGGTGCGGGTGTCGGTGATGGTGACATCGACCATCTGCCCGATCAGGCGCGGCTGGCCGACAAAATTCACCACCCGGTTGCACTCGGTGCGGCCCATCAGCTCGGTGGCGTCGCGCTTGGATGCCCCTTCCACCAACAGGCGCTGGCGCGTGCCGACCAAGCTGGCGCTGATGCGCGCCATGTTGGCGTTGATGTTGGCCTGCACCTGCTGCAGGCGGCGCAGCTTGACTTCATGCGGTGTGTCATCAAACAGGTTGGCCGCTGGCGTGCCGGGACGCGGGCTGAAGATGAAGCTGAAAGAATTATCAAAACCTATGTCATCCATCAACTTCATCAGCTTGGCGTGGTCGTCTTCGGTCTCACCTGGAAAACCCACAATGAAGTCGCTGCTCAGCGCCATGTCGGGGCGAATGGCGCGCAGTTTACGCACCGTGCTCTTGTATTCCATGGCGGTGTAGCCGCGCTTCATGGCCATCAAGATGCGGTCGCTGCCGTGCTGCACCGGCAAGTGCAGGTGGCTGACCAGCTTGGGCAATTTATCGTAAGCCGCAATCAATGAAGGCGTGAATTCGTTGGGGTGGCTCGTCACATAACGGATGCGCTCGATGCCGGGAATGTCGTGCACGTAGTCGAGCAGCGTGGCAAAGTCGGCCACTTCGCCCGTGTCGCCCGCAACGCCTGCGTTGCTGATCATTTTTGCGCGCCAGGCGTTGACGTTTTGCCCCAGCAGGGTGATTTCCTTCACGCCCTGGTCGGCCAGCCCGGCCACTTCCACCAGCACGTCCTCGAACGGCCGGCTCACCTCTTCGCCGCGGGTGTAGGGCACCACGCAGTAGCTACAGTATTTGGAGCAGCCTTCCATGATGCTGACATAGGCGCTGGCGCCTTCGACACGCGCCGGCGGCAGGTGGTCGAACTTCTCAATTTCCGGAAAGCTGATGTCCACTTGCGAGCGGTTCAGCCGCGCCCGCTCATCGAGCATTTGCGGCAGCCGGTGCAGGGTTTGCGGGCCAAAGACCACGTCCACGTAGGGCGCACGCTCGATGATGGCCGCACCTTCCTGGCTCGCCACACAACCGCCGACGCCAATCAGGGCGCCTTTTTTCTTCAGGTGCCTGACGCGCCCCAGGTCCGAAAACACTTTTTCCTGCGCCTTCTCGCGCACCGAGCAGGTGTTGAACAGGATCAGGTCCGCCTCTTCGACGTTGTCGGTCTGGGTGTAGCCCTGCGCGGCGCCGAGCACGTCGCTCATCTTGTCCGAGTCGTACTCGTTCATCTGGCAGCCGTAGGTTTTGATGAATACTTTTTTGCTCATGGTGAAAATGGGGTTGTGTGATTTTTTGCCACCGTCACCGGCAGGGCGAGCAGCCCAGAGAAAAGCCCAAGAGGGCAGTGAGGCAGCGGTTCATGGTGTTTATCCAGAGGCTGTGAAATAGCCTGCGATTTTAAGGCACGGGCGGCTTGGCTTGCGCTGCCAACGCACGCAGCTTGTCTTTTTTGCTCGGGCGCAGACCCTTGATGCCGCCGTTGCCAGGGGCTTCGGGGGCGCTGGAGGCGGGCGGAGCAGTTTCCAAGGCATCGAACCCCGGGATGCTTTCCAGTGCAATCTCGAGCCGTTGCCGCTTGGCAATCAGTCGCCAGTGCGCCAGCGTGGCAGCGCTGACAAAGCTCAGCGCCAGGCCAGGTTCTCCCGCGCGTCCGGTGCGGCCCACGCGGTGGGTGTAGTCGTTGGCCGAGCGAGGCAAGTCAAAATTCACCACCACCGGAAGGCCCGCAATGTCCAGGCCGCGCGCCGCCACATCGGTGGCCACCACCACGGCCAGGCGTTCGGCCTTGAAGTCGGCCAGCACCTGCGTGCGCTTGCCCTGGCTGAGTTCGCCGTGAAAGGGCTCGGCCGTCAAGCCGGCCTTGCGCAGCTTGTCGGCCACAATTTCGGCCGCGAATTTGGTGGCGACAAACACCAGCACCCGCGGCCAGGCGTTTTGCCGGATCAGGTGGCGCAGCAACTGGGTGCGCCTGGGCGTGTCCACGGCGATGGCACGCTGCATGATCTCAAGTGGCGGCGCGACGTCTGGGCGCACATCCACGCGCACCGGGTCATGCAGCAAGGTGTTGGCCAGCGCCTGCACGGACGGCGCAAACGTGGCCGAGAAAAACAGGCTTTGGCGCTGTGCGGGCAACAGGGCCAGCAACTGGTTGAGTTCTTCGGAAAAACCCAGGTCGAGCAGCCGGTCGGCC
>PFUD01000073.1 GCA_002789915.1 Comamonadaceae bacterium CG_4_9_14_3_um_filter_60_33 | reverse complement strand
GGATAGTGTGAATGCCCGAGCTTTCCGCGTCGCTGCGCATCTGGTCAAGCAGCACCGTCTTGCCAACACCGCGCAGGCCGACCATGAGCACACTTTTCGCGGTGTTGCCTATGCGAAGTCGCTCGATGCAGACACGAACCTTCTCGCGCAACGCATCACGCCCTGCCAGTTCGGGTGGAGGCGTACCAGCGCCGGGGGTGTAGGGGTTGCGTACCGGGTCCATATGTAAGGAGTTTATCTAAATTATCAGTTTTTGATAAAACATATAAAAAGCATATACAACCTGTGTGAATCTCACCTCACCCCAAATGCTTGCCCACAATCCCGGCCAGCTCGAACATCGTCACCTGCGGCTTGCCAAAGACCGCCAACAGCTTGTCGTCGGCGTTGATGGCGCGCTTGTTGGCGGCGTCCTGCAAGTTGTTGGCCTTGATATAGTCCCACAGTTTTTTGATGACCTGGGCGCGCGCCACGGGCTCGGTACCAATCACCGCGGCCAGGGCGGCGCTGGGCGTTGAGCCCGCGCTGCCTGAGGCGGGTGCTTTGCGTGGCGCTTTGGGGGTGGCTGCCTTGGCCACTTTTTTGACGGGTGCTTTTGCCGCCTTTTTCGCGGCTGCGGCCTTGGCTGGTGTGCCTGCTTTGGTCGCCACCGCTGCACGGGTAAAGGGCGTGGCCGAGGTTTTGCGCGGCGGGAACTTGCTCGGGGCAAATTCAAAGTTCACCTTGCCTGCGGCCGGGTCCCAGGCCAGCATGGCCTTGAAGGCGCGCCGGGTGCGCATACTGACAAACTTGTCGAGCAAATCGGTCTTTCCGGTGGCCAGCAGCTTGACCATTTGTTCGCGCTCGATGGGCTGCTGCAGAATGATCTGGCCGGTCTTGAAGTCGCAGCTTGGCGTGGCTTGCGCGTCGGTGGGCACCGACTTTTCACAGACGTAGTTTTTGCCGTGCTCGAACACCCGGGCACTGCATTTGGGGCAGGCGCCCAGCGCTTCCTGGGCCGAGAAGTCGATCAGTTCGCCAGATTCTTCACCTTTCTTGTCGTCGCCAAAGTCAAATTCCAGCTTGTAGTTTTTGGTTTCGTCGTCGAATTTGATGACCATTTCGGCGGTGAACGGCCAGCCGGCCTTGGAGCGAAAACCGCTCAAGGGGCCGATTTTGCGGTCGCGCAAAAATTGCTCGACCTCGGCGAGTTCGAAAGTCCGGCCCGCCGGCGTTTTGCCAAACGAGAAGCCGCAGCCGTCACTTTTGCCGTCCGCGCCGGCGCAGGCGTAGCGGCGGTAATTTTCCCGCACGATGCCACCGCAGTTTGGGCAAGGCGTGTGCAGCGTGGCAAAGTCACCCGGGATGGTGTCGCGGTCGTATTCCTTGGCTTTTTTGACCATGCGCTCGGTCATGGCGGCAATCTCGGCCATGAAGGTTTCGCGCTTGAGCTTGCCGTGCTCCATTTGTGCCAGCTTAAATTCCCACTCGCCGGTGAGCTCTGCCTTGGTGAGCTCTTGCACGTCCAGACCGCGCAACAGCGTCATCAGCTGGAACGCCTTGGCGGTGGGGATGAGTTCGCGGCCCTCGCGCAGCATGTAGGCTTCGGAGATCAAACCTTCAATGATGCTGGAGCGCGTGGCGGGGGTGCCCAGGCCTTTTTCTTGCATGGCTTCGCGCAGTTCGTCGTCTTCCACTGTTTTGCCGGCGCCTTCCATGGCACCGAGCAAGGTGGCCTCGGTGTAGCGCGCTGGCGGCCGGGTTTTCAGGGCCTTGGGCTCCACCGCGTCGGCCTTGACGCGCTCGCCAGGCGCCACGGGCACCAGGTTGTTGGCGTTTTTGTCACCGTTTTCGGGTTGTTCGGCGGCGGCTTCTTTGCCGTAAATGGCCAGCCAGCCCGGTTTCACCAGTACCTTGCCTTCAGTTTTAAAACTGTGCTCCAGCGCTTTAGAAATGCGCGTGGTGATTTGGTACTCGGCAGCCGGGAAAAACACCGCCATAAAGCGGCGTACCACCAGGTCGTATATCTTTTGCTCGGTTTCACTCAAGCCGCTGGGGGCTTGCAGCGTTGGGATGATGGCAAAGTGGTCGCTGACCTTGGCGTTGTCAAAAATGCGTTTACTGGGTCGGATGTAATTATTGTTGAGCGCTGTGAGCGCATGCGGTGCCAGGTGCTTCATGCCGCTGTCGGCCAGCATCTCGAAGGTTTGCTTGACCACCGGCACATAGTCTTCGGGCAGCGCGCGCGAGTCGGTGCGCGGGTAGGTCAGGGCCTTGTGGCGCTCGTACAGGCTTTGCGCAATCGACAGTGTGGCCTTGGCGCTGAAACCGAACTTGCCGTTGGCCTCGCGCTGCAGGCTGGTCAGGTCGAACAGCAGCGGCGAAACCTGAGTGGTCGGCTTGCTTTCTTCTGTGACCGTGGCTTGCTGGCCGCGCACTGCGTCGGCGATATGCTGCGCTTCGCGTTGGCTCCAGACGCGGTCGGCCTTGAGTTCAGCGTCGGGCTCGTCGTTGCCCGCCGCTGCGTTGGCTTGCGCGCGCTTCCAGCTGGGGTCGAACCATTTGGCCGGGTAGTCACCGGCCTGCGCGGCAAAGGTGGCGTGAATTTCCCAGTAATCGCGACTGATAAATTTGCGGATTTTTTCCTCGCGCTCCACCACTACGCTCAAGGTGGGCGTTTGCACCCGGCCCACGGTGGTCAAAAAGAAACCGCCGTCGCGTGAGTTGAAGGCGGTCATGGCACGCGTGCCGTTGATGCCGACCAGCCAGTCGGCCTCTGAGCGGCAGCGCGCGGCGTCGGCCAGGGGCTGCATCTGTAAGTCGGTGCGCAGGTGTTGAAAGCCGTCGCGAATGGCCTGCGGCGTCATGCTTTGCAGCCACAGGCGCTGAACGGGCTTACCCAGCGGCTTGACGCCACCGGCGTACTGCTCGATCAGCCGGAAGATCAGCTCGCCCTCGCGTCCGGCGTCGCAGGCGTTGATGAGTTGGTCCACGTCCTTGCGCTTGGCCAGCCGCACCACGGCGTTGAGCCGGGTCTTGGTCTTGTCAACGGGTTTGAGGTCGAAGTGCGGCGGAATCACCGGCAGGTGGGCAAAGCTCCACTTGCCGCGCTTCACGTCAAAGGCTTCGGGCGCCTGGATTTCCACCAAGTGGCCGACAGCACTGGTGACCACATGGGTGTCGTTTTCGAAATGCTCGTCGTGCTTTTCGAACTTGCCCGACACGGGTGTCAGGGCGCGCACGATGTCTTGTGCAACCGAAGGTTTTTCAGCAATGATCAATGTTTTCATCTGACTACAATCCGTTTTCTCGCGCTCGCACGGGCGGGCGCACACAGGTAGGTGCACACACGCGCACCCATACGAGTTCACGATACCAAATTTTTCAACGTGTCCAAAAAATCATCCGCAAAACCCCGTCGCATTCAGGTGCGCCGCTCCGCCGTTCACGGCAAGGGCGTCTATGCGGTGCAGGCTATTGCTGCGGGCGACACCGTCCTGGAATACGTGGGCGAAATCATCAGCTGGGAAGAAGCCCAGGCGCGCCATCCGCATGACCCGGCCAACCCCAACCACACGTTTTATTTTCATATTGACGAAACCCGTGTCATCGACGCGCTGTACGGTGGCAATTCGTCGCGCTGGATCAACCACTCGTGCGACCCCAATTGCGAAGCCGACGAGCAAAACGGCCGCATTTTCATCAAGGCGCTGCGCGACATTGCTGCCGGCGAGGAGCTCAACTACGACTACGGCCTGATCATTGACGAGCGCTACACCAAAAAGCTCAAGGCCGACTACCCTTGCTGGTGCGGTGCCACCAATTGCCGCGGCACGCTGCTGGCACCCAAGCGGCGCTAGACCATGCCCGCCGCATTCGCTCAGCCGGTTCGCTGGCCTGCCGAGGCCATCTGGGAGGCCGTGGCCCCCACCCTGCCGGGCTTTACCGTGGAGGTTTTGCCTGAAGTTGATTCGACCAATTCCGAGCTCATGCGCCGCGCCCGCGCCGGGCACCCGGACCCGGTGCTGCTGGTGGCGGAGCAGCAAATCGCCGGCCGCGGCCGCATGGGGCGGCAGTGGCACAGTGGTGCGGCGCCGCTCGGCGCTGCAGCAAAAGCGTTGACGTTTTCACTGGGCCTGAATCTGTCGCCAGCCGACTGGTCTGGCCTGTCGCTGGCAATGGGTTTGAGCGTGGCGCGCAGCCTGCACCCTGACATTCGCCTCAAGTGGCCCAACGACCTGTGGTGGCACGACCGCAAGCTGGCCGGCATTTTGATCGAAACCGCCAACTGGGGCGCGGCCAGCGCCAGCCGTTACGTGGTCATCGGAGTCGGCATCAACCTGGCCACGCCAGACGCAAGCGGCCTGTCCACCGCGCCGGTCGGCCTGCGTGAGTTGCTGCCTGAGGTCGATGCGGCGCAGGCGCTGCTGCGCATTGCTGCGCCGCTGGTGCAGACGGTGCAGCGCTTCGAGTCCCTTGGTTTTGCGCCGTTCCAAAAGGCTTTCAACGCCCGCGACGTGCTGGCGCAACTGCCGGTCACGCTCAGCGATGGGATGCAGGGCACAGCGCAAGGCGTGGACGCGACTGGCGCGCTGCTTGTGGCCAACGAGCAGGGCGTGCAGCGCATCACCAGTGCCGAAGTCAGCGTGCGCGCCCAGCCGGGTCCATGCTATGAGAATTTCTGAGCGGATGGCGTGATGTGGCGCACTTTTGCCCTGGCATTGCTGCTGCTTAACGCCGTGTACTGGGCTTGGGGCGAAGGCTGGCTGCTGCCTTATGGTTTTGGTCCGGCGCAACAGCGCGAGCCACAGCGCCTGACTCAGCAAATTCGCCCTGAGGCCATCACCGTGCTGCGTGCCGCTGAAGGCCTGCTACCGCCCTTGGCGGTTGTGCCCGAGCCCACGGTTTGCCTGCAATCAGGGCCGCTGAGCCCGGCCCAGGCCGATGCGCTGCGTGCGCTGCTGGAAGCGTCATGGCCACCAGAAAGCTGGCAGTTGCTTGCGATTCAGGATGGGCAGGCGTCACCGGCTCAGGCATCGCAGGCAATTGAACCAAGCTGGCGTTTGCGTTTACCCGCTGCAGACCAAGCTCTGCAAGCGCGCTTGGCTGAATTTGGCGACCTGTTGCCCGACGGTACGCTTGATGCCTGCCCGGTCAATGACTCAGATCGCTAAGCCGAATCTTTGGCGAAGGCGTTAAAGCGCACCACAAAGCGCGCACCTGCTGGCGTTTGACTCGGGTGCGTTTCTTCCAGCCTGACCGTGGCGTTGTGTTGCTGGGCAATTTCAAGAACAATCGGCAAACCCAGACCAGAGCCATCGGCCTCGGTGCCCAGAGCGCGGTAAAAAGGCTGAAAAATCAGCTCGCGCTCCGACACGGGCACGCCCGGGCCCGAATCTTCAACCTGTAGCACCAAGATGTGACCGAAGGGATCGGTGAGCACGCGGGCCGTGATCACACCTGGCTTGTCCAGGCTCGACGGGGTGTAGTTGATGGCGTTGTCCACCAGATTGCGCACCATTTCCATGAGCAGCGTCGGGTTGCCCAGCACGGTGCAGCCAGGGGTGCCGGGTTGCGTGCCCTCGTAACCCAGGTCGATGCGTTTTTCCAGCGCGCGCGGCACACAGTCGCGCACCACCGACATGGTCAGTTCGGCCAGATCGCACTCTTGGCGCGGCATGGCCGAGCCGTTGCTCTCGGCGCGTGCCAGCGCCAGCAACTGGTTGACGCTGTGGGTGGCGCGGGCACTGGCGCGGCCGATCTGGCGCAGATAATGTTTCAGGTCTTCGGCGCTGGCACCTTCGCGCTGGGCAATTTCGGCTTGCATGCGCAGCCCTGCCAAAGGCGTTTTAAGCTGGTGCGCGGCATCGGCCAAAAAGCGCTTTTGGGTGGCGATGGAGTCGGTCAGGCGCAGCAGCAGGTCGTTCACCGCATCGACCAAAGGTGCCACCTCGACCGGCGCGGCCTGCGCGTCGATGGGGCTCAGGTCATCGGGCTTGCGGGCGCGAATGCGCTCCTCCAACTGGTGCAGCGGCTTGATGGCCTGCACCAGCGCCAGCCAGACCAGCAGCACGGCCAGCGGCAAAATGAAAAACTGCGGCAGCATCACGCCCTTGACGATTTCGGTGGCCAGCACCGAGCGTTTTTCCATGGTCTCGGCCACCTGCACCAACGCCGGGCGGGTGCCCGGCCCCGACACATTGATCCACAAATAAGCCACCTTGACGTCAAAGCCCTTGACCACGTCATCGCGCAGCCGAACCTGGTCCAGCACCACCTGCTCAACCAGCGGTGGCGCTGGCAGCTCGCGCTCGCCGCTGAGCAGTTCGCTGCGCGGGCCCAGCACCTGGTAGTAGACCGTGTCGGAATCATCGGCACGCAGTAATTCACGCGCGGGGCGCGGCAGCGAGAATTTGGCGCGACCTTTTTCTACGGTGATGAGCTGCGCCATGGCGCGCACGTTGTATTCAAGGGCACGGTCAAACGGTTTGCCGGCAATGTTTTGCGCTACCAGCCAGGTCATGACCAGGCTCAGCGGCCACACCAGCAGCAGTGGCGTGAGCATCCAGTCCAGGATCTCGCCAAACAGCGAGCGTTGCTCGCGTGGAGTGGTGCTCACATCAAAAAGTGATTAGCCGGGGATTTTTTCCAGGCAATAACCCAGGCCGCGCACGGTGGCAATTCGGATCGGGCCTTTTTCGATTTTTTTGCGCAGGCGGTGGATGTACACCTCGATGGCGTTGTTGCTCACCTCTTCGCCCCATTCGCACAGGCGCTCCACCAGTTGGTCTTTGCTGACCAACCGGCCGGCGCGTTGCAACAGCACCTCCAAAAGCCCAAGTTCGCGTGCCGACAGTTCGACCATCACGCCGTCAATGCTGGCCACACGACCGCCCTGGTCGTAAATGAGCGGGCCGTGTTTGATGGTGCTGCTGGCTGCGCCCATGCCACGCCGGCTCAGGGCGCGCACTCGCGCCTCCAATTCCTGCAAGCTGAAGGGTTTGGCCATGTAGTCGTCGGCGCCGTAGTCCAAGCCTTTGACGCGTTCTTCAACACTGTCGGCGGCCGTCAAAATCAGCACCGGCACCGAGGAACCGCGCGCGCGCAGGCGTTTGAGCACTTCGAGACCATGCATTTTGGGCAGACCGAGGTCGAGGATCAGCAGGTCGAACTCGGTGTTGGTCATCAGGGCAGCATCGGCCTCGCTGCCACTGGCCACGTGGTCAACGGCTGCCCCTGAACTGCGCAGGGTGCGCAACAGGCCATCGGCCAGAACCTGGTCGTCTTCGGCTATCAAAATTCGCATCAATGTCTCCTCGTTGGGGTCGGTGGAATATGTACTTCAAACTTCAAGCGTCTTGTTTTCGGGCATTCTAGGCGGCATAGGCTTCCAGCCCGAGCAGCATGACGGTGGCTACCTCGGAGCCTACCGCAGCGCGCAATTCGGCTTGGGCTTGCGTGATGGCCTCCTGATAGGCTTGCAACCAGTTCAGGCCGGCCGGTGTAAACAACACAATGCAGGCGCGTGCGTCACGCGGGTCACTTTGGCGCTGCACCAAATCCCAGGCTTCGCATTGGTCCACCAGCTTGCCCATGGCCTGTTTGCTCACCCCCGCGCTGGCTGCCAGGTCGGTCAGGCGCGAGCCCTGCAACGCCAGGTGCTGGGTGATGTGGACGTGCGACGCCATCAGGTGACCGCGCGCAACCAGGTTTGCCAGCGCCAGCGGCATGCGGTCGTTGGCGGCCATCAAGGCCAGCACGCGGGCGTCAAAACGTGCCGAGGCCTGTGCCAGCCAGTAGCCCATGTGGGTCTGGCGCCAGCGCTGATCCGTTGCGGTTTCTGTCATGCTGCAAATAGTAAATCAAATTGACTAAAAAAGATGTTTACGCGGCTTAACAACTGAAATAGACTACTGTTCAAGCATCCAGCCTGTCGTTAAAAACAGAGGATGAACATCTTTCAGTCAACGTCACCCCAAGGAGAAACCCATGGACGCACCCGTCAAAGCCCCCACCCCCATCAACCCCGAAAAAGCCAAGGCCCTGCAAGTGGCGCTGGCCCAAATTGAAAAACAATTTGGCAAGGGCACCATCATGCGCCTGGGCGAGGGCGAGGTCATCGAAGACATTCAGGTGGTCTCGACCGGCTCGTTGGGCCTGGACATTGCGCTCGGCGTCGGCGGTCTGCCGCGCGGCCGCGTGGTCGAAATTTACGGCCCGGAGTCTTCCGGCAAAACCACGCTGACGCTGCAAGTCATTGCCGAAATGCAAAAAACCGGCGGCCAGTGCGCGTTT
>PFUD01000123.1 GCA_002789915.1 Comamonadaceae bacterium CG_4_9_14_3_um_filter_60_33 | reverse complement strand
GCCAGCGAGGCAAAAGCGCGCGAGCAGATCACCTGGTATTTTTCGGTCAGGTTCTCGACGCGGGCGTGCACGCCACGCAGATTCTGCAGCTTCAGCACGACTGCCGCTTGTTGAATAAATGCCGCCTTCTTGCCGACCGTATCGACACAGTCCACCCGGATATCAGGGCAGCAAATAGCGATCACCACGCCGGGCAGGCCGGCACCCGAACCGACATCAAGCATGCGCAGCGCATTGCCCTTGGAGCCATTTTCCGCCACCGGTTGTGGCATCTGCGCCAGTTGCCGGCGCAACGGCCCAATCACCGCCAAACTGTCGAGCAGATGGTGCGTCAGCATGTCACCAGGATCGCGCACCGCCGTCAGGTTATAGACCTTGTTCCACTTCTGGATCAATCTCTGGTAGTTCAGCAAACTGGTAACGTGCGCATCGCTCAGGTCAAGCGCAAGCGCTACCAGGCCTGTCCTTAATTGCGCCTCCATGGCTTGCATCAGGCGGCAGCGCTTTCAGACGAGTTTCTGGCGAAGTCGGCGAACTTGGTCTTTTTCAAGTGGATGGTCAATAAAGAGATGCTCGCCGGCGTGATGCCCGATATGCGCGAAGCCTGACCCAGCGTTTCTGGCTTGTGGCGGTTCAGCTTTTGCCGCGCCTCAATGCTCAGCGCCGACACCTGCATGTAGTCCAAGTCTTGCGGCAACTTGAGGTTTTCATAGTGGGCCGCACGCACCACATCGTCTTTCTGGCGGTCAATGTAGCCCGAGTATTTGGCTGTAATTTCCACCTGCTCAATGACAGTTGCCACCAATTCAGGGGACATAGACTGCCGCGCTGCGCTCGCATTGATAGGGTCTTTGTTCAGTTTCCTTATGCGGCCTCGGGCCTGATTCGAGGGACTCGCGATAACAGCATCGCCATCGTCACCTGAAAATAAGCCAGACTGATCCATAGCATCGGCAATGCCCAATGTTTCACGTGGAACATCAACTGAAAACTCCGGCGCGGCATACTTTCCACCGCCGAGCGACATCAGCGCGGCGTAACTCACGCCCGGACGGCGCAGCAGTTCAGCCAGGTTGTATTCATGCTCAATCGCCTTACCCAGCACCCGCTCGGACTCGGCGGGCGCCAGGCTTTTCGGGCTCACCCAGATCGACCGCAGGCGTTCTGTTTCACGTGAAACAGCGTCACGTTTCTGGTTGAAGGCCTGCCAGCGGGCATCATCGACCAGGCCGAGTTGGCGTCCTGCCTCAGTCAAACGGGCGTCGGCATTGTCTTCGCGCAGCTGTAGCCGGAACTCGGCGCGGCTAGTGAACATGCGGTAGGGTTCGGTTACACCCTGAGTGATCAAGTCATCAACCAGCACGCCCAAATAAGCCTCGTCGCGCCCCGGCAACCAGCTGTCGCCAACAAATGAAATGGCGCCCGCTGCACTGGCCAACACATTGCCGCCACCCATGGCGCGCACCTGAAGCGCAGCGTTGATGCCAGCAAATAGGCCTTGCGCCGCTGCCTCTTCATAACCCGTGGTGCCGTTGATTTGGCCGGCAAAAAACAAGCCTGAAATAGCTTTGGTTTCAAACGAGCTTTTCAGCTGGGTCGGATCAAAGTAGTCGTATTCAATGGCGTAGCCGGGCCGCAAAATATGGGCATTTTCCAAGCCTGGCATTGATCGCACCAGCGCGTACTGGATGTCAAACGGCAGGCTGGTGCTGATGCCATTGGGGTAATACTCGTGGGTGGTCAGGCCTTCGGGCTCGAGAAAAATCTGGTGGCTGTCCTTGTCGGCAAAACGGTTGATCTTGTCTTCAACGCTGGGGCAATAACGTGGCCCCACGCCTTCGATCTTGCCGGTGAACATGGGGCTGCGGTCAAACCCGCTGCGGATGATGTCATGGGTGCGCTCGTTGGTGTGGGTCATCCAGCACGACATTTGTTGCGGGTGCTGCTCGGCGCGCCCCATAAAGCCAAACACTGGCATCTGCGGGCTCATGCCACCGGGCATGCCGTCACCGGGCTGCTCAGTGCATTTAGAAAAATCAATGCTGCGCCCGTCAAGCCGCGGTGGCGTGCCGGTCTTCAGGCGTCCTTGCGGCAACTTGAGTTCTTTCAGGCGTGCGCTCAAGGAAACTGCTGGCGGGTCACCAGCACGACCCGCTGAATAATTGTTCAGACCAACATGAATCTTGCCATCCAAAAACGTACCAGCCGTGAGCACAACCGTGCTCGACTTGAAGCGAATACCGACTTGCGTCACCGCTCCGACAACACGATCGCCTTCCACCATCAGGTCGTCCACCGCCTGCTGGAATAGCCACAGGTTGGTCTGGTTTTCCAGCCGCTGGCGGATGGCAGCCTTGTACAAAATGCGGTCGGCTTGGGCGCGGGTAGCGCGCACCGCCGGGCCTTTGCTTGAGTTGAGAATGCGAAATTGCACACCGGCTTCATCGGTTGCCGAAGCCATAGCACCACCGAGCGCATCAACCTCCTTGACCAAATGCCCCTTGCCAATGCCGCCAATCGACGGGTTGCAGCTCATCTGACCCAGCGTCTCGATGTTGTGGCTCAGCAGCAGAGTTTTGCAGCCCATGCGCGCGGCAGCCAGCGCGGCCTCGGTGCCGGCGTGGCCGCCGCCGACGACGATGACATCGAAATGTTGTGGATAAAGCATGGTGGTCAATCGGAATAGGGCAGATCAGGCAGTCTGCAAGGCCTGTGCGCAAGCAAAGCCTGGATTTTACCGATGCCTGCAAAAAGCGCACAGGGCCGCCGTCATTGGCGAATTTCAAGCCGCATCGGAGGCACAATTCAGACATCACTCATCGATACCAGCAAGCACAGGAAATCCACATGGCCACCGGAAAAATACTCGTCGCCCAGGGCGGCGGCCCCACCGCCGTCATCAACCAGTCGCTGGTGGGCGTGGCGCTCGAAGCGCGCCGCTTTGCCCACATTGGTCACATCTATGGCGCGCACCACGGCGTGCGCGGTATCGTCGATGAAGACTTTGCCGACCTGACACAAGAGACCAGCCACAACCTGGAACTGGTGGCCAGCACACCGTCAAGCGCGCTGGGCTCCACCCGCGACAAGCCCGATGAAGCCTATTGCCGCGAGATTTTCAAGGTGCTGCAAGCGCACAAGATCGGCCACTTTTTCTACATTGGCGGCAACGACTCTTCTGACACGGTGCGCATCGTCAGTCAGCAGGCGCGCGCCGCCAACTACCCGCTGCGCAGCATCCATATTCCAAAAACCATCGACAACGACCTGGTCGGCAACGACCACACGCCCGGCTTTCCGTCGGCGGCACGTTTTGTCGCGCAGGCGTTTGCCGGCGCCAACCTGGACAACGCGGCGCTGCCCGGTGTTTACGTGGGCGTGGTGATGGGCCGCCATGCGGGCTTCTTGACCGCAGCATCGGCATTGGGCAAAAAATTTCCGGACGACGGTCCGCACCTGATCTATCTGCCCGAGCGTACCTTTGTCATTGATCACTTTCTGGCCGATGTCAAGGCCACCTACGAGCGCCATAGCCGTTGCGTGATTGCCGTTTCTGAAGGCATTCACGATGCCGCTGGCACACCCATCACGGCGCTGTTGGCCAAGGAGATGGAGCATGATGCGCACGGCAATGTGCAGTTGTCAGGCAACGGCGCGCTGGCCGATTTGCTGTGCGAAGAGATCAAGTCCAAACTCAAGATCAAACGCGTGCGCGGTGACACCTTTGGCTACCTGCAACGCTCGTTCATCGGTTGCGTGTCCGATGTCGATCAGCGCGAAGCCCGTGAAGTAGGCGAAAAAGCCGTTCAGTTTGCCATGTGGGGGCAACACGATGGCTCGGTCGCCATCAAACGCACTGGTTTTTACTCGGTCGATTACGAATTGTTGCCACTGGAAGCCGTGGCCGGTAAAACCCGGGTGATGGAAGACGAGTTCATCGCGCCCAGCGGCACCGACGTGACCGATGCCTTTCGCATGTACCTGCGCCCGCTGCTGGGCTCTGGCATGCCCGACGCTTTCAGGCTGCGCCACCACCCGGTAGAACGCGTCCTTAACAAATAGGCAATCGACTATGAAACTCCTGATTTTTGCGGGCAGCACGCGGGCCCAGTCCTACAACCGCCAACTGGCCAGTGTCGCCGCCGACCTGGCGCGTCAATCCGGGGCAGAGGTCACGCTGCTGGAACTCTCCAGCCTCGATATTCCGCTCTACAACGCCGACCTGGAAGCGCGTGGCACGCCGCCCGATGTGCTTCGACTGAAACAAGTCCTTTACGAGCATCCAGGCTGGATCATCTGTTCGCCCGAATACAACGGCAGCTACACCGCGCTGCTGAAAAACACGCTGGACTGGGCCTCCAGCCCGGTCAAGGGCGACTCGCAATGGAACCAGGGCAGCAAAGCCTTTGCCGGCAAGGTTGTAGGGCTCCTGTCTGCTTCTCCGGGCGCTTTGGGCGGCCTGCGCTCACTACAGCACCTTGCCCCGTTATTGAGCAACCTGCAGTGCTGGGTGGCGCCGCAACAATTTGCCCTGGGCCAGGCGGCCAGCGCCTTTGGTAACGAAGGTCAACTGCAGCATGACAAGCAACGAGAAAGTGTCGCGTCGGTCGTCAAGCAAGTGCTGTGGGCGGCAGAGCGGCTGACGCCGTCAAGCCAGGGTCAGCAATAAGCTTGTTCCGGCAAGCCTTGCGGCGGCAAGTTAGCATGACGGCGTTGATCGATTAGGTCAATCCCAAGCAACGTCTACAGGAATTTCATGAAGCTTTACTACTCCCCCGGCGCCTGTTCATTGGCAACCCACATCGCCCTCAAAGAATCAGGCCTGGCCTTTGAGGCCATTGCCGCGCCCACCAAAACCCACAAGCTGGCCGATGGTACCGACTACTACACCATCAACCCGCTGGGTTATGTTCCGTTCCTGGTGCTTGACGATGGCCGTACCCTGCACGAGGTGCCTGCCATTTCGCAGTACATTGCCGACCAGGTGCCGACCAAGCAACTTGCTCCCGCCAACGGCACCTGGGAGCGCTACAAGCTACAGGAATGGCTCAACACCATCGGCACTGAACTGCACAAAGGCTTTGCGCCGCTGTTCACGCCTGGCATGCCGGCCGAAGCCAAGGAAATTGCCAAGACACGACTAATTTCGCGCCTGAAATGGGTCGATGGCGAACTGGCTGGCAAGAGTTACCTGATGGGTGACACTTTCACCGTGGCCGATGCTCACCTGTTCGTAGTGGCTGGCTGGGGTAAGTTTGTGAGCGTGGACATCAGCGGACTGGCCAACCTGAGCGCCTTTATGGCCCGCGTTGCCGCACGGCCCGCCGTGCAAGAGGCGATGCGGGCTGAAGGTCTGATCAAGTAGCAGGTTGACGGCAAGGATCAATCTCCATCCTTACCAAAGTAAATTACGTACAAAAAAGCCGCTGGATCACAGCGGCCTTTGCATTCAAAATAAATTTGAAATCAATATTTGGCTTCTACTTGACGCAGTTGCTCCAAAGTGATCGGTGGCATTTCACCGCGCTGTTTTATACCATTGAGGTTCCACTCTTTGCCTTCACCCACAACCCAAGCCTTGACAATTTTCAGGTTAGCAGCGCGTTCAGCATCGGTTTCGCCTAGGTACTTGTGCATGTTGCCAGCTTTACCCTTGGCATAGGGATTCGTGCCATCGTCCAATCGACGCATCAAAGCACCTGTTGACCTACCGTCTACCAGCTGCAACAGATGTTCATAGGTATCGGCACGCGGACCCACCTTAAGTTGCTTTTTGTACTTGTTTTCGTCGAGTTTGAACTCAGCCATCGAGGGAGCATTATTTTCTGCAGAGTGACAGTCCGAGCACAATTTCTTGAGCATGGGCGCAATGTCATTGCGATAGGTCACATCAGCAGCCACGGCAGGCAAGGCCACCACAGCACCAGCCAAAATAGCCAATAGTTTCATTTTCATCATCTACTCCTCAAGTTGAAAGAATTTATCTTACTTGATCGCCAGAGAATTGAACAATTCCGTCGGGCTAGGACCCTCAGGTTCATTGTGGGCAATACCATAATGGCATTCAATACAGGTTTTTCCTTCAGCTTTGCCCTTGGCGTGACGTCTTTGCGCACCAGCGGACTGTAGCTCCACACTCATCTTGTCGGCGCGGTGACAACTGCGGCAAGTGGCAGAGTCATTGGCCTTCATTTCCTTCCACACACCTTGAGCCATGTGTGCACGTTTGGCCTCAAACTTCTCCTCGGTCTCGATGGATGGAGAAATGTAGGTGTAGTAAAGGTCCTTGGTCGCCTTAATTTTGGCAAGCACCAAAGGCCCGGGCTCATGCGGCACATGACAGTCGGTACAAATGGCACGGACACCAGTGCGATTGGTGTCATGAATCGTGCCCTTGTACTCGGCAAAGTTGTATGACATTTCATGACAGGACACACAAAACTCTTCAGTGCTCGTATGCGCCAAAACGTAAGCACCGGCAATCCCTACGGAAACCGAGAAAAGGCCAAGTGCGACCAACAACCCCAAAACCAACATCCAGTGTTGGCGCAATTTTTTGATTACTGACATCTTGAAGTGCCTGACTTAAATGCTTAACGAGACAAAATGTATTGGGCCATGTTCTTGATGGAGGCTTCGTCGCCCTTGGCTTTAACGTGCACGTCGTCTTCACCGTCCATCTTGATCTTGGGGCCAGTGGTCAGATGGGTGTAGAGCTTGGCTTCGGCATCAGCCTGGCCCTTGTATTTTTCAGCTGTCTTCTTATAAGAGGGGCCTGTCTTTTCCTTATCGACCGAGTGGCACTTGGCGCACTTGTTGACCTTGAGCGCTGCCTCAGCACCTGCCACGTCGACAGCCGCTTGTGCCGAAACTGCAGCAAAAGCCAGACCGGCAGCCATCAAAGCGCTCAGGAGATAGGAATGTTTCGTGTTGCTCATGTGAATCCTCTAAAAGTTGAATGAATAAAAGATACTGAATGTACCAAGGCACAATACTACTACCATCGAAATACCCCTGTTAAAAATTTTTTTGATGTACATCAAAAGAAGTTCTTTCAAGGTGCCGACTTTGCATCAAAAAAGCCAACACAAACCATGCTGCTGAACCTTGGTATTCAATTCGGTTAGGATCGCCACGTAAAGTTCATTTTTTCGTGGCACAAATGTTCAGGCATGGTTGCCTGTCATCCTATTGATTACCTATGATTTTCAACAAACCCGGCACCGAGCCGAGCGATGCCAGCATCGCCGCGCAAGCCCCCTGTAGTATCGCCCCTGTCGTCGTTCCCCAATACCTTGAATCCACTTATTGGTGGGCTTACACCCACCCAAACGCAGTGCGTGTGTTCGAGCGCCAATGGCTGGTCAATTTGATTTTGTGGGGCAATTTTTCACGTTTGCGTGATCTGGCACTACAGGAAATGGGAGACGTCATCAATGGTGACGTGTTGCAAGTGGCTTGCGTCTATGGCAATTTCACGGAGCACCTGGCGCGCCGCTTGGGTCCCAAAGGCCATTTGAATGTGATTGACGTGGCACCGGTGCAAATCACCAACCTGCACGCCAAACTGGGCCAGCAAAAGCAGGTCACGGTGTTGCAGCAGGATTCATCCGCGCTGAATTTCGCCGATGCCAGCCACGACACCACGGTTGTGTTTTTTCTGCTCCACGAGCAACCCGCCGAAGTTCGAATCAAAACGATTTCCGAGGCTTTGCGGGTGACCAAACCAGGCGGCAAGGTCGTGTTCGTTGATTACCACAAGCCCAAAGCGAGCAACCCGTTTCGCTATGTCATGGTGCCGATCCTGACCACGCTGGAGCCTTTTGCAATGGACTTGTGGAACGGTCAAATTGCTGACTGGTTGCCAGCACACTGCCAAAAATTGGCGATTGACAAGCAAACCTATTTTGGTGGGCTGTACCAAAAGGTGGTGATTTCTCGTTGATCTGGCCACAGTTCCAAGAGGTCGGCTTAACGTAAAATACCCAGGTTAAGTTTTTGCGACCGTTGAGCCCTTGAAAATCATTCCATCACTATCTTTCTCCAAGCTTGGCTGCATCAAAGGCGGACGGCAGCTATTTAATAACGTAGATTGCCGCCTGGAGTCTGGTCAATGGTTGTATGTGGCAGGCGCCAACGGCGTTGGCAAAACCAGCTTGTTGCGCATGGTGTGCGGCCTGGCGCCCATCGAGTCTGGCGACATCCTCTGGAACGACACCCCCATTCATGCACAACGCGAAGCTTACCGCCAGGACCTGTGTTATCTGGGCCACTTGAACGCCTTGCAGGAATCCATGACCGTCGATGAGAACCTGGCTTTCATGACCGCACTGGGCGGCATTGCTGCAAACGAAGCGCAAACCCATGAGGTGTTGGCACGTTTTGGCCTGCGTGGGCGTGGCAAGCAACTGGTGCGCCACCTGTCGCAAGGTCAAAAGCGGCGCGTAGCCTTGTCGCGCTTGGTGCTGAGCCCGGCTAAGCTCTGGGTGCTTGATGAGCCTTATGTGGCCATGGACGAAGCGGGTATCAAGCTGCTGGCCGACCTGGTTGCCGAGCACCTGGCTACGGGCGGCCTGGCAGTGCTGACCAGCCACCAGCGCGTGGCCATCGGCAATGTGCCCGCCCAGATGTTGGAATTACAAGCCGCATGAGCAACGCCGTAAAACCTGTCGGGCTGGGCCATGTGCTACTGGCCGTACTCAGGCGCGAGATTTCCCTGGGCATGCGGCAAAAAGGCGAAGTGCTGACGCCGCTGGTGTTTTTTGTGGTGATCGCGAGCCTGTTTCCGCTTGGCGTCGGGCCAGAGACTGCCTTGCTGTTGCGCATGGCGCCAGGTGTCTTGTGGGTGAGCGCACTGCTGGCGGCCATGTTGTCGCTGCAACGCATGTTTGCCACCGACTACGCCGACGGTTCATTGGAACAAATGGCACTGTCCACCACGCCACTGGCCCTACTGGTGCTGGCCAAAGCACTGGCGCATTTTTTGTTGGCTGGCCTGCCGCTGGTGCTGATGGCGCCGGTGCTGGGCTTGCAATTTGGTCTGGACACTCGCGCTCTGGGCATCCTGATGCTGTCGCTGCTGCTGGGAACACCCACGCTGAGCCTGATTGGCAGTATTGGCGCCGCCTTGACCTTAGGCGTACGCGGTGCAGGGGTTTTGCTGTCATTGTTAATCTTGCCGCTGTATATTCCGGTGCTGATTTTTGGTGCGGGTGCGGTTGAAGCTGATGCAGCGGGCATGGGTATTGGAGGCCACTTGTCCTTGATGGTCGCCTTGTTGGTACTCTCGCTCTTCTTCTCACCCTTGGCTACAGCAGCCGCTTTGAGGATTTCCCTGGAATGAAAACGCGTGTGATTCACTGGTTCAAGTTCTCCTCTCCGCAGAACTTTTATGTCCTGGCCGGAAAAATGTGGCCATGGTTTGCCACTCTGGCAGCCCTGCTGACATTGGCTGGCTTGTGGATTTCGTTTTTTGTGGCGCCCGTCGATGCCCAGCAGGGTCAGGGTTACCGCATTATTTTTGTTCATGTGCCGGCCTCGCAAATGTCCATGTTTATCTACCTGGTCATGGCCGCCTGGGCCGGTTTCGGGTTGGCCTTCAACACGCGCCTGTCAGGAATGATGGCTTCAGCCCTGGCGCCTACTGGCGCGCTGTTTGCCTTTTTGTCACTGGTCACAGGCGCACTTTGGGGTAAACCGATGTGGGGTGCCTGGTGGGTGTGGGACGCACGACTAACCTCTGAATTGATTCTGCTATTTTTATATCTGGGTTTTCTGGCCCTGCAAGCCTCCATTGACGACCCGCGTCGCGCGGACAAGGCCTGCGCCATTTTGGCCCTGGTAGGCGCGGTCAATGTGCCCATCATCTATTTTTCGGTGAAATGGTGGAACACCTTGCATCAAGGCGCGTCGGTCTCGATGAAAGGCTCATCCATGGCCTCGACCATGCTCACGGGCATGCTGATCATGGTTTTTGCCTTTTGGATGTACACCATTGCGATCACGCTGCTACGGGTGCGCAGCATTATTCTGGATCGGGAACGTCATACGGAGTGGGTGAAACATGCAGTGGCATAGCGTTGGAGAATTTCTGGAAATGGGAGGCTATGCCTTCTATGTATGGGGCAGTTTCGGCATCACGGCCGTCGTGGTCATTGCCGAAATCTGGCAAGTGCGCGCTAAGCGGCGCGACATTCTGAGAAACCTTTTGAACGAATCCGAATCACAAGGCGATTAAACCCGCAACACAACATCACCATGAAACCTCGTCACAAACGCACCGCCATGATTGTTGGCGCCCTGGCCACCATCGCCATCGCCGCCTACTTTGTCCTGAACGCATTTCAAAGCAATCTGGTATTTTTCTTTACACCCAGCCAGGTGGGAGCCGGTGAAGCCCCGCAAAATCGCGCCTTTCGCGTGGGCGGCATGGTCAAGGAGGGCTCGGTGACTCGCAACAACCTGACCGTATCCTTTGTCGTTACCGACACGCTCAAAGAAGTGCCCGTAACCTACACCGGCATCTTGCCCGACCTGTTCCGCGAAGGCAAGGGCGTGGTCGCCCAAGGGCAACTCGGCGACGACGGCAAGTTCACCGCCTCAGAGGTGCTGGCCAAGCATGACGAAAACTACATGCCGCCCGAAGCCCAGCACGCGCTGGACCAGGCTGAAATCGAAAAAACAAGCCAGAGCCTGAAGTAAGGCCTGTTTCCGTCCCATCCTGACCGGGTGGTTTTCTTTTTTTTAACGCACCGAGATCGATCATGATTCCTGAACTTGGACATTTCGCACTGATACTTGCCATGCTGGTTGCTGCCGTCTTTGGCACCCTGAGTCTGGCAGGTGGTCAGCAGGGAAAAGCTGAATGGATAGCTTTGGCGCGCCCAGGTGCCCAGGTTTTGTGGCTGCTGGTCGGCTTCTCCTTTGTCTGTCTGGCCTATTCGTTTTACAGCAACGATTTTTCAGTTTTGTATGTGGTGCAGCACTCTAACTCCCAACTGCCCGACATTTACCGCATTGCTGCCGTTTGGGGCGGTCACGAAGGCTCGCTGTTGTTGTGGTTGTTGATGCTGTGTACCTGGATGATGGCGGTGTCGCTCTTCTCCAGCCAGCTGCCCGACGCCATGGTGTCACGCGTGCTGGGGGTTCTAGCACTGATTGCGGTGGGCTTTCTGATGTTCATGTTGTTCACATCAAGCCCGTTTGAGCGCCTGGTCGAGATCCCGGTGGACGGTCGCGACCTGAACCCGTTGCTGCAAGACCCCGGCCTGGTGTTTCACCCACCCATGCTCTATATGGGTTATGTCGGCATGTCGATTCCGTTTGCCTTCTCGATCGCCGCCCTGCTCAACGGTCGGCTCGACGCGGCTTGGGCGCGCTGGACGCGCCCGTGGGCCACAGCTGCCTGGATTTGCCTGACCATCGGCATCGCCATGGGATCGTGGTGGGCTTATTACGAACTGGGTTGGGGCGGCTGGTGGTTCTGGGACCCGGTCGAAAACGCTTCTTTCCTGCCCTGGTTGGTTGGTACCGCTTTGATGCACTCGCTGGCTGTGACAGAAAAGCGCGGCTTATTTAGAAGCTGGACCATCATGCTGTCGCTGATTGCCTTTTCGCTCAGCCTGCTCGGCACCTTCCTGGTGCGCTCGGGTGTGTTGACATCGGTCCATGCCTTTGCCACCGACCCCAAACGCGGTGTCTTCATCTTGCTGTTTCTGGCAGTGGTGGTGGGAAGTTCACTGATCTTGTTTGCTGCCCGCCAAGGCAAAGTGCGCTCCGGCGGCTCGTTTGCGCTCGTCTCGCGTGAAACCTTTTTGCTGGTCAACAACGTACTACTCACCACAGCGGCGGCCGCCGTGCTGCTGGGCACGTTGTACCCGCTGATCATCGATGCATTGAACCTGGGCAAGCTGTCGGTGGGCCCGCCCTATTTCAATGCCGTTTTTGCCCCCATCATGACGCCGGTGCTGTTCTTCATGGTCGTTGGCAGTTATGCCCGCTGGAAAAACGACACGGTGGCTGACCTGACCAAAAAACTACGTCCCATTGCCATCGTTTCGGTACTGCTCGGCTGCACGGCGCCGCTGCTGGCTGGTGAGTGGTCGGCTCTGGTCGCCATGGGCCTGACCCTGGCCATCTGGATTGTGCTGGCATCGGCCGTGCAGATTTACCGTCAACTCAAGGACACTGTGAACTGGAAGTCAACCCCTGTGTCTTACTGGGGCATGCACGCAGCGCATATCGGTATTGCCATCTGTGTTGTCGGCATCACCATGGTCAAAGGCTACGAAACCGAAAAAGACGTTCGCATGACCTTTGGCGACACCGTTGAAGTGGGTGGCTACACCTTCCGCCTGACCGGCATCGAAGAAGTCCCCGGACCCAATTACAAGGCAGACCGGGGCAGTGTCGAACTGATCAAGGGTGACCGCGTCTTGCGCGTCCTGCACCCTGAAAAGCGCACTTATTTTTCCTCCACGATGCCCATGACCGAAGCTGCCATCGACACCCGTTTCACCCGCGACGTGTATGTTTCGCTGGGTGAAAAACTCGAAGGCGAAGGCAAACCCGCCTGGGCCATGCGCGTTTATCACAAGCCCTTTATTGCCTGGATCTGGGTTGGCTGCCTGTTCATGGCGTTCGGCGGGGCCTTGGCGGCACTGGACAAGCGCTATCGCAAAAAGGCAGCTGCCAAAGTTAGCGCGACTGACATGAAAGGTGCGACGGCATGAAAAAAGGTTTGATACCCTTGGGTATCTTTGTGGTCTTGCTGATTTTTCTGGCCATTGGACTGACGCGCGATCCGCACGAAATTCCCTCCCCACTGATCGGCAAGCCCGCGCCAGAGTTCACAGCGCCGGTACTTGGCAAGCCAGGAGAAACCCTCTCAAAAAAGGACATGCTGGGACAGGTTTGGCTGCTCAACACCTGGGCCTCCTGGTGTGTTGCCTGTCGGCAAGAGCACCCTTTGTTGGTTGAGTTTGTCAAAACGAATCCGCTGGTCATTGTTGGCCTGGACTACAAGGACAAAGAAGCCGATGGCTTGCGGTGGCTAGCCCGCTACGGCAACCCATACACCCACACCATCGTGGATTCTGATGCGCGCATCGGCATTGACTTCGGCGTTTATGGCGTACCTGAGAGCTTTCTTATCGACAAGGCCGGCATCATTCGCTACAAGCAGATTGGTCCGTTCACCGAAGAAGCCCTGCGTGACAAACTTGTGCCCCTGATCAAGGAACTGCAATCATGAAATTCCTGATCATTCTTTTTATGGCCCTGCAATGTGCCCTCGGTGCGCACGCAGAAGAGGCCGCCCCACTGGCTGACGACCCGGTCGTCGAGCAACGCCTGATCACCATCGCCGAGGAATTGCGTTGCCTGGTGTGCCAAAACGAATCGCTGGCCGGTTCCCGCGCCGACCTGGCCAACGACCTGCGCCGCGAAGTACGCACCCTGATCCGCGCGGGTAAGTCCGATGTTGAAATCAAGGAATATCTGGTCAGTCGCTACGGTGACTTTGTGCTGTACAGGCCACCAGTCAAACCAACGACATGGCTACTCTGGTTTGGCCCTTTGATGCTGTTGATTGGTGCCATCTGGCTGTTGGTAACAGCCATCAAGCGCATTCAAAAGCAAAAAGACACCCCCGTGCTTGACGACGCCAAACGCGCCAAAGCCCAAGCTCTTCTTCAAGAAACTAGCTCTTCCAAATGAACGTCTTTATCGGTATTTCAGCGCTGTTGACGCTGCTGGTCGTGGCCTGGGTGATTCGCCCTTTACTCATCAAACAGTCTGATAGCGCTATCAGCAGTGAAAAACTCAACGCAGAGATTCACCACAACCAACTTCAGGTTCTTGAAGGCGATCTGGCGCGAGGCATCATCAGCCAGCAGGACTTCGAGACCACCCGCGACGAATTGCAACTGCGCCTGCTCGATGACACCGAAAGTTTTGAACAAGCCGCAACGCAAAACAGCACTGGCTTTTGGACTGCGCCGCGCATGGCCAGTGCCATCGGTGTGAGTGTGCCGGTGCTGTCGCTGGGCTTGTACATGCTGCTGGGTGCTCCCATGGCCATCAACCCACCTGTAGCCCGAGTGAACGCTGAAGATCAGCAAATCACGCAAATGATAAACACTTTGGCGGCCAAACTACAAGCCAATCCGGACAACCCCCAGGGCTGGGCCATGATGGCACGTTCTTACAAGGTGGTCGGGCGCTTCGAAGAGGCCAAACAAGCCTTTGAGCGGGCGGGCGACTACGTCAAAACAAACCCGGACATGCTGGTCGATTACGCTGAACTGCTTGGCGTCATGGCGGGCAACAGCTTTGTAGGTCAACCACAAATGATGGTTGACGAAGCGCTTCGCAAGAACCCTGAACACCCCTTGGGACTGATGATTGCAGGCGTGGCCTCTTACCAAAATGGTGATTTTCCGATGGCCGTGATGCACTGGGAAAAGTTATTGAGCTTGCTGCCGCCTGAGTCTCCAGATATTGAGCAAGTTCAGGCCAACATTGCTGATGCACGCAGTCAGGCTGGGCTACCTGCTGTGGCTAGCAACATGCAGCCACCAGTGCCCGCTGCGGCTGCGGCCGGGATGACACCAGAAATGATCAACCAAATGGTCGATCGGCTGGCCGCACGCCTGAAAGAAAACCCGGGCGATCTCGCTGGCTGGGCCCGTTTGGCACGCGCCTACAAAGTTCAGGGCAGGCTGGAAGAGGCTGCAGCAGCGTATGCCAAGACCGGCAATATGCTCGATACCGATCCTGATTTACTGACTCAGTATGCCGACACCTTGGCCATGCGTGCTAAAAACCTGCAAGGCAAACCAACCGAACTGGTCAACAAGGCCCTGACGATCGACCCCAAGCATCCGATGGCGCTGATGATGGCTGGCCAATCTGCCTTTCAGAGTGGTGACTATGCCAAGGCCATTGGTCACTGGCAAACCGCGTTGACGGTTTTGCCGGTCAATTCTCCTGATGTGACACCCATCAAGGCAGAAATTGCTGATGCGATGTTGAAGATGAGCGCTACAGGCAAGCCCTGACCAGCCAACAGCATCGGTCCAGCCCGGATGAGTCCGGGCTTTTTTTTGCCAGATCGGTGTATAAAGTTGTGGATAATTAACCTGGAATCGGCTTGTTATCCACAGAAAAAAATTTATTTGGAACTTACCCAAGATTCAGTGACATCCAAAAAGCGCAGTGGTACACATTCAGTCAGACGACATATACCTTTGATAATATTGACTAAATTTGACTTATCCACGCAATGGATTGACTTCTATCTACTACTACTACGTTAAAAGAATAGAAATAAGTAAAGACAGGTAACAACTGTCCAGCGCGTACGCGAACCAAATCCAGTCTTTCATAAATCCTGTGCACAGAGTCAATAAATTGAAGCCAAAATGGTTTTTGACAGCTTGATCAAGTAACATTTGACCGTTGGTAAAAACCATCGTTCATCACCCTTTTCACCCGGCAACCTTCGCATCTTTTTTATACAGGTCACGTGGCACACACCTTTGAAATCAAAAGCGCTCAGTTGCCCTTGGTGGCACTGATGCTCAAAACTCCTGACCTGGCTGACGTCATCGAAGACCTCTACGCACAGTTTGGGCCGGTCAGCCAGAGTCCTGATTTTTTTGACAACGACGCCTTGTTACTGGACTTTTTTAAAAGCGAAATTCAAGACATCGATGCGTCGCTTCCGGCTTTGCTGTCCACCTTGCATCACTGTCGTCTCAAACCCATCGCTTTTCGCAACGCCACACCGTCAACAGCGACAGCCGCCCTGGCTTGTGGCTTAATCGAAGCGCCAACTGAAATTCCGCGTGGCAAGGGCGTCAATTCAAAAAGTAACGGAGAAAAACCGGTCACACAAAGCGTTCATGAAGTTGTTCGTGAAGTGGTGCGCGAGGTCCCAGGCCCTGCTACGCTGGTGCTTGACAAGCCTTTGCGCTCGGGCCAGAAGATCTACGCGCGGGGCGCTGATCTGGTGGTGCTGGCCATGGTTAACATGGGCGCTGAAGTGGTGGCAGACGGCAACATCCACGTCTATGCACCTTTGCGTGGCAAAGCCATGGCAGGCGCCAGCGGCAACACCCAGGCGCGCATCTTTTCACTTTGTCTTGAACCCGAACTGATTTCCATTGCAGGTGTGTACCGCACCAGCGAAAATCCGCTCCCGAAAGACATTCACGGCAAGCCGGCACAGGTGTACCTGAGCGACGACGGCCAGGACAAGCTGATCTTTGAAGCTTTGATCCCCTAATTTTTCTCTTTGAAAGACTTCTTCAACATGGCAAAAATAATTGTGGTGACTTCTGGCAAGGGCGGGGTGGGTAAAACCACCACCAGCGCCAGTTTTTCGACCGGTCTGGCCATGCGCGGCCATAAGACCGCCGTCATCGACTTCGACGTTGGCCTGCGCAACCTCGACCTGATCATGGGCTGCGAACGCCGAGTGGTGTATGACCTGATCAACGTGATTCACGGCGAAGCCAACCTGAACCAGGCGCTTATCAAGGACAAACAGTGCGATAACCTTTTTGTGCTGGCAGCTTCACAAACCCGCGACAAGGATGCCTTGACCCAGGTCGGTGTTGAAAAAATACTGGCTGATTTGGCCGCCATGGACTTTGAATACATCGTCTGCGACTCGCCTGCTGGCATCGAGACCGGTGCGCTGATGGCCATGCACTTTGCTGATGAGGCGCTGGTGGTGACCAACCCCGAGGTGTCCTCGGTGCGCGATTCTGACCGCATCCTGGGCATGTTGTCGAGCAAGACAAAGCGCGCCATGGAAGGGCTGGAACCCATCAAGGAGCATTTGCTGATCACCCGCTACAACCCGTCGCGGGTGAACCAGGGTCAGATGCTCTCGCTACAGGACATCAAGGACATTCTGCGCATCAAGCTCATTGGCGTGATCCCTGAGAGCGAATCGGTACTGCAGGCCTCCAATCAGGGTGTGCCGGCGGTGCACATGGAAGGCAGTGACGTGTCGGAAGCCTACAAGGACGTGATCGACCGTTTTCTGGGTGAAGACAAGCCCATGCGCTTTACCGAGCCGCCCAAACAAGGCTTGTTTAAACGCCTGTTCGGGGGGAAATGACGCCATGTCTTTTTTCTCATTTTTTCTGGGCGAGAAAAAGAAAACCGCCAGCCTTGCCAAAGAACGCCTGCAGATCATCCTGGCCCATGAGCGTAATGGCCGTAGCCCCGCCACGCCCGATTATTTACCTGACCTGCAACGCGAATTGATTGCGGTGATAAGCAAATACATCAAGATCAATGCTGACGACATCAAGGTCAACCTGGAGCGCCAGGACAACCTTGAAGTGCTGGAAGTCAAGATCGAGTTGCCTGACGCACGCTGAACCAAGGGCGTTCCGCGGGGTAGATTTAGATGACCTAAATCAAACAACTCCAATTTCAGCTTTAACTGGGTAGTTTCAAGCGCTTATCATGCGAGCGCTTAAAGCCAATGTTTTAGCGTGAAAACAATCATTCATTCACCATTTCCTGGATAGCTGGGCGCTTCATGCTGGCCCAGTTTCTCCAGTTCCTATTTTCTGGTATCACGGTAGGAGTGAACTATGCCTTGGATGCATTGGGTTTTACGCTGATCTACAACGCCAGCAATGTCATCAACTTTGCTCAAGGCGAATTCATCATGCTGGGCGGCATGCTGGTGGTTTATTTCTCTCAGGCTGGACTGCCTATGCCGTTAGCCCTGGTATTGGCGATCGTGTTGCCTGCCGTGGTGGGTGGCTTGGGCAACGGACTGGGCGCCGTATTGGGCGGTTTGTTGGTAGGTATTCTGGAAGCCATGGGCGCTGGCAATATCTCGTCGTCCTATAAGGATGCAATTCCGTTTGTGTTGATTTTGTTGATCCTGTTTTTCAAACCACGTGGCTTGTTTGGCGGTATAGCGACCGACCGAATCTGAGTATGCGCAATCGAGCTTTTATCGGTCTGTACCTCATCATGGCGGTGCTGCTGGTGTTGCCATTTGTGCTGCCTAACAGTTTCTACATGGACCTGGCGATTCGCATGGCGATCAACGCGGTGATTGTGCTGAGCCTGAATTTGTTGATCGGTTTTGCCGGGCAGATCAGTTTGGGGCATGCAGGGTTTTTGGGCATCATCATCAATATTGTGCTGTGCAATGAGGCCGCCTTGACGGGTGGCCCTGATGGCATGCCGGTACCTGCCATGGCGCTGCTGGGCTATGAATTGTCAGGCGACACGCTCTGGTATTGGCTGGTCGCCGGGTTGTTGTCGCTGGCCATCTGGGCTTCGCTGAATCTGATCGATTCACCGTTTGGCCGTGCCTTGCGCGCCTTGCATGGCGCTGAAGTGGCCTCCCAAGTGGTTGGGGTCAATGTGGTGCGCTACAAAGTTTCAATTTTTTTGGTCTCGGCGGTGATTGCCAGCATCATGGGCAGCATCACCGCCCATTACGTGGGTTTTGTCACACCCAATGTGGCAGATTTTTTTCACTCCCTTGAATTGGTCACCATGGTGGTGATCGGCGGGATGGCTTCTGTCTATGGTTCGGTGGTGGGCGCCGTTTTGCTGACCGTGCTGCCGCAGGCACTTACCTCCCTTGAAGGTTGGGAAACGGTGGCCTTCGGCACCATCCTGATGCTGTGCATGATCTTTCTGCCCATAGGCCTGGTGCCGACGCTGGTGGCTAAATTCGTCAGGGGGGAATAGCCATGGCGCTGCTTCAAGTGAACCAGCTTTCGATTCATTTTGGCGGCGTCAAGGCGGTACAAAATGTGAGCTTCAGCATCGACGCTGGCATCGTTTATGCTGTCATTGGCCCCAATGGCGCGGGCAAAACCACCTTGTTCAACCTGATCACCGGCATCTACACGCCGACCGGTGGCACGATCGAACTCGACGGCGAATCCATCGGCGGCAAAACACCCAACGAACTGGCGCAGCGCGGTGTGGCCCGCACCTTTCAAAATCTGCAAATCTGCATGAACATGAGTGCCATCGAGAACGTGATGGTGGGCGCGCATCTGCGCCTCGATCGCAATTTTTTCAAAGCGGCCTTGCGCTGGCCGTCCATTCGTCGGCGCGATGATGAATTACGCCGTGAAGCGGCAGCGCTGATGCGCTTTGTTGGCTTGCAGGATGATCTGCAAGCTCGTGCCGACAGCATGCCTTACGGCGCACTCAAGCGCCTCGAAATTGCCTGTGCCCTGGCCATGAAGCCGCGCCTGATTTTTCTCGACGAACCCGCCGCCGGGCTCAATACCAAAGAAACCCAGGACGTCGATGCCCTGGTGCGCAGGGTGGCCGATTCGGGTATCACGGTGGTGCTGGTGGAGCATGACATGAAGATGGTGATGAATCTGTCAGACCGCATCTTGGTGCTGGACTACATCGTGCAGTTCGAGGAACGCCTGCACTACCCGAAAGAAGACGAGTTTCTGTTTCGCTGTCTGCGCTTGCGCAGCCCGGAAGTTGCCAGCACGCTTGATAGCCTGGCGCAGCATCACCGCGACACCGGCCGCAGGCATCAAACCTTGCGAGCCGCCATGACAGCGGTGACCGCAGGGGAGATGTCCGGCGCGGCATTGGCCACACAACTGCGCCACTTCACGGTCGATTTGAAATCGCACATTCTGACCGAAGAAAAGCAGTTGCTGCCGTTGGCGCACAAAACCCTGTTGACAGAGGATTGGCTTGAAATCAATCGCGCCTTTCATGACAGCAGTGACCCCATCTTCGGCGAAGTGGTGCAGGCCGAGTTTCGCGAGCTGTACCACCGCATTGTCAGCGTGGCACCCGAATCGCTCGGACTGGGCGGTAAAAGTGAAGGCCATTTGCCAGGCGGCGCAAGCCCGGCACAGGCCGAAGTATTGTTACAGGTGCAAGGTCTGGAGTCCTGCTACGGCCGAATCAAGGCGCTCAAAGGCATCAGCATCGAAGTGCGCCGTGGCGAAACCGTGGCGCTGGTAGGCGCCAATGGGGCTGGCAAAACCACTTTTTTGCGAACGCTCTCAGGTGTGCAACCCATGAGTGTCGGCCGTATTTTCTTTGATGGTGAAGACATCAGCCGGCTGCGCCCGGACAAACGCATGCGTCGCGGCATTTGCCAAAGCCCCGAAGGACGCCAGGTGTTTGGCCCCTTGTCGATCGAAGACAATTTGCGTCTGGGCGCTTACACCCAGCCCCGACACCAGGTGGCGGGAACCTTGTCAGGTGGGCAACAGCAGATGCTGGCCATCGGCCGTGCCTTGATGGGCCGACCGCGCCTGCTGCTGCTCGACGAACCCTCGATGGGGTTGGCGCCGCTGCTGGTGCAAGAGGTGTTCGATGTGATCAAAACACTGAAAAGCCAGGGCATCACGATTTTGCTGGTTGAACACAACGCCCTGGCCGCCCTTGACATCGCCGACCGCGGCTATGTGCTCGAGACCGGCAGCGTCACCTTGACCGGCACCGGCACCGAGCTGGTACGCAACGACTTGGTGCGCGTGGCGTACCTGGGAATGTAACGCGCCCTAAGCCCTCAAAGTTTAATAACTGCAAAGAGAGAAGACATGACAGCCAACCAACGATTCACGCCCGGTCTGGAACCGATCGAGACCGCCAGCCGCGATGAAATTTCTGCGCTGCAACTGCAGCGCCTGCAATGGTCGGTGCGCCACACCTATGAGAACGTGGCCTCGTTCCGGCAAAAATGCGAGGCCAAAGGGGTGCGCCCCAACGACCTGAAAGCCTTGGAGGACCTGGCCAAATTTCCGTTCACTACCAAGCTCGATTTGCGCGACAACTATCCGTTTGGCCTGTTTGCCGTGCCGCGCGACCAGGTGGTGCGGGTGCACGCGTCCTCGGGCACAACCGGCAAACCGATTGTGGTCGGCTACACCCAGCAAGACATCGACACCTGGGCCAATTTGATGGTGCGCTCAATGCGCGCGGGTGGGGCCAAGGCCGGTGATATTTGCCACGTGGCTTATGGCTACGGACTGTTCACTGGCGGTCTCGGGGCGCACTACGGGGCTGAAAGAATGGGCTGCATGGTGGTGCCGATGTCGGGCGGACAAACCGAGAAACAAGTGGCGTTGATCCAGGACTTCAAGCCCGATATTTTGATGGCCACACCGTCGTATTCGCTGGTGCTGGCCGAAGAGTTTGAGCGCCTGGGCATTGCGCCCGAAGACATCTCCTTGCGCCTGGGTTTTTTTGGTGCCGAGCCGTGGGGCGAAGGTATGCGCGGCGAGATCGAGAAAAAGCTCGGGCTCGATGCGATAGATATTTATGGTCTGACTGAAGTGATTGGCCCCGGCGTGGCCTGCGAGTGCATCGAATCCAAAGACGGCCCGGTCATTTGGGAAGACCATTTTTACCCCGAAATCATCAATCCCGACACTGGCGAAGTGATGCCTGAGGGCGAACCTGGCGAGCTGGTGTTTACCTCGCTGACCAAACAAGCCATGCCGGTCATCCGCTACCGCACGCGCGATCTGACGCGCTTGCTGCCGCCCACATCGCGCAGTTTCCGGCGCATTGACCGCCTGACCGGGCGCTCGGACGACATGCTAATTATTCGCGGCGTCAACGTCTTTCCGACGCAAATCGAAGAGCAAATCATGCGTGACAAACGCCTGTCGGGCAATTACCAGATCAAGCTCAGCCGCGAAGCGCACCTCGACCAAGTGGAGGTGCGATGCGAGTTGCAGCGTGAGGTGTCCGACCAATTGTCTGACGTAGATGTGGCGGCGGTGGGCAAGCAACTGCAACACCACATCAAGACCAACGTCGGCATCTCGACGCGCATCACGGTACTGAAATTCAACTCGATTGAGCGCACACTGGCGGGCAAGGCGCGGCGCGTGTTTGACGAGCGGCCCAAGTTGGTTTGACGGTATTTTTAAACAACACAGGAGACAAACACATGAAATCCCCAATCAAAAAACTGCTGGCTGGTGCCGCCATGGCACTGGGCACGTTAAGGGCTTGTTCACAAATAACCTATACATTTGGCTCGCCGACCGTGGGCACACTGCGTCGTTGCAAAACGCTTGTGTAGCAAAGCTACACGGCGCGCTTTGCGCCTCGCATTGCATCCCAAATCCGGCGCCCAAATGCACAGGTTATTCCTGAGCAAGCCCTAAGGTCAGAGGTGATGGCCTGGCTAAAAATTCATCAACAAAGCTTGATTGAGGCGTGGAAAAAATGGCAACCATGAAAAGACCCCGACTTGAAATCGTGCAGGCGCTGCCAGATTACAAGCTGCGGCTAGTGTTTCGGGACGGAAGCATTTATACCGTGTCGCTGGCAGACGACTTTGATAAGTTTCCAGGTCTAAGTCCGTTGCGTGATCCGTCTGCATTTGCCAAAGCAGAAATCGTCAAAGATGAAGGTTGGACGGTCGAGTGGCCGGAGCAGGACATCCAGATTGGTGCCGATACGCTTTGGCTCGATGCCAAGGCACAAAACGCACTGGATGAAAACACCCGCATTTTTGCCCAATGCCGTGCGCAGTACGGTTTAACTCTAACGCAAGCTGCTTTGGCGCTGGGTATGACAGCGCGCACCATGAGCGCTTACGGTACCGGCTCACGCCCAGTGCCACGCTACGTTGCTTTGGCCTGCAAAGGCTGGGAAGTTGAGCACGGGCAGCGCGTTTGAGCCTCACCCGCAGGTTGATCAGAGCCCCATGACACCCCAGCAGTTCATCGCCAAATGGGGTGCCCCCGGCGGGGTTCCCGGGCCCGCGTACGCCCTGAACGAAGAGCAGGGCGCGCAAAGCCACTTTCTGGACTGGTGTGAACTGCTGGCAGTGCCCAAACCTGGCAGGTTTGGGGCCGACGACATTGCCTGGTTCAACAGTAGCCTGTTCAGGCGGGTCGATGTGCCTGAGCTGACGATTCTGGACGTGACCGAGCTTCGTAACGCCGCCAGCCTGAACTGGTCGGCCATCGACGTGTCGATCTTTGGCACTCTGTTTGAGCGCGGGCTGGACCCTGCCAAGCGCAGCCAGCTCGGCGCGCACTACACCGACCCGGCCACCATCGACCGTATCATCGAGCCCTTATTGCGTCGTTCTTTGCCGCAAAAATGGAAGCTGGTTGCGCATGAAATACCAGCGCCACAGGCCTCTGCGTGCGATGCTGCGTTCCAAAGAGCGCAGGCCCTGTTTTACGGCTGGCTCGACGAGCTGAAAAACTTTCGCGTGCTCGATCCGGCTTGCGGCAGTGGCAATTTTTTGTTCATGGGCCTCAAAGCGCACAAAGACATCGAGCATCAAAGCCACCTTGACGCGTCAGCGCTGGGGCTGGACCGCGAGGCCGATCTGGTTACCGGGCCGCACAACGTGCTGGGGATTGAGCTCAACGGCTACGCCGCCGAGCTGGCGCGCGTAACAGTCTGGATTGGCGAGCTGCAATGGCGTATGGCGCACGGCTACGAGTTCAAATGCAACCCGGTTTTGGAACCGCTGGAGCATATTGAGTGCCGCGATGCGTTGCTGTCGTTTGTTGAATCCGGAGAATCGGTGGAGGCGCCTTGGCCCCAAGCCAATGTGGTGATTGGGAATCCGCCGTTTTTGGGGGGCAGCAAAAAACGTCGGGAATTGGGAGACGATTACTTTGCTGCGCTCAACACAGTTTTTGCGGGTCGTGTGCCGGGCGGGGCGGACTTGGTGTGTTACTGGTTTGACAAGGCGCGCCAGCAAATTCAGTCTGGGCAATTGGAGTCTGCCGGTCTGGTCGCGACCCAGGCCATACGTGCTGGCGCCAATCGCACAGTGTTGGAGCGCTTGCTGCAAAAGTCTGATTTAGAACATAATTCGGTTCATGGCAACCATCACATTCGACACACTTCAACTGGTGGAGCAACTGCGCTCGGCGGGGATTCCACACGATCAGGCCGAGGCCGTGGCGAAAGTGATCGCCAAGAGCCAGGGCAACCTGGTAACTTCGGATCACTTCGATGCCAAGCTAGAGAGTTCCCTGGCACCGTTACGCACCGATCTGGTCGTCCTCAAGTGGATGATGGGCCTGATGATCGCCGGGGTGATGTCCCTGGTGCTCAACACACCGCGCAACCATTAAGTCAAAACAGTAGCGCCGCATTCCAAGGTCCAATGAAGGTCGGTGCATTTGATATTCCCGGTGCCGTAGCACGCGGTTGGCTATGTCAGCCTAACGTCAATGGCAAGTCCAACGCGCTTGTTTTGCGGCCTTGGGCCAACGGACAACACATTGCCCAAGCGCAACCCGCCCGAGTGGACACACAAGGTACCCGAAGTCACGCCGCTGGGCTTCGACAAATCACCCTACCCCGACCGCACTGAAGCCAAGCCCGGCATCCCTGACGACGACCTCAAGGCCCTGCTGGCGCTGAATCTGGCGCGCGCTTCCAGCGTTGCCCGAACAGCAGCAGCTTGCGTCAAATAAACTCTGCACAGAAAGGGACACGTCATGAAAGTTTCACTCCACTCCGTAGAACACATTGGCAAGTTTGAGCGTTTGCAACTTGTTGAAGATTTGTGGGATGAATTTGCCGCTGAATCCAGCCCCGAAACTCGCCCTGAGGTACTCGACGAGTTGCAGCGCCGTGCTGCATGGCGGGATGCCAATCCGAGCCACGGCAAAAGCCTGATGGAAATTGCTTTGTCTTTGGGTGTTCGTTTGTTAGCTGGCAGCTTGTTTTTGAGGCGCCTGCACAAGCAGAAATTGCCGAAGCTTTTGCTTGGTACGAAGAAAAATCGTATGGACTTGGAGGTGATTTTTTGCGTGCTGTAGCCGCTGCCTCCGAGCAGCTTGAACGAAATCCGGAAGCCTATGCACCATCGCAGGGGCAATTTCGACGCCTACTTTTACGCAGGTTCCCGTATGCCCTGCACTTCGAATTGAAGGCAGACCATGTGGTCTCGGTGCTGGCCTGCTTGCACTTTTCGTCAAAGTCCCGCCCGTTGGCCGGGCAGGTCATGAATTGATTTCCAATAACATCACACGACTCTCTTTGAACAGGAACCATCATGTCTGAAGTCATTTTTCTGGGTTGCGAAGCCGTAGCTCGCGGGGCGCTGGATGCGGGCATCAGCGCCGCTTTTGCCTACCCTGGCACGCCCTCGACCGAGATTTACCAAACTGTGGAAGACCACGCCAAAAAACACCACATGGATGTGCGCGGCATGTGGTCGACCAACGAAAAAGTAGCGCTGGAAAGCGCCGTGGGCGTGTCCTACGCCGGGCGCCGCTGTCTGGTGTCGATGAAGCATGTCGGCCTGAATGTGGCGGCTGACCCGTTCATGAACGTGGCGGTCTCAGGTGCCCACGGCGGTCTGGTGGTGGTGGTGGCTGACGACCCGGGCATGCACAGCTCGCAAAACGAGCAGGACTCGCGCTACTTTGCCGACTTTGCCATGGTGCCATGTCTGGAGCCCGCTGACCAGCAGCAGTGCTACGACTTCACCCGCGAGGCGTTTGAATTGTCTGAAGCCTTGCAAGTGCCGGTGTTGTTGCGCCTGGTCACGCGCCTCGCGCACAGCCGCTCGAGCGTCAAACTGGCCGAAGC
>PFUD01000136.1 GCA_002789915.1 Comamonadaceae bacterium CG_4_9_14_3_um_filter_60_33 | reverse complement strand
GATGTGGACGTGTATGTGGACGGGCTCGATTTTTTTGCCCTGCCCGCCCGGCGCATGGTGTTTGCCAAGTGCCGAGAAAAAGGCATCCCGGCGCTCACCGCAGCGCCGCTGGGCATGGGTGTCGCCTTTCTTTACTTCAGCCCAACCGGCATGAGTTTCGAGGACTATTTCAGGGTGGAAGGTCACGAGGAGAATGAACAATATGCGCGCTTTATTGCCGGTTTGTCACCGGCCATGCTCAACCGCGACTATCTGGTGGCACCCGAGGCGGTGAATTTTCAGGAAAAACGCGGGCCATCGACCATCATGGCGTGTGACATGTGCGCGGGGGTCATGGGCACGTCGGTGCTCAAGGTGCTGCTTGGGCGTGGTGACATCAAGGCCGCACCCTGGGGCATGCAGTTCGATGCCTACCACCAAAAGCTCAAGTTCACCTGGCGACCCTTTGGTAATGCCAACCCGCTGCAGCAGTTGCTGCTGAAGTTCATCCGGCCGGTGCTGCGGGGGCGTTCTGGGGGTAACGGGCCAGGAAGGTGAGTCAAAAAATCTTGACGGCGCCGGGGTAAACTTAAGTTAGAGAAAATACCAGCATGAATGCTCAGCATGTCGGATCGATGTCTTACTGAAGCCGCTGGACTCGTGCCACCCACAACAGCCGTTGATTTGTTCCAGATGAAACCCTCAGACTCACTACATTTGCATCGTGAAGCCGTACGGCATGCAGTCGAGCGTAACCAGGCGTGCAACCCGCGCATATTTGGCTCGGTGCTGCATGGCGATGACACAGCCGACAGCGACATTGATATATTGATCGACCCGATTCCAGGCAAAACTTCGCTTGTGAGCCTGGTCAGAATGCGCCGTGAAATTGAGCAAATCCTCAGCGTCAGGGTTGATATTCAAACGCCACTTTCGTTGCATGAAAAGTTTCGGGCTGTAGTGCTTCGTGAAGCCCTTCCAGTATGAACAAAAAACAGCTGCGTGTTCCGGACCGAATCCAGCACATGCTGGAAGCGGTGGACAATATCAATCTGGATATTGGCAACCTGACTGAAGAGCAGTTCTTGGCCGACGGAAAGACCCAGAGAGCCGTCATTGAAAGCATCATTGTCATTGGCGAAGCTGCCAACAGAATAATGGGGCTTGACCCCACCATCGAGCAAAACCACCAGGAAATTTGGCAACAGCTCCGGGACGCCTACGAAATGCGGATTGTCCTGACGCATGAGTATTTTCGTGTCGATCCTACGATTGTCTGGACCACAGTCAAAAATCATATCCCACAGCTTGCCCATCTTTTGAGCAGATTTTGCAGTGACAACTACCAATCAGGGTGTCAGTAACCGGCATCTTGGGCCACGGCCTGGTTCACCTTCATTTGGTACTGTTGTGCAATTGAGCGTAGCGCGACAGGGCAGATTGCATTGTGGTTACAAGGAAAAATATGACACTCTTTTATGCACTTGGATTCCATTGGGACAGGTCAGCCGTGCCTCATGTGGTGCCCACTCACTCAATTGAGCGGGTGGCCTTTCGCTTTCATCGCATGCTGCCGGAGTTCGTGTGGGATGCATCGGTGCTTGAAGGCAATCCATTCACCTTCCCCGAGGTCAAGACGCTGCTCGATGGTGTGACCATTGGCGGACGTAAGCTCTCGGACCAAGAGCAAATCCTCAATCTGGCGGAAGCCGCCAAGCACCTTTTGTCGCTCGTCAAGGCTGGCAGGTTTTCTTTGGACAAAGCCACTTTCACCGATCTGCATGGCCTCGTTGCCCGCAATGAAGCTTTGGAGTGGGGGCGCTTCCGAGGCGAGGGAAAAGAGACACATTACACGCCAGATGTTGGTTTGGGGGAGCATGGGCGATACACACCCCTGCCAACTGTTGCCAATGCCCCAGAGTTGAATCGCGTTTTTGCAAGCGGTCTGCAAGCACTTGAGCGAGAAGTGCAACAGCCTTTCGAGAGGGCTACGGCCTTTTTTCTGTTTGGCGCATTGCAGCAATTCTTTTTTGATGGCAACAAGCGCACATCCAGGTTCATGATGAATGGCATTCTGATGTCCGCTGGCATTGATGCAATCAGCGTCCCTGCCGCCAAAGCATATGAATTCAATGACAACATGGTCAGGTTTTATTTGTCTAAAAATGCCACTGAAATGCTTGAGTTTTTGCTCAACTGCCATCCTGAGGCAGCTCTTATTCGTGAGCTGAATCGGAAATCAAATAATGGTGGCGTGGATGGAGCCGGTGGCGATATGGCGCAAAGAGCAGAATGAAGCATACCTGTATAGTGCTATTATTAGCACCTTTAAAAGCACTAGGAGAGTGACATGGCACATCTGGTTCTAGCTGACACGGCAGCCAGCGTATCTGAATTAAAGAAAGACCCCATGGGCACGGTGGCGGCTGGCGAGGGCTTTCCAGTGGTGATCCTCAATCGCAATGAGCCCGCCTTTTATTGTGTGCCGGCCATGGCTTACGAGGCCTTGATGGATCGGCTTGAGGACATCGAGTTGAATGAGTTGGCCGATACCCGAGCCGCGCAGGCTGAAATAAGTGTTTCACTTGATGAGCTTTAACCTCAAATTCAAGGAGGAGGCCCTGCGCGAGTGGCATCAGCTCGACAGCGGCGTTCGCCAACAATTCAAGCGCAAGCTAACTGAACGCTTGTTGAATCCGCATGTTCCTGCCGCCAAACTGTCGGGGCAAAAAGATCGTTACAAGATCAAGTTGCGCACGGTAGGCTACCGTCTGGTTTATGAGGTCCGCGATGCCGAGCTGATTGTGCTCGTGGTGGCTGTGGGCAAGCGTGAGCGCAATGCCGTGTACAAAAACGCGGCAAGGCGATGAGCCTGCCAGCAGCGCGGCCTAGCGAATGCCTGAATGCGACGCGTTTTTGCATCAATAGGCGTGAGGCGTCCCGCTATGCGGCATAGATAACCGACCAGCCAGCCAAATCGGCTATATTCTCTCCTCGCTCATTCAGTTACCTGCAGCCTGTAAAGGGGATCCGCTTTGAAAAGTTACTTCACCACATTTAATTTGGCCGCCCGCCTGGCCCTGATGGGGCTGATGGCAGGCTTGCTAGGTGCTTGCGCCAACTTCTCGTCCAGCCTGCCTGCCGCCCCGGCCGCAGCGGCCACGCCCGACTACAACTACATCGTGGGTCCGGGCGACACCCTGAACATCAGCGTGTGGCGCAACCCCGAGTTGTCGATGTCGGTGCCGGTTCGCCCCGATGGCAAGGTGACCATGCCGCTGGTGGACGAGCTGGTGGCGCAAGGCAAGACCTCGACCGAGATTGCCCGCGAGGTGGAGCAGGTGCTGGGCAAGCTGGTGCGCGACCCGGTGGTCACCGTGATCATCACCAGTTTTGTCGGCCCCTACAGCGAGCAAATTCGCGTGGTGGGTGAAGCCGCCACGCCTCAGGCCCTGCCCTACAAGCAAAACATGACGCTGCTCGATGTGATGATCGCGGTGGGCGGCCTGACCGACTTTGCCGACGGCAATGGCGCATCGATCACACGGGCCTCCGAGGGCGACAAGCGCTACTCGGTGCGCATCAAGGACCTGATCAAGCGCGGCGATATTTCGGCCAATGTCGAAATGAAGCCAGGCGACGTGTTGATCATTCCACAAGGCTGGTTTTGATTTTTACGCGTGTTGAACTGTCTGCTGCGGGCCCGGCATGGTTGCGCCCCCGATCGAAAAGAATGACCCATCATGGATGAACTGATTGGCCAAATTACGACCATCGCCCGCGGCATGTGGAAGCACCGCTGGCTGGGTTTGCTGGCGGCTTGGGTGGTGACCATTGCCGGCGCCGTCATGGTGCTGTCGGTGCCCGACAAATATGAGGCCAGCGCGCGCATTTTTGTCGACACCCAGTCGATCCTGAAGCCGCTGATGGCCGGGCTGGCAGTGCAGCCCAATGTGGAGCAGCAGGTGAACATGCTGAGCCGTACCCTGATCAGCCGACCCAATGTTGAAAAACTGATCCGCATGGCTGACCTTGACCTGGGCGTGAGCTCGCCTCGAGCCAGAGAGGCCTTGATTGAACAAGTCACCAGAACAGTCGAAATCAAGAACCTTGGGCGCGACAACCTCTACACCTTGTCATTCCGCGACCAGAAGCCCGAAAAAGCCCAAAAGGTGGTTCAGTCGCTGGTGTCGATCTTTGTTGAATCAAGCATGGGCAGCTCACGCAACGACTCCGAAGCCGCCAGAAAATTCATCGACGACCAGATCAAGACCTACGTGGCCAAGCTCGAAGAAGCCGAAAAGCGCCTGAAGGAATACAAGGTGCGCAACATCGAGTTCCAGACCGCCGACGGCCAGGACATGGCCGGCCAGTTTGGCGCGGTCAGTGCGCAGCTCAGCCAGGCGCGCCTGGAGCTGCGCGAGGCAGAAAATGCGCGTGATGCGGCCAGGCGGCAAATGGATGTGGAAAAGTCGCAAAGCGCCGACATCACCTCGCGCAGTCTGCTGCAAGAGTCGGCCATGTCGATCGCCACGCCTGAAATTGACAGCCGTATTGACGCTCAGCAACGCAACCTTGACGCATTGTTGCAGCGTTTCACCGACCAGCACCCCGACGTGGTCAACACCCGGCGCATGATCAAGGAACTTGAAGAGATCAAGCGCAAGGAAGTGCAAGAGCTGCGCAAGATCGCCATGGCCAATCCGACGTCCGCTGGCGGCAACAGCCTGGCCTACCAGGAACTCAGCCGTGTGATGGCGAACTCGGAGGTACAGGTGGCCTCGCTGCGCGCCCGCGTGTCCGAGTACGAGCGCCGCGTGAATCGCGCGCGTGAGGCCATGAAGACGGCGCCGCAAGTGGAGGCCGAGTACGCCCAACTGAACCGCGACTATGAGGTTCACAGGAAAAACTACAACGACCTGGTGTCGCGGCGCGAGTCGGCAGCGATGTCGGGCGAGCTTGAAAACGTGACCGGGGTGGCAGATTTTCGCGTTATCGACCCGCCACGCGCATCTGCCAAACCGGTGGCGCCCAATCGGCTGTTGCTGTTGCCACTGGCTTTGCTGGCCGGACTGGCCGCCGGGCTGGGCCTGACGTTTGTGCTGAGCCAGTTGCGCGCCGTCTTCTACGATGCCCAAGCCATGAGCGAGTCACTGGGTGTGCCGCTGCTTGGCGTGGTTTCCATGCTGATGGATGAAGGCCAGGCGCAACGCCGAAAAACCGAGTTGAAGAGGTTTGCAGGCGCGACTGCGGCCCTTGTCGGCGTGTTCGGCGCGGGCATGCTGACGCTGTTTTTATTGACCAGGCAAGCAGGATGAATCACCTATGAGTAGCTTGATCGAACAGGCAGCCAAGCGCCTGGAACAACTTCGCCAGGCCGGTGTCGATGTGCCGGCAATGGCGCCACCAGACAGAACCGTGGCAAAAACAGCGGCAACACAGAGTGAGTCACGCCGGGTCGATATCGACCTGCAGACTTTGGCTGCCATGGGTATTGGTGTGCCCGGCGCATCGCGCTCTCAAATTGCCGACCAATACCGCGTCATCAAGCGCCCGCTGATCAAGAATGCCATGGGCCGGGGCGCCTCGGTGATCGCCAATGGCAACCTGATCATGGTGACCAGCGCCTTGCCAGGGGAAGGCAAGACGTTTACCTCAATCAACCTGGCACTGAGCATTGCCGCCGAACTGGACAACAGCGTGCTGCTGGTCGATGCCGACGTGGCCCGGCCGTCGCTGATGCGCGCGCTCGGGCTGCCCACCGGCAGCCCCGGCCTGCTTGACCTGGTGCTCGATGACACCAAAGATTTGTCGTCTGTCCTGCTCAAGACCAACGTTGAAAAGCTCAGCATTTTGCCCAGCGGCACACCGCACCCGCGTGCCACCGAACTGCTGGCCAGCGATGCCATGGTCAGGCTGCTGGAGGAGATTGCGGCGCGCTATCCAGATCGCATCATTGTGTTTGATTCCCCGCCGCTGCTGATCACCACCGAGTCGCGCGTGCTGGCAACCCACATGGGTCAGATTGTGATGGTGGTGCATGCAGGCAAAACGCTGCAGTCTGACGTCAAACGCGCGCTCTCAACCATTGAGTCGTGCCCGGTCAAGTTAATGCTGCTCAACCGCAGCAGTTCCCTGTTCAAGGGCGGCTACGGCTACGGCTATGGCTATGAGAGTGGCTATGGCTATGGCTACGGACAAGAGAAGGCCGCATGAAGCCAGTGCGCGCCAGACGAACTTTCACGCCTGAGTCGCGCCAGGCAAGTGCGGTTGCGCTCGCTGTGGCCGCTTTGGTTTTGTCAACCAGCGTGTGCGCGCAAACCGTGACGGTGGTGCCACGGGTTTCGGTCAGCGAAACCCTGACCAACAACGTCAACCTGAGCAGCACGGACCGGAAGTCCGAGCAAATCACTGAAGTTTCCCCGGGTGTGAACGTCAGCGTCAACAGCGCTCGCCTCAAAACTTATTTTGATTACGCGCTGAACCACGTTAACTACGCACAAGGCACCTCGGACGCCAAAAACCAAAACGCGCTGACGACCTTTGGCACCTTTGAGGCGGTGGACAACCGTGCCTTCATCGACTTTGCCGGCAGCATCACACAACAAGCCCTTTCACCTTTTGGCCCTCTGTCCAACAGCAACACGGCCGTCAACAGCAACCAGGCCGAGTACACCGCTTACAGCGTCTCGCCCTATCTGCGCGGCGAGCTTGGCCGCTTTGCGTCTTATGATGCCCGCTACAGCTACGCGGTCAGCGGCAGCGACGCCAGCGCCAACACGGTCAACAACGACGCCACTGTCAACCTCAGAAACGCCTCGGCCTTTGGCAATCTGGGCTGGACGGCAGCGGTATCGCGCCAGCGGGTGGACTTTAACGAAGGCCGCAATACCGAAGCCGACAATGTGAGCCTTGGCCTGACTTACAGGGTGAATCCCCAGCTCAACCTGTCGGCCAATGCGGGGCGCGAATCGAGCAATTACGACAGTCTGGAAAAGACCAACTACAACACCGGCAGTGTCGGCCTGAACTGGCAGCCTTCGGAGCGCACCACGCTGTCTGCCCTGACCGGTCGGCGCTCATTTGGCAACACCCACAGCCTGAGCTTTGAGCACCGCAGCGCGCGTACGGTCTGGAGATTTACCGACTCGCAGGATGTCACTACGTCGCCCAATCAAGCCGGTTTGGGCAGCGTTGGTACGGCCTTTGACCTTTTCGACGCCCAGTTTGTCGGCATCGAGTCAGACCCCATCGCCCGGGCGCAACTGGTCAACAATTTTCTGCAGTCCTATGGCATCAGCCCCACGGCCAGCGTGGTGGGTGAGTTTTTGCTCGCGGCAGCCTCACAACAGCGGCGCCAGGACTTGTCATTTGCCCTGCTCGGTGTGCGTGACACCGTGACTTTTTTACTGACGCGTACCCAGACCAGCCGCATAGACACCATCACCAATGCCATTGACAGCCTGACCAACAACGACGTGGTTACACAAGAGGGCTTTAGCGTCAACTACAGCCACCGGCTCACGCCGGACGCCTCGCTCGGCATGCTGCTGTCACGGCAAAACACCTCAGGCTCGACCAGCGCGCAAGCGTCAACGCTTACCTCGGTGAGCGTCAACCTCTCGACCAAGTTCGGCAGACGAGCCTCAGGAACGGTGAGCGTGGCGCACAACAAGTACGACAACCAAGCCAGTCCCTACACCGAGACCGCCTTGCGTGGCAGTCTGAATATGCAGTTTTGATCCATGTATGAAGCGTTTTACGGACTGAGCTGCAAGCCTTTTCAGATCAACCCTGATCCGGCTTTCTATTACGCCAGCAAGCAGCACCGGCGCGCCAAGGCGTATCTGGAATATGGCGTTCAGCGCAACGAGGGCTTCATCGTCATCACCGGCGAGGTGGGCGCCGGCAAAACCACGGTAGTGCGCGGCCTGCTCGACAGCATTGACGCCAGCAAGGTCGTCGCCGCCAATCTGGTAACCACCCAGCTCGACGCCGAAGACACGCTGCGCATGGTGGCTTCAGCCTTTGGCGTGCGCGCCAAAGAGGTTGCCAAATCCGAGTTGCTGATGTCGCTGGAGGCGTTTCTGGTCAACCAGACCACCCAAGGCAAGCGCTGCCTGCTGATCGTTGACGAGGCCCAGAACCTCACCGCCCGAGCCGTCGAAGAACTGCGCATGCTGTCGAACTTTCAGTTGGGTCAACAAGCCTTGTTGCAGACGTTTCTGGTCGGGCAGCCCGAATTCAGAGCCATTTTGCAAAGCCCCGGCATGCAGCAGTTGCGCCAGCGCGTCACGGCCACCTGCCACATCGGCCCGCTGGACCAGGCGGAAACCCGGGGCTACATTGCGCACCGGCTGAAGTGTGCCGGCGCCAGCCCTGAGCGCCCCAGCTTTGATGCGCCCGCCTTCGACGCCATTCATGCTGCCAGCGCGGGCATTCCCCGGCGCATCAACCTGATCACCGACCGCTTGCTGCTGTCGGGTTTCCTGAGCGAAAAAGACAGCTTCGGGCTGGCGGAAGTGACCGAGGTGGCCAATGAGCTCGACGAGGAAGTCAATCCGAAGCCCAGTCATGCCCCGGCCGGTGTTCCGGAACAGATCGAGGCGGACATCGTGCAGCTGTCATCTGCCAATGCCGTCGATATGTCCGATGCCACATTGCGCTTTCCCGCTGCCACGGCACAGCTGATGACAGGCCGGATTGAAACGCTCAGCGCCGAGCAATACGACGCGCGCCTGCGCCGCCTTGAAAACAGCGCACTGAGGCTCGAGCGCATCAACCTCGACATCCTGGTGCTGCTGCAAAAACTGGTCAAGGTCGCGTCAGCCGAGCCGCGGAATCAAACACCATGAAGACGCGGCAAATCACCAATGCCATGACGATCGATGTCGAAGACTACTTTCAGGTCTCGGCCTTTGCGCCGTACATTGCGCGCAGCGATTGGAGCACGCGTGAATGCCGGGTCGAGCGCAACATCAACGCCATCCTGGAGATGCTCGACAAGCACGACACCAAGGCTACATTTTTTACGCTCGGCTGGATTGCCGAGCGCTACCCGCTGCTGGTGCGCCTGATCGTTGATCAGGGTCATGAACTCGCCAGCCACGGCCACGGGCACGAGCGCGCCAGCGAGCAAACCGAAGCCGTCTTTTTTTCCGACATCCATCTGGCCAAGCTCATTCTTGAAGATATCTCGGGCAGCGCAGTGAACGGCTACCGGGCGCCAAGTTTTTCCATCGGCAAAACCAATCTGTGGGCCTACGATTGCCTGGCGCGCGCCGGCTACCGCTACAGCTCCAGCATTTACCCGATCGCGCACGACCACTACGGCATGCCCGATTCGCCGCGCTTTAGCTACCCGGTGCGGCCCGGGCTGCTCGAAATCCCGATCACCACGCTGCGCATGCTCAACCGCAACCTGCCCTCCAGCGGCGGCGGTTACTTCAGGCTGCTGCCGTACTCGGTTTCGCGCTGGATGCTCAACCGGGTCAATGCCAACGACGGCGAGTCGGGCATTTTTTACTTTCACCCCTGGGAAATCGACATCGAGCAGCCGCGCGTCGATGGCATCAACCGCAAGACGCGCTTCAGGCATTACGTCAACATCAAGCACATGCAGGGCCGCCTGAACCGGTTGCTGGCTGATTTCAAATGGGGCCGGATGGACCAGATTTTTCTGGACCAGGCCAAACCACAAGCCAACGTTGCCTGAAGCCTTCATGATCGCCGTCAAACGTCTAGCCGCCAACGACAGCGCCACTGTAGCGCGCTGGGATGCGTTTGTGCTTGGCTGCCCCACAGCCACTTTTTTTCACCGCGCCGGCTGGCAAAAAATTGTCTCAGAGGTGTTCAAGCATGACAGCTACTTTCTTTACGCCGAGTCCGACGGCGCCATTGTCGGCGTGCTGCCCTTGGGCCACATCAACAGTTGGCTGTTTGGCAACTCGCTGACCAGTTTGCCATTCACGGTCTATGGCGGCGCCGCCGCCAGCAGCCCAGAGGCGGCCGATGCGCTGGAAAGCGAAGCCCAAACCATAGCGCAAGGCCTGGGCGTGTCGCACCTTGAGTTTCGCAACGTCGCCCCGCGCCACCCCGACTGGCCCACCCAAGACCTGTATGTGACGTTTCGCAAGGAAATCCTGGCTGACGAAGAAGCCAACATGCTGGCCATTCCGCGCAAGCAGCGCGCCATGGTGCGCAAGGGCATCAAGAACAATTTGCGCAGTGAAATCGACCCGGATGTGGAGCGCTTTTTTGCCGTGTTTGCTGACAATGTGCACCGCCATGGCACGCCGGCGCTGCCCAAGAAGTATTTCAAGGCGCTGATGACCGTATTTGGCCCCGACTGCGAGGTGCTCACCGTGGTGGCGCCTGATGGCCGGCCGCTGAGCAGCGTGCTGAGTTTTTATTTCCGCGACGAGGTCTTGCCCTACTACGCCGGCGACTTTGAGGCGGCGCGCGAGCTGGCCGCCAACGACTTCAAATACTGGGAGCTGATGCGCCTGGCCTGCGCCCGCGGCCTCAAGGTGTTTGACTTTGGCCGCAGCAAGCACGGCACTGGCCCGTTTGCTTTCAAGAAAAATTGGGGGTTCGAGCCCACGCAACTGCACTACGAGTTTTGCCTGTACAAGGGTAATGCCATTCCGCAAAACAACCCGACCAACGCCAAGTTCAAGCTGCTGATTGAAACCTGGCGGCGCATGCCGATCGGTTTGGTCAACTGGCTCGGGCCTTTCATCGTGCGCAACCTGGCCTGAGGCGCAGCATGGGCAACCTGCTCTATCTGGTGCACCGGCTGCCCTACCCGCCCAACAAGGGCGACAAGGTGCGCTCCTACCATTTGCTCAAACACCTACTTAATCAGCACCGTGTTTTTTTGGGCACCTTTGTCGATGATCCGGCCGATGAGGCCTATGTGGCCACCGTGCGCGACCTGTGCCCAGACCTGTATGCGGCGCGCCTAAACCCGCGCCGCGCCAAACTGCGCAGCCTGGCCGGCTTGCTGAGCCACCAGCCGCTGAGCCTGCATTACTACCGCAACTCAGGGCTACAGGACTGGGTGCGGCAGACGCTGACGGTGCAACAGATCGACGCTGTGGTCATTTTTTCGTCGGTCATGGCGCAATATGTCGATGCCAATTGCAGCGTCCCGCAGTTGGTCGATTTTGTCGATGTGGACTCTGCCAAGTGGACGCAATACGCGCCCGATCACGCCTGGCCGCTGTCCTGGTTGTACCGCCGTGAGGGCGAGCGACTGCTGGCTTACGAGCGCGCCGTGGCTGCGCGCGCCGAGCGCTCGTTTTTTGTCACCGACAACGAAGCCGACATGTTTCGCCGCTTGGCGCCGGAAAGCGCCACCCGCGTTGACGCTGTGAGCAATGGCGTGGCTGCCGACTTCTTTTCGCCCGAGCCGACACGGGCCTCGCCCTTTCCCGGGGCGACCGACGCGCCAGTGCAAATACCGCTGGTGTTCACCGGCGCCATGGACTATTGGCCTAATGTGGATGCCGTGACCTGGTTTGTCAGTGACATCTTGCCGGCGCTGCGCCAGCAGTGGTCCGGATTGTGCTTTTACATTGTCGGACGCAGCCCAACGCAGGCGGTGCTGGACCTGGCCGGGCCAGATGTGGTGGTTACGGGCACGGTGGCCGACGTGCGGCCCTATCTGCAGCACGCCGCAGTGGTGGTGGCACCCTTGCGCGTGGCGCGCGGCATTCAAAACAAGATTCTTGAAGCCATGGCCATGGCCAGGCCGGTGGTGGCCGCGCAGTCGTGTGTGGCGGCGATCAGCGCCGAGCCCGAAACCGAATTACTGGCAGCCAACAGCGTGGCCGACTTTGTCGCGCAGATTGGCGCCCTGCTGGCCTCGCCCGAGCGCTCGGATAGCGTGGGCAGCGCCGGTCGCCAGCGGGTGTTGCAAAGCTATAGTTGGACTGCCCATTTGTCAAAAATTGACCGCTATCTGAATTTCAAGGCCACGCCATGACCCCTTCTGTGCAACTCGCCCCTGAGCGCCACTGGCTGCGCCCGGGCATCGTCTTTTTGCTGCTGCTGGGCTGGACGCTGTTCTGGTTTCGCGACACTGCCAGCGCCATCGTGCGCATCTGGCTGCAATCCGACACCTTTACCCACGGGTTTCTGGTGGTGCCGATTGTGCTGTGGCTGGTCTGGCGCAAGCGGGCGACGCTGGCGCCGCTGCAGCCCCGGCCCAACGCCTGGGCGGTGGTGCTCCTGGCGCTGGTCGCTTTTGCCTGGCTGCTGGGCGATCTGGTGGCTGTGAATGCGCTGACGCAACTGGCCTTTGTAGCCATGCTGGTGTTGCTGGTGCCCGCCATCTTCGGCCTGGCGGTGACCCAGGCCATCGCTTTTCCGCTGGCATTCATGTTTTTTGCCGTGCCGATAGGCGCGTTCGCCATGCCCCAACTGATGAGCTGGACGGCTGATTTCACGATCATGGCGCTGCGCTGGAGCGGCATACCGGTATACCGCGAAGGCTTGCAGTTTGTCATTCCGTCGGGCAACTGGTCGGTGGTCGAGGCGTGCAGCGGGGTGCGCTACCTGATTGCCTCGGTCACGGTGGGCACACTGTTTGCCTACCTCAACTACCAGTCCACGCAGCGACGCGTGCTGTTTATCCTGGTCGCGATCATCGTGCCGGTGATCGCGAACTGGTTGCGTGCCTACATGATCGTGATGCTGGGGCATTATTCAGGCAATACGCTGGCCACCGGGGTGGACCACCTGATTTACGGCTGGTTGTTTTTTGGCGTGGTGATTTTGCTCATGTTTCTGATCGGCGCGCGCTGGTCAGAGCCCGAGCCCAGCGTCAGCGCTGCCGACATCGACAGCGTCACGCTGCAAAAATCACACCTGCACCAGCAGCCCGCTGCGCGGCCCCGCTTTGAACTGGCCGCTATTTTGGTGGCCTTGCTGGTAGCCGCGCCGCCGCTGGGCCGCGCGGCGCTGGATACGGCCAACAACGCTGCGACACCGCAACTGGCGGCGCCCACCATGCTGTCGCCAGCCTGGTGGCTCGCACCTGATCCTGTTGCCGTCTTCAAGCCCGCTTTCAACAACCCGTCGGCCGAGTTCAACGCCAGCTACGCCACCGCCGAAAGCAAGGTGGGCCTGTACCTGGGGTATTACCGCCAGCAGGACTACAGCCGAAAGCTTGTCAGTTCACAAAATGTTTTGGTCTTATTCAAAGACCCGTTGTGGGCGCATGTGGCCAGCAGCACCGCTGACATCAGCATCAACGGTGCGCCCGTCAAGCTGCGCACAGCCGAGCTGCGCCAGTCTGCGGCTGGCATGTCAGACACCATGCGTCTGACGGTCTGGCAAATCTACTGGGTCAACGGCAAGCTCACGTCCAGCGACATACTGGCCAAGGCCTACGGTGCGTTTTACCGCTTGCTTGGGCGCGGCGACGACGCTGCGGTGATCGTGCTCTACACGCCCAAGGGCGCGGGTGACGAGGGCAAAGTCCATCTGCGCGCTTTTTTGCAAGACAACGCGGCAGCCATCACGGCTTTGCTGGCGCAAACCCGGCAAGCCACCCTGACCGACTAATTTGACCGGACTGGCCCGTCGCGCAAGCGCACCGACTGGCCGTCGGTAATCATGCTGCCGGGGTAAAGCACAACCGTCTCGCCGTTGCGCAGCCCTTCTTTGAGACAGGCTGCATCGGCATTGCGGTCGTTCAACTGCACAGCCTTGACGCGGGCGCGGCCCGCTTCCACCACAAAGACCCGCCACTGCGCGCCGTCGCGCACCAGCGCCGCAGTGGGCACCAGCAAGGCATCAGCCTGACTGAACAGCGTGATGCGGGCATCGACGCGAAAACCGTCGCCAAGGCGTTGCGCCTCAGGGTTGCTCTGCGCCAAATCAACAATCACGTTCACGCGCTGCTCTTCAATGCCCAGCGCCGACACCTTGGTGAACGCCACCGGCTCGATGCGCGTGACGCGCCCGGCCATTGGCGCTGCGCTGCTACCCAAGGAGAGTTGTACCGCAGCGCCAGGCTGAATTTGATGCACTTCGCCAGACAAGACTTCAATGACCGCCTCGACCACCGAAGTGTCACCAATGTCAAGCAGCGGCTGGCCAGCCATGACCGTGACCGCGCTGTCCTGGTGCAGCTTGAGCACTTGGCCATCAACCGGGCTCTTGAGCGCCCAGACGCCGGTGGCCTGGCCGCTGCTTGGCTGACCGCTGTTTGGTTGCTGGCTGTTGGTGGCCTGCGCAGTTGCTGCCTGAGCGTGGTTTGCCGGTTCGGCGCGGGCCAAGGCAGCGCGCGCTTCGGCCAACGCAAAGTCGGCCCGACCCCGCTCGGCCTGGGCAGCGGTGAGCGCCTGCTGTGCAGCTTGGTGCGCCAGTACCGCCTGATCGCGCGCCGATGCAGAGATGAAGTTGTCCTGCGCCAGCCTGGTCGCGCGCTCGGCCTCCAGTGTGGTCTGCGCCAGCGCGGTCTGCGCTTGTTGCACTTGCGCGGCTACGGCACGGCGCGCAGCGTCAAAACTGCCCACACGCTGCTGTAGCACGGTGCGCGTGCGCGCATCGATCATGGGCGGCACCACTGGCTCAAGCAGCGCCACCACATCGCCCGCGCGCACCGCGTCGCCCACCTTGAGCTTGGGGCGCAGCAAAGCAGCCTGGGTGGGCGCGGTGATCACATAGCGCTGCTTGGGGCGCAAACGGCCATCTTCTTCAATGGCCTGCTCGAAGGTGCCGATGCGCACGCTGGCCACTTCGACCACGAGCGGGCGCGGCCGGTAAACGGCATAAACCAGTGCGGCAGCCCCCGCCAGCAGCAGGGCGCCTATGAGCCAGCGACTGGCTTTTTTCCAGGGTGTTTTGTTGTTCATTCGCGTACCTTTAAAACAGCGACCAAATCCAGCTGGTCGATCTTGCGGCGCACCAGCAGCGCGCTGGCAACACCTGCGGTCAACACAATGAGCGCCGCCGACGCATAGGTGGACGGCGCGATGATCACGGGAAAATCAATGCTGTCAGACGACATCAGCTGCATCATCAGCGACGCCAGCCCCCAGCCCGCCAACGCCCCGAGCGGCAGCGCCAGCAGCAACTCGGCGCCAAGCTCGGCCAGCAGCAGCACCGACACCTCGGCACGCGTCATGCCCAACACCCGCAGGCTGGCCAGTTCCCAGGCGCGCTCAGACAAAGCAATGCGCGCCGCGTTGTAAATGATGCCCACCGCCATCGCAACCGCAAACAGCGTCAGGATGCCGCTGAACACGCCCATGTTGCGCGAAGTGGTTTTGTTGAATGCAGCCATGGACCCGGCCTTGTCAAACACCGAATTGATCAGCGGCGCGCTTTTGACCGCCGCCCAAAATTCGTCCATGGCCAAGGGATCCACCTGCAGGGCTGCATCGGCCACGCCCTCGCCGTCGCGCGCCACGCGGTTCATCGCGTCGAGCGACATGTAAAGCAGTTTGCCGAACATGGTCTGCACGATGTCGACCACCACGACCTCGGTTTTGGTCTGGGACCACAGGCGGAATTCCAGCTGCACCCGGTCACCCACGCGAGCGCCCAGTTCGCGCGCCAGCATCGCAGACAGCACCACACCGTGCGCTGGCATGGCCACCGCGCCGCGCTGCTCGTCGACCACCCGCATCAGCCGCGCGCCAGACTCGATGCCCATCATGCCGGTGTCCACCGTTCGGCCGTTAAAACGCACCCGCACCATTTCGGTCCGGTAGGTTTCTGCGTCCACCACACCGGGCAGACGCCGTAGCTCACGCGCAACCGTGAGTGGCACCGGGTTTTGAAAGTTGACCAGCACGTCGCCCTGCTGCACCTGGCGAAACTGCACGTCCACAATGTGCGCAATGGCGTCGAGCCAGAACGCGCCCGAAATCTGCAGCGCCACGGCCAGCGCAATGCCGGTCACGGTAAAGGCGGCGCGCAGCGGGCGGCGCTCGAAATTGCGGATCACCATCATGGCGCCGGTGCTGACAAAGCGGCCCAGCCCGAGTTGCTCGATCAGCGTCGGCTTGAAGGTGGGCGGTGACGGCGGCAGCATGGCCTGCGCCGGGCGCAGCCTGACCACCGCCCGGATAGCGGTCCAGGTGCCCAGGGCAGCTGCGGCAGCGGCGATCAGCGCCGACACCAAGATTAGCCAGCCATCGGTCACGTAGACCAGCGTGTTGAAGCGAAACACCTCGTCGTACAGGCCCAGCATCAAGCGCCCGATCAGCACGCTCAAGCCCAGCCCCGCCAGCACGCCCAGCCCGGCGATGACCAGCGCCAACTGAATGTAGTGCCAGGCGATGGCAGCGTCGCTGTAGCCCAGCGCCTTGAGCGCGGCAATCTGGCTGCGCTGGGTGGCCACCTGACGGCTTAGCACCACGTTGAGAATGAACATGGCTACCGCCAGAAAGATCGACGGCAGCACCGTGCCCATCACCTTGAGCTGCGCCAACTCGTCGGCCACGATCTTCGATGAGAGCTGCTTGTCGCGCCCGACCGCGCCGATGGCGCCATAAGGTTCTAACAACCGGTCCACGGCGGCCAGCACCGGCGCCTCTGCCCTGCCCGCGTCAAGCCGAATCGACAGTTGATTGAATGCGCCCTGCATGTCGAAGGCCTCCACCATGCGCGCACTGTCGATCCACCAGATGCCAAACTGCTGGTCGTCGGGCGCGCCGCCTTGCGAGGCAAACACATACTCGGGCGAGGCCACTGTGCCCACCAAAAACACGCGCTCGCGCTTGCCGTTAAGGATGGCGTGCACGCTGTCGCCGGGGTTCAGGTTGCGGGCCACGGCAAAGCGGTCGCTGACCAGCGCCTCCAGCACGTTGTTGCGCTCGGGCCAGCGCCCGCGCTTGAGCGTGAGCGCGTTGAGCCCCTGGCGAGCGGCGTGCACGCGCGCAAGGTCGAGCCCGATGAAGCGCCCGGTCACTGGCGGCGCCACGCCGGGCAGGTCGATCTGCGCGTCAAAGACCACATCGAGCTTGACCTCTGCCACCCCGTCGAGCGCGGCCAACCGTTCGCGCAGCTGTAGCGGCGCGCGCCTGACATTGGCAAACACGTCGGCCAGGCGGTTGTCATGGTAGAACGCGTCGCGCGAGCCCTTGAGCGATTCATGCACCGAAAACATGCCAACGAACCCGGCCACGCCAATCGCCACCACCACGGCAATGGTGAGCACCTGGGCGCGCAACCGGGTCAGATCGCGCCAGAGCTTGATGTGGAGGGCTTTCATCACGGGTTCCACAGCTCACCAGCTCAGGCCGGACGCCGCCACCTTGTGCGGGTTGACGCGGGTTTCCACAATGCGGCCATCAGCCAGGCGCAGCACGCGGTCGGCCATGTCGGCAATGGGCGCGTTGTGGGTGATAACGATGGTGGTGGTGCCGAGCGTGCGGTTCACCTGCTCGATGGCCTGCAACACCATGACCCCGGTGGCGCAGTCGAGCGCACCGGTGGGCTCGTCGCACAGCAACACTTCGGGCTGCTTGGCAATGGCGCGCGCGATGGCCACGCGCTGCTGCTCGCCACCCGAGAGCTGCGAGACAAAATGGTTTTGGCGCTCGCCCAGGCCCACCAGCGCCAGCGCGTCCTCGGGTTTCATCGGGTCCTCGGCCAGGTCGGTGACCAGCGCCACGTTTTCACGCGCCGTCAGGCTCGGAATCAGGTTGTAGAACTGAAACACAAAGCCCACATGCTCGCGCCGGTAACGGGTGAGTTCGGCGTCATCAGCGCCGATGAGCTCGTGTGTATCGCCACCGTGCGTCCAACTCGCCGACCCGCTGGTGGCTGAATCCAGGCCACCCAGAATGTTGAGCAGGGTCGATTTGCCGCTGCCCGAAGCACCCAGCAACACCACGAATTCGCCGCGCACAATGTCCAGGTCAACGCCGCGCAGCGCGTGCACCGCAGCGTCGCCTTCGCCGTAGACCTTGGTCAGGCCACGGGCCATAAAAACCAGTTGCGGGGTGGCGGCAAGAATGTCCATGGTGTGCTTTGGAACGGAGTTTGAGCATACGTCAAACCTTGCACCGGGGACACCGTGACAGCACGAAAAAGCGCTTTGGCTGCCCCCTACAGCGCGGCTTGTTGCGAAAAATCAAGTGTCGATCTTGCAGGGGTCCTAAACCCTGTAACCCGGATGAAGCGCAGCGCAATCCGGGGATGCAACACGTAACGGCAGCCACCCCGGATTGGCCTCCGGGCTACGGGGCTGGTTTTGAATCTGCGATATGGGTGCGCTCAATCAGTCGGTCATCGCCCAGCACGATCATCGAAAACAGCAGTTCATCCACGTTAGCCGCCAGCGCCGTTTTGCGCGCGAGCAGCGGCGTGGCCTGCGGGTTCAGCACGACGAAGTCGGCCTCGCAGCCCGGCTGCAGATTACCCACCACGCCAGCGAGCCCAAGCGCCTGCGCAGCGCCTACGGTGTGCTGCCACCACAAATGTTGTGGCGACAGGGACAGCCCAGTCTTGGTCTGCCCTTCGCGCGCGACATAGTAGGCCGCCAGCATGGTGTGAAATGGGCTGAAGCTGGTGCCACCACCCACATCGCTGGCCAGGCCATACTGAAAACCGACCCAGTCGGCCCCGGCGGTGTCAAAAAACCCGCTGCCCAGAAACAGGTTGCTGGTCGGGCAGACCGCAGCAGCGGCGCCGGTATCGCGCATCAGGGCGCGGTCATCGTCGTCGAAATGGATGCAGTGGGCGTAAATGGCGCGCTGGCGCAGCAGGTCAAAGTCGTCGTAGATGGCCAGGTAACTGCGCGATTCGGGAAAGAGTTGGCGCGCCCAGGCAATTTCGGCCTTGTTCTCTGCCACATGCGACTGGATCCAGACATCTGGGTAAGTCATGGCCAACTCGCCAGAGCCGCTCAACTGAGCCTCGCTACAGCTTGGCGCAAAACGCGGCGTGATGGCGTAGCCCAGCCGGTCGATGTTGTGCCACTGGTCAATCAGGGTTACCGTGTCGCGCAGGCTTTGCTCGGTCGCATTGACGCGGCAGTGGGGTGCGCGCTGATTCAGCAGGTCTGCGGGGGCATTGCGGTCCATCAGACACAGGCCGGTGATCAGGCGCATGCGCTGTTTTTGCGCCTCGGTAAACAAGGCGTTGACTGAGGCCGGGTGCGAGGTGGCAAAGGTGAGCGCGGTGGTGACGCCGTTGCGCAGTAGTTCCGCGATAAAAAACTGCGCCGCCTCGGTGCAGTAGTCAGGTGAGGCAAAGCGGCTTTCTTCCGGGAAGGTATGGTTTTCCAGCCATGGAAGCAGGCCCTCAGCTGGCGAGCCAATCACGTTGGTTTGCGGGTAGTGGCTGTGCAGATCGACAAAACCTGGGGCGATGAGGCGACCTGGCCAATGCGTGACGGCAGCTTCCGGAAAACGTTTGCGCAGCTCGCGGAAAGGCCCGACTGCCAGCACAACTTGGCGGCCCTGCGCATTGGCACCGACCACCAGCAAGCCATCCTGCTCGTAAATGGCGGCATGGCGGGGTTCGCGATCAGTGGCAAAGCGGAGGATGGCGGCGCGAAAGGCGTGCATAGGCTGTAGAGCTTACCCAAGTTTCAGATACGTGCCTGCTGCGATAATCTGCGCATGAATAATTCCTTGCAAATCCCTCTGTTGAAGCTTTGGCAGCCTATTCTGGCCATGCTGGTGGTCATCACATCGGCCAATTATTTGGTGCAGTTCCCCATCAACGATTGGTTGACCTGGGGTGCCTTTACCTTTCCCGTGGCGTTTTTGGTGACCGACCTGACCAACCGCGCCGTGGGCGTCAGTGCCGCGCGCCGCGTGGCCTTTACCGGCTTTGCCATCGCCGTACTGGTGTCGCTGGCGCTAGCGCCCTGGCGCATTGCCGTCGCCTCGGGCGTGGCGTTCCTTGTGGGTCAGATGCTCGACATTGCCGCCTTCAACAAACTGCGCGCCATGTCGTGGTGGAAAGCACCGCTGATCGGCTCCATCGTCGCCTCGGTGGTCGACACCGGCATCTTCTTCTTTTTGGCGTTCTACGGCTCAGACATGAACTGGCTGATGCTGGCCACCGGCGACCTGGGCATCAAATGGCTGATGGCCGCCGTGCTGCTGGCGCCCTATCGCGTGATGCTGCCGCGCCTAACACGCTGGGTGCCGGCGCAGTCAGCCTGAAGGTTTACTCAAAAGTCTCGAACACCTCAGCCAGGCGATCTTGCAACGCCCGCCGGGCTGACACGTCAATGAAACTGGCGGCAAAGCTGTTGTGCGCCAGTTGGTAGGCATGCTGGGCGCTTAGCCCCAGCGCAGCAAAAGTCTGCGTGAAATTCTCATTGATGTAGCCACCAAAATAAGCCGGATCGTCTGAATTGACGGTGGCCGCCAAGCCCACCTCCAGCATGGCACCCAGGTTGTGCCGCGCCAGCGTGGGAAACACCCGCAGCTTCAGGTTGGACAGCGGGCACACCGTCAGCGGCACCCGACTTTTGATCAGCCGCTCAACCAGGTTGCGGTCACGCATGGCTTGCACTCCGTGGTCGATGCGCTCCACTTTCAGCACGTCCAAAGCGCTCCAGATGTAGGCGGGCGGGCCTTCTTCACCTGCGTGCGCCACCAGCCGAAAACCCAGCGCACGTGCCCTGGCAAACACGCGTGCAAACTTTTCCGGCGGATGCCCCTGCTCGCTGGAGGCCAGGCCCACGCCAACCAACTTGTCGCGCAAGGGCAGAGCCTGCTCCAGTGCCTCGAACGCCTGTGCCTCAGACAGATGCCGTAAAAAACACAGAATCAATGCAGCGCTGATGCCCAGTTTGGATTGGGCGTCAATGCAGGCCCGGTGCAAGCCGTTGATCACAACCTCGGCACTCAAGCCGTGGCCGGTATGCGTTTGCGTGTCAAAAAAAATCTCGGCATGCAGCACGTTGTCCGCTGCAGCACGTTGCAGGTAGGCCCAAGCCATGTCGTGAAAGTCCTGCTCGACGCGCAACACCAGCGTGCCCGCGTGGTACACGTCCAGAAACTCCTGCAGGTTGTTGAACACATAGGCCCGGCGCAGCGATTCAACATCTGGAAAAGGCACAGTCATCCCGTTGCGTGCGGCCAGGGCAAACATCAGCTCGGGCTCCAGCGAGCCCTCGACGTGCATGTGCAACTCGGCCTTGGGCATGCGCCGGAGCAGCGCGGGCAGGCGTTCTGAAGAAACAGGTTTGACTTGTGGCATGGTGATCTTTTCGCTTAACAAAAAGCCGCCCGAGGGCGGCTTGCAGCATGGTTCAGGGCTCAGTTTACTTGGTGCCCGGCACCTTGCCTTCCACGCCCTTGACGTAGAAGTTCAGGCCGCCCAGGAAGGGGTCGTCAGCCACGCTGCCCTCGGCGACCTGCACCTTGCCGGTGTTGTCTGCGATGGGGCCTTTCCAGATGACGAAGCTGCCATCTGCCAGGCCTTTTTTGACCTCTTCGACTTTGGCCTTGGTCTCGGCAGGCACGTCTTCGGCGATCGAGACGATGTCGATCGCGCCTTCCTTCACACCCCACCAGCTGTGGCCGCCGCCTTGCCAGTTGCCGTCCAACGCTTCTTTGGTGGCCTTGATGTAGTAAGGGCCCCAGTTGATGATGGCCGAGGCCAAATGCGCTTTCGGGCCATAGGCGGTCATGTCGGAGTCCCAGCCGAAAGCGCGCATGCCCTTGGCTTCGGCGGTCTTGAGCACAGCGGGGGAATCGGTGTTTTGAAACAGCACGTCGGCGCCGCCGTTGATCAGGCTGGTGGCAGCTTCGGTTTCTTTGGGCGGGTCGAACCAGCCATTCACCCAGACCACCTTGGTCTTGATCTTGGGATTACTGCTTTGCGCGCCGAGCGTGAAGGCGTTGATGTTGCGCACCACCTCGGGGATCGGGATCGAACCCACCACGCCCAGCGTGTTGGTTTTGGTCATGGCACCGGCAATCACGCCGGCCATGTACGCGCCTTCATAGGTGCGGCTGTCATAAGTGCGCATGTTGCCAGCCTGCTTGTAACCGGTGGCATGCTCGAACTTGACGCCAGCGTTATCAGCAGCCACCTTGAGCATGGGTTCCATGTAGCCGAAAGTGGTGCCAAAAATCAGCTGGTTACCCTGGCCTGCCATGTCGCGGATCACGCGCTCGGCATCGGCAGATTCGGGCACGCTTTCCACAAACGACGTGACCACCTTGTCGCCAAACTCGGCCTCGATGGCCTTGCGGCCGTTGTCGTGGGCAAAGCTCCAACCGCCGTCGCCGACCGGGCCGACATAGGCAAAGGCAATTTTCAGCGGCTCGGGTTTTGCCTCTGGCGCAGCAGCCACTGGCGCGGGAGCCGGTGCCGGCGCGGGTTCTTCCTTCTTGCCACAGCCCACCAGCGCGGCAGCGGCCACGGCTGTGAGGGCAGCCGCTTTGAGCAGCGAGCGTTTTTGAAGATCAGTCATGAAATTTCCTTATCAAGGGACGGGTTGAACAGCGAGAAAAATGGAATTATGAACCGGAGCCGTCAGGCTCCTGGATAGAACGGTTTGCCCAGGCTGGTGGGCATGTTGATGCGGATCCACTGCGGGTTGCGCGAGATCAGCGCCAGCACAAGAATAGTGGCCACATAGGGCAACATGCTCAGGAATTGCGGCGGCACATTGACGCCAATGCCCTGCAAGTGAAACTGCAGCATGGTGACGCCACCAAACAGGTAAGCGCCCAACAGCACGCGGGCCGGGCGCCAAGTGGCGAAGGTCGTCAAGGCCAGCGCAATCCAGCCTTTGCCGGCCACCATGCCTTCAACCCATAGCGGCGTGTAAACCATAGAAAGGTAAGCGCCGGCCAGACCGCACAGCGCGCCACCCGCCACCACCGCCAGCAGCCGGATCAGGCGCACCGGGTAACCCAGCGCATGCGCCGACTCCGGGCTTTCACCCACGCTGCGCAACACCAGGCCGCTGCGGGTGCGGTACAGGAACCAGATCATCGCCAGTGCCAGCAGCGCTGTGAGGTACACCAGCGGATGGTGCCGAAACAGCGCCGGGCCAAGCCAGGGGATGTCCGACAGATAGGGAATGGCGAAGCTGGTGCGGTCGGGAACTTTGGCCTGCACAAAGCCGGTGCCGACAAAAGCCGAAAAACCGGTGCCAAACAGCGTGAGCGCCAACCCGGTGGCGTACTGGTTGGTGTTGAGCCAGATCACCAGCACGCCAAAGAGCGCGGCAAGCAAGGCGCCTACAGCCATGCCGGCCGCGAAACCCATCACGTCAGAGCCGGTGGAAACCACAGTTGCAAAACCGGCAATGGCGGCGCACAGCATCATGCCCTCGGCGCCCAGGTTGACGATGCCCACTTTTTCATTGATCAGCAGGCCCAGCGAGGCAATGGCCAGCACCGTGCCCGCGTTGAGCGTGGCGGCTAACAACAAGGCATAGGATTCCATCAGCGACCTCCCCTTGTTTGCCACTTCAGACGGTAGTTGACCAGCGTGTCGCAGGCCAGCAGGCTAAACAGCAGCAAGCCCTGAAACACCCCGGTGAGCGACTTGGTGAGCCCGAGGCGCGATTGCGCCAGCTCACCGCCGATGTAAAACATGCTCATCAAAATGGCTGAAAGCACCATGCCGACCGGGTGCAAGCGGCCGACAAAAGCCACGATGATGGCGGCAAAACCGTAACCCGCCGGCACATAGGGCGTGAGCTGGCCGATTGGGCCTGCAACTTCCAGCGCGCCAGCCAGACCGGCCGCGCCACCCGACATCAGCAGCGCCGTCCACAGCGCCTTGCGCGATGAAAAACCAGCGTAGCGCGCTGCCGCAGGCGCCAGCCCGCCCACCTGCAAGGCCAGCCCGGCGCGGGTGCGAAACAAAAACACCCAGAGCCCGACCACACTGAGCAGCGCCAGCAGCACGCCAATGCTCACGCGCGAACCGTCAAACAGGCGCGGGATGCGCGTGGCCGCCTCGAACGTCTTGCTTTGCGGAAAATTAAAACCCATTGGGTCCTTCCAGGGGCCGCTGACCAGATAACTCAGCACCTGCACCGCCACATAAACCAGCATCAGGCTCACCAGAATCTCGTTGGCATGAAAGCGGTCGCGCAGCAGCGCCGTGATGCTGGCCCACAGCATGCCGCCGAGCACCCCGGCAAGCAGAATGGGCAGCACGATCCAGCGGCTGCTGTCGGCGTTGGCCAGCAGCGCAATACCGCCGGCAAAAATGGCACCGATGATGTACTGGCCCTCGGCGCCAATGTTCCACACGTTCGACCTGAAACACACGGCCAGCCCGAGCGCAATGATCAACAGCGGTGTGGCCTTGACCAGCAGTTCGCCCAGCGCGTAGGCGTTGTGGATGGGCAGCCAGAAAAACATCTCCAGGCCCTTGAGCGGGTCCTTGCCCAGCGCCGCGAACATCAGCGCACCGATCAGCACGGTAATTAGCAGCGCCAGCAACGGCGAGGCATAGGTCCATGCCCCGGAGGGCTCGGCGCGCGCTTCAAGCTTGAGCATGCAGCACTCCTGGCTGGCAGGCCGCAGCGTTGGCGCCAGACGCTTCGAGTTCGGCCAGGTGCTGCTGTACCTTGACGTCCCACAGGCCGCTCATCCATTCGCCAATTTTTTCGACCGTGGCCTCGGCCGCCGGCAGCGAGGGTGACAAACGGCCCTTGGCCATCACATGGAGCCGGTCGCTGATCTCGAATAACTCGTCGAGTTCTTCACTGACCACCAGCACCGCGCAACCGGCATCACGCAGCGCCAGAATGGCACCCCGGATTTGTGCCGCCGCTCCCACATCGACACCCCAAGTTGGTTGCGACACGATGAACAATCTTGGCCGGGCATCAATTTCGCGCCCGACAATGAACTTTTGCAGGTTGCCACCCGAGAGCGAACGCGCCAGCGCGCGCGGGCCGCCGGCCTTGACGTTGAAGTCGCTGATGATGTGCGCGGCGTGTTGCTCCAGCGCGCGCACCTTGATCCAGCCGCCGGCAAATTTCGGCAAAGAAATGGAGTCAGTGCGCGTCAATAGCAGGTTGTCCGCCAAGCTCAGATTAGGCACGGCACCGCGGCCGAGTCGCTCTTCAGGCACAAAATGCAGGCCCAGTTGGCGCCGCTCGCCGGGATGCAGGGCCGACACATCGGTTGATCCCATGCAGATGCTGCCCACCGGGGCGCGGCAGTCTTCGCCCGACAAGGCAAACATCAGTTCCTTCTGGCCATTGCCCGAGACACCGGCAATGCCCACCACTTCGCCCGCGCGCACCTGCAAGCCAATGTCTACCAAGTCCATGCCAAACTGGTCCTCGCGTGCCAATGTGAGGCCGTTCACGTCAAGCACCACGGTGCCAGCGTGCTGCGCCCGATGCTGCAACTGCAGCGGCTCGGCACCAATCATCAGGCGCGACAGGGAGGCATTGGATTCCTGCGACGGGTTGCAAACGCCGGTGACCTTGCCGGCGCGCAGCACTGTGCAGGCGTTGCACAGCTCGCGGATTTCATGCAATTTGTGGCTGATGTACAAAATGCTGCAGCCCTCGCTGGCTAGCTTTTTCAGCACCACGAAGAGCTTTTCAACGGCCTGCGGCGTCAGCACCGACGTGGGCTCGTCCAGAATGAGCAACTCCGGCCGCGTCAGCAAGGCGCGGATGATTTCAACCCGCTGCATCTCGCCCACGCTCAAGGTGTGCACCGGGCGCTCGGGATCGATGTCAAGGCCGTACTCGGTGGCTTTGGCCACAATGCTGGCCCGCACCTGATCGAGGGAATCACGCGCCAGCCCGAGCCAGACGTTTTCCGCTACGGTCAGGGTATCGAACAAATTGAAATGTTGGAACACCATGCTGATGCCGTTGGCCCGCGCGTCCTTGGGGTTGCGGATTTGCATGAGCTGGCCGTTGATTCTGACCTCGCCGGCATCGGGCTTGACCGCACCGAAGATGATTTTCATCAGGGTTGACTTGCCTGCGCCGTTTTCGCCGAGCACCGCGTGAGTTTCGCCGGGCATCACCGTCAAGTTCACGTCGCTGTTGGCCACCACACTGGGGTAACGTTTGGTGATGCCGGTGAGCTGAAGACGGGGCGTGGTCATGAAGAGATGTGTCGATTGAATCAGAGGTCGTTTTTACCAGCAAAATGCCTTGTAATCCGGGTTCCTGCCGTGGCGGGTCGAGATGAAGTCAGAAAAAACTTGCAAGATCAATGCCACAGCGGATTGACTTCTGGAAGACCGGGCATGGCACTTGCTCTATGCTTATGACCGTGGTGCCACGGATCACCATCCACCCTGGTAACGCAACTCAGAAATGGAGGAACAAGATGAAAACGATGGATTTTCCTGACTGGCTAGGCGCGAGGAGGCGACATAGCCGTAGCTATGGCAACGACGAACAACGACGTCGGGCGGGAAAAGACGCGTTTTCATGTTCCTGTATTTCTGAGTCGCGGTGCTAGCCTGCGAGTGCCTACATGAACCCTCCCATCCTGCAATTTGTCTGGCGCGGCGAAGTCGTTACGCTGCACCACATCGCGGCCGCCCGCACCCTGCTGCAACTGCTGCGCGAAGACCTTGGCCACAGCGCCACCAAAGAAGGCTGCAACGAAGGCGACTGCGGCGCCTGCACCGTGGTACTGGGGCAATTGCAGGGGGATCAGATCAGCTACCAAGCCGTCAACAGCTGCCTCAAAATGGCGCACGCTATTCATGGCATGGCACTCTGGACTGCCGCCGATCTGGCCGCCCCGGATGGCACGCCGCACCCGGTGCAACAAGCACTGCACCAGTGCCATGCCAGCCAGTGCGGCTTTTGTACGCCCGGCTTTGCCATGAGTCTGTTTGGCCTGTACCAAAACAAGGTATGCAAAGACCAGCCCGTCAGCCGCAGCCAGGCACAAGAAGCGCTGTCGGGCAACCTGTGCCGCTGCACCGGTTACCGGCCCATTCTGGATGCCGCCGAGCAGATGGGCACCCTGCCCCGGGTGCAACTGGATGAGGCGCTCTTGCGCCAGCAATTGGCTTTCATCGCACCTGAACAACGAGACCAGCCCGGCGAGGTGACGTACAACGCACCAACCCAACTTGATGCGCTGTTGGCGGCACGGGCCGCAAAGCCGCAGGCCCAGTTGGTGGCCGGCTGCACCGACGTCGGCTTGTGGATCAATAAGCTGCACATGGATTTTGCCCAGGTGCTCGACGTGACGCGCGTGGCAGAACTCAAGACCATCGACGTGCAGGACGACCACACCGTCATCGGGGCCGCCGTCAGCCTGAACGACGCTTTTGCGGCGCTGGAAGCGGATCGACCGCAACTGCATGCCTTTTTCAGCCGCTTTGCCGGCCTGCCGGTGCGCAACGCCGGCACACTGGGTGGCAATATTGCCAACGGCTCGCCGATTGGCGACAGCATGCCGCTGTTGATCGCGCTGCGCGCCAGCGTGGGGCTGATGAGCGTGCGTGGCCAGCGTACATTGCCGCTGGAGGGCTTTTACACCGGCTACCGCAAAAACACCATGGCGCCCGACGAAGTGCTGGCCTTTGTCCGCGTGCCACTTCCGCAGCCCGATGAATGGCTACAGGTATACAAGGTCTCCAAACGCTTTGAGGACGACATTTCTGCCGTGTGTTTGGCGATTAACGTGCGGGTGCAGGACGGCCGCGTGACGCAGGCCTCTATTGGCGTCGGTGGCGTGTCGGCCATGCCGGTGCGCGCCGCGCAAACCGAGGCCGTGCTGATGGGTCAGGCGTGGACACAAGACACCGTCAACCAGGCAAAAGCTTGTCTGCGCAGCGAGTTTCAACCGATCTCGGACATGCGAGCCAGCGCCGCTTACCGCACCGAGGTGTTGGGCAATCTGCTACAGCGTTGTTGGTTGCAGCACCTGGGGACGGAAGCGGTCAGCCTGGCTGCCCTGACGTTGGCAGGGGAAAACGCATGAACACCGCCCTGCCCCTGCGCGCAGCATCTCCGATGGCCAGCGGCCAGCCGCATCCGCACGAGAGCGCAGCAGCACAGATTGCCGGTGCCGCGACCTACATCGACGATATTCCCGAAGTGCGCGGTACGCTGTACGCCGCGCCAGTGCTGTCCAAAGTGGCCCACGGCAAGCTGCTGGCTGTGGACACGCAGGCCGCGCTGGCCCTGCCCGGTGTGCATGCCGTGCTGCTGGCTGCCGACGTGCCAGGCAGCAAGATGCTGGCCGCTTTTGCTGGCGATGAACCTGTATTGGCGCAAGACACAGTGCAGCATCTCGGCCAGGTCATCGGTCTGGTGGTTGCCGACAGCGTGATGCTGGCGCGCCGTGCCGCACGGCTGGTGGTGCCGCAGATTGAGCCACTGCCCGCCATGCTCGACGTGCGTACGGCATTCAAGGCGCAAAGCTTTGTATTGCTGCCGGTGACGGTACGCCGTGGCGATGCGGCACAGGCCTTGGCCAGCGCCCCGCACACCCTGCAAGGCACGCTTGAAGTCGGCGGCCAGGAGCACTTTTACTTGGAAGGCCAGGTGGCTTATGCGCTGCCGCAAGAGCAAAACCAGTGGCTGATTCACAGCAGCACGCAGCACCCCGGCGAGGTGCAGCACTGGGTGGCGCACGCGCTTGGGCTGGACAACCACGCGATCACAGTGCAATGCCGGCGCATGGGCGGCGGCTTTGGCGGCAAGGAAACGCAGGCGGGTCATTTGGCGGTTTGGGCGGCGTTGGCAGCGCACAAAACCAAGCGCCCGGTGAAGCTGCGGCTCGACCGCGACGATGATTTCATGGTCACCGGAAAACGCCATCCGTTCAGTTACGACTACCGCGTGGGTTTTGACGATACAGGCAGACTGTGCGGCTTGCAGCTACAGATGCTGGCGCACTGCGGCTTCAGCGCTGATTTATCAGGTCCCGTGGCAGATCGGGCCATTTTCCACGCTGATAACGCCTACTTTTTGCAGGACGTCGAGATCACTTCGTACCGCTGCAAGCTCAATACCCAAAGCCACACCGCGTTTCGCGGCTTTGGCGGGCCGCAGGGCATGATCGTCACCGAGGCCATTTTCGGCGACATTGCGCGCCATCTGGGGCTGGACCCGCTGGCCGTGCGGCAACGTAACCTGTACAGCGATGAAGCAAATCGCAACACCACGCACTATGGCATGCAGGTCGAAGGCAACATTCTGCAGCCCTTGATCTCCCAACTGGCTCAGACAGCCCAGTACATGCAGCGCCGTGCAGCGATAACCAGCTGGAACCAAGGCAATGCAGTCATCAAGCGCGGCATTGCCCTGACGCCGGTCAAATTTGGCATCAGCTTCACCGCCACGCTATTCAACCAGGCCGGCGCGCTGGTGCATGTTTACCTTGACGGCAGCGTCTTGGTGAACCACGGCGGCACCGAAATGGGGCAAGGCCTGCACACCAAAGTGGCGCAGCTGGTGGCCGACGAACTGGGCGTGCCGCTTGCCAGCGTGCGGGTCAGCGCCAGCGACACCAGCAAAATCCCCAACGCCTCGGCCACCGCCGCATCGGCCGGCACCGACCTCAATGGCCGTGCCGCCCAGTTTGCGGCGCGCCATGTGCGCGACAACCTGGCGGCGTTTGTGGGCGGCCTTGACGGCGTTGGCGCCGGTGCGGTGCAATTTGCCGCAGGTCAAGTGATCACGCCCAGCGCCATGCGCAGCTTCAAGGAAGCGGTGGCGCTGGCCTATGCCAACCGCATCCAGCTCTGGAGCGACGGCTTTTACCGTACGCCCAAAATCCATTACGACAAAACCACCCTGAGCGGGCGGCCGTTCTTTTACTTTGCCTACGGCGCAGCGTGCACCGAGGTGGCCATCGACACGCTCACCGGCGAAAGCCGTGTGCTGCGGGTGGACATCCTGCACGACGTCGGCCGCTCCATCAATCCGGCCATCGACATCGGGCAAATTGAAGGCGGCTTTGTGCAAGGCATGGGCTGGCTCACCACAGAAGAACTGGTGTGGAACGACCAGGGCATGCTGACCACACATGCGCCCAGCACGTACAAAATCCCCACGGCTGGTGATGTGCCTGGGCACTTCAAAATCGACTTGTGGCCCGAGCCCAACACCGAGGACAACGTATTTGGCTCCAAGGCCGTGGGCGAGCCGCCGTTTATGCTGGCCATCAGCGTGTTCGAGGCGCTGCGTGACGCCGTGGCCCAGGCGCGCGGCGATGGGCAAGCCGTGCAGCTGAATGCACCTGCCACGGCGGAGCGGGTGTTGTGGGCGCTGCAAACTTAATCAGTTGGGGTCAGTGCACGTCTTAAGTTAGTTGGGGTCAGAGCACGTCGCTGCGCGAGTGGTCTGACCCGCAAAGTATCAGATTTCGGCCAGCGAGCGCAGTGCGTTGGGGTTGACCAGATTGAGCACGCGACCGGTGCCGCTGATCAGGCTTTGTTCGCGCAGGTGGCGCAGCACGCGCGAGAAGGTCTCGGGGGCAATGCCCAGTTGCACGGCAATGCTGCGCTTGCGCTGATGCAGTTCCACCGCCATCTGGCCCTGGGCGCCAGACTGGGCATGGCTGAGCAGCCACTCGGCACAACGCGCCTCGGCATCCTTGGCCAGCCGACTCACGGCAAATTCGGTTTGTTGGCGGTGCGCCATGGCCACGTCAATCAGCACGGCTTGGGCCGTTACGGGCAAATCGGCGATGCCTGTGCGAAAGTCTTCCATGCTGACCCGACGCAAGGCCACCGGTGTATCGGCGATGGCATCCACCAGATGCGGCAAATTGAGCACTGCCGAGCTGGCATCGAGCCAGCAGGGCCCCTCGAGCACGCCAATCTGGTGCTCCATCACGCCCTGCTCCAAGACACCTAGCGCAACGCGACCGCTCTCAATGTAGCTTACCGAGTCGCGCGCCGCACCACGGTGCAGCAGGCATTGCCCGCGTGCCAAATTTTCAGGTTGGGCACTGGGATCGAGGGCATTTACAGTAAACATAGACGCTACTTTGCAGTGCCCACACTGCCTTAAGCTTGAGGAATGTCAATGAATATTAAAAAACCTTCGGTCAGCATGGTTTCTCCAGCCTGACCACCAGCACGCCCCGCCAGCACCTGCCGCAGGTCAATCCGCCAGCATCACTCGCCCAGGTACGCCGCGCGCACCTTGGGGTCATGCAGCATGGTTTTGGCATCACCCGTCATGGTGATCAGGCCCGAATCCATGACATAACCGCGATCGGCAATGGCCAGCGCGCGGCTGGCGTTTTGCTCCACCAGCAAAATGGTGACGCCCTGCGCATAGACGTCGCGCACCACTTCAAAAATCTTGTCCACCATGATCGGCGCCAGCCCCATCGACGGCTCGTCGAGCAGCAGCACCTTGGGCCGGCTCATCAGCGCACGGCCCATGGCCAGCATTTGCTGCTCGCCGCCGCTCATGGTGCCGGCCAACTGGTCCTTGCGTTCTTTCAGGCGCGGGAAAATGGTGAAAACCTTGTCAATGTCCTGCAAAATGTCGGCCGTGTCGTTGCGGATGTAAGCGCCCATCTGCAGGTTTTCGATAATCGTCATGCGGGTAAAGACACCGCGACCCTCGGGCACCATGGCCAGGCCCTGCTTGACCAGATCCCACGGCCCCTGACCGCGAATGCTCTTGCCCAGGTATTCAATGTCACCGTCGCTGATCGGCAGCGAGCCGGTGATGGCTTTCATGGTGGTGGTTTTTCCTGCCCCGTTGGAGCCGATCAAGGACACCAATTCGCCCGAGCACACCTCAAAATCGACCCCTTTGACGGCCTGGATGCCGCCGTAAGCCACTTTGAGGCCCGTGACTTTCAATAAAACTTCGGCCATGTCAGTGTCCTCCGGTGCCTAGGTAGGCTTCAATCACTTTTTCGTTGCGTTGCACATCGGCGGGCGTCCCCTCGGCAATCTGCTTGCCGTAATCGAGCACGGTGACGCGGTCGCACAGGCCCATGACCAGTTTCACGTCGTGTTCAATCAGCAAAATGGTGCGGTTGTCGTTGCGGATTTTGTCGATCAGCTCGCGCAGCAACACTTTTTCGGTGCTGTTCATGCCCGCCGCCGGTTCGTCGAGCGCAATCAATTGCGGGTCGGTGGCCAGGGCGCGGGCAATTTCCAGGCGTCGCTGGTCGCCATAACTCAGGGTACGGGCCTTGTAGTCGGCTAGGTTACCAATGCCCACGTACGCCAGTAACTCTTGCGCGCGCTCGGCAATGGCGGCCTCCTCGGCCTTGAAACCGGGCGTGCGAAACACCGCACCAAGCAGGCCAGAGTGGGTGCGCACGTGACGTCCGACCATCACGTTTTCAAGCGCCGTCATTTCGGCAAACAAGCGAATGTTCTGGAACGTGCGGGCGATGCCGGCTTTGGCAACTTCGTGCACAGCGGTAGGCTGGTAGGGCTTGCCGGCCAACTCAAAAGTGCCGGTGTCGGGGGTGTACAGGCCGGTGAGCACGTTGAAAAACGTGGTTTTGCCAGCGCCATTGGGGCCGATTAGGCCGTAGACCTGGCCGCGCAAAATACCAATGCCCACGTACGCCAGTAACTCTTGCGCGCGCTCGGCAATGGCGGCCTCCTCGGCCTTGAAACCGGGCGTGCGAAACACCGCACCAAGCAGGCCAGAGTGGGTGCGCACGTGACGTCCGACCATCACGTTTTCAAGCGCCGTCATTTCGGCAAACAAGCGAATGTTCTGGAACGTGCGGGCGATGCCGGCTTTGGCAACTTCGTGCACAGCGGTAGGCTGGTAGGGCTTGCCGGCCAACTCAAAAGTGCCGGTGTCGGGGGTGTACAGGCCGGTGAGCACGTTGAAAAACGTGGTTTTGCCAGCGCCATTGGGGCCGATTAGGCCGTAGACCTGGCCGCGCAAAATCTGAATGCCCACGTCGCTCAAGGCCTGCAGGCCGCCGAAGCGTTTGGAAACGCCGGCCACGTTGAGTACAGTGTCTGTCATGTGATTCCTTGTAGTTCAGCTGGGTTGCTTGCGGTTGGCAAACCGGCATGCAGCGCCAGAGCTCAGGCCTTGGTGTTGGCCAGTGATTTGCCATGCTCGGGTGACGGCCACAAACCGCGCGGACGCAGCAACATGACCGAGATCATGGCCAGCGCAATCAGCAGCTGGCGCAGGATGGAAGCATCGAGCCGGCCCCCTGTCATGTTTTGCAGCGGCCCGGCCACATAGCGCAAGACTTCGGGCAGTGCTGACAGCGCCACCGCCCCCAAAATGACACCTGGCAAATGGCCAATGCCGCCCAGCACCACCATCGAGACGATCATGATGGACTCCATTAGCGCAAAGGATTCAGGTGAAATGAAGCCCTGGAACGAGGCAAACATGGCGCCCGAGACACCGCCAAAGGTGGCGCCCATGCCAAACGCCAGCAGTTTCAGGTTGCGGGTGTTGATGCCCATCGCCTTGGCGGCAATTTCGTCTTCGCGAATCGCCATCCAGGCGCGCCCCACGCGCGAGAGTTGCAGGCGGTGCGAGATGATCACACTGATCACCACCAACGCCAGAAACAGGTAGTAGTAGAGCGAAACAGAAGCCACCTGAAACCCGAGGACTTCCACTTTTTTACCCAGACTCAAACCAAAAAAGCTCAGCGAGTCAATTTGACCGAGGCCCTTGGGGCCATTGGTGATGTTGACCGGATGGTCCAGGTTATTCATAAACACACGGATGATTTCGCCGAAACCCAGCGTCACGATGGCCAGGTAGTCGCCGCGCAACCGCAAGGTGGGCGCGCCCAGCAACACCCCGAGCAGCCCCGCCAGACCGGCCGCCGCCGGAATCACCAGCCAGATCGGCAGATGCAAACCGTCAGGGAACATGGCGGCGATGGCCGGAAAGGTTTCAATCAGGTGCGGCGAAGCCAGCAGTGCATACATGTAGGCACCAATGGCAAAAAACGCCACGTAGCCCAGGTCGAGCAAACCTGCGTAGCCCACCACAATGTTCAGGCCCAGCGCCAGCAGCACATACAGGAGCGCCATGTCGGCAATGCGCACCCAAGCGTTGCCGAAGCCCTGCAACACCAGCGGCAGCACCAGCAGGCCCGCGGCCGCCAGCAGGAAAACGATGATCTTTTTTTGCTGTGTCATGTTCGGTCTCCTTAGGCTCTGTCTGCCACACGCTCACCCAACAAGCCCGAGGGCCGCAGCGTGAGCACGATGATCAGCACCACAAACGCAAAAATGTCAGAGTAGTGGCTGCCAAGCACACCGCCGGTAAGCTTACCGATGTAGCCCGCCCCCAGCGACTCGATCAGGCCCAGCAAAATGCCGCCCACCACGGCGCCAGCCAGGTTGCCGATGCCGCCAAACACAGCAGCGGTAAACGCTTTCAGGCCGGGCAAAAAACCCATGGTGTGCTGCACCGTGCCGTAGTTGGCGGCCCACATGACACCGGCGATGGCAGCCAGCACGGCACCAATCACAAAGGTGGCCGAAATCACCACATCAGGCTTGACGCCCATCAGCGCCGCCACGCGCGGGTTTTCAGCGGTGGCGCGCATGGCGCGCCCCAGCTTGGTGTAGTTGACCAGGTACATCAGGATGGCCAGTGACAGCGCGGTGACACCCAGAATGAACACCTGCGTGACCGAGATCACGGCGCCGCCAATTTCGTAGGGCGTGCCGCCGATCAGGTTCGGATACGGTTTGTAGTTGGGCTTCCAGATGATCATGGCCAGCGTTTGCAGCAGGATCGACATACCAATGGCGGTGATCAGCGGCGCCAGTCGCGGACTGTTGCGCAGCGGCCGGTAGGCCACCTTTTCGATCGTGAAATTGAGCGTTGCCGCCACGATGCAGGCAATGATCAGTGCGATCAACAAAATGAGCCAACCCGGTGCGCCGGGCATGGCCTCCTGCATCAAGCCGATGATGGTCCAACTGGTCAGGGCGCCGACCATCAGCACCTCGCCGTGGGCGAAGTTGATCAGGCCAATGATGCCGTACACCATGGTGTAGCCCAAAGCCACCAAGGCATACATGCTGCCCAACACCAGACCATTGATGATCTGCTGGATCAATGTTTCCATAGTTATTCTTTCTCCGATTCTTGGCCGGTGGTTGCGTCAACAATTTTGCTCGACCGTTATGCAGCCTTGTGAGCCGTTCCGGCGTGCCAGCAATAAACCTGCCAACAACGTGTTTGAGTGGCGCGATTGTAGACACGCACTTGCCCCATTAAGGGGCATGAATTGCACGGGTTTACCCTGAACATGGTCCTATCCACGCAAATCCCATGCCATTAGCTTGCGCAGCTGCCAGGCAGGTCTGAAGCTGATTCGTGACCCTTGAACACCACCATCGCCAAATAAGTAGAAAACTTTTTTCTTTAGACTGTTTTTTTGGTGTTGACTTGCGCGTCAAGCCCCTGCAAAAAAGCCATTTTTTCGGCAATTTTGGCTTCCAGGCCCCTGGGCACCGGTTGGTACCAACCCGGTTTGGGCATGTCTTCGGGAAGATAGTTTTCCCCGGCTGCGTAGGCATGGGGTTCGTCATGGGCATAGCGGTAGTCGTGCCCGTGACCGAGCTCTTTCATCAGCTTGGTGGGGGCATTGCGCAGGTGAACCGGAACTTCTCGGCTTTTGTCTTGTTTGACAAATGCACGGGCCTTGTTAAAAGCGGTGTAACCCGCATTACTTTTGGCCGCAATCGCCAGATAAATCACCGCCTGACCCAGGGCCAACTCGCCCTCGGGGCTGCCCAGGCGCTCAAAAGTCAGCGCGGCATCGTTGGCGAGTTGCATCGCGCGTGGGTCGGCCAGGCCAATGTCTTCCCATGCCATGCGCACAATGCGACGCGCCAGGTACTTTGGGTCAGCGCCACCGTCGAGCATGCGACACAACCAATAAAGGGCAGCATCCGGGTTGGACCCCCGCACTGATTTGTGCAAAGCTGAAATTTGGTCGTAAAAGTTGTCGCCCCCCTTGTCAAAGCGCCGCGCATTCAAGGCCAACGCATTCTGGATGAAAACCGCGTCAATGTGTGTGCATCCCGCCGCACCGGCTGCGGTACTGCACTGTTCAAGCAAATTCAACAACCTTCTGGCATCGCCATCGGCATAGCCAATCAAGGTGTTAACCGCTGCGTCTTCAAAACTCAGATGCTCCAGCACGCCTTGGGTGGCGCGCACCAGCAGTTGCTTTAATTCAGCGTCGGTCAGCGATTTCAAAACATAGACCTGCGCGCGCGACAACAGGGCCGAATTCACCTCGAACGATGGGTTCTCGGTGGTTGCACCAATCAGGGTCACCAGGCCCGATTCGGCATACGGCAACAGGGCATCTTGCTGCGACTTGTTGAAGCGGTGAATCTCATCCACAAACAAGATCGTGCGCTTGCCCTGCGCCAGGTTTTGCTCGGCTTGCTCCATCGCCGCGCGAATGTCCTTAACCCCCGAGAAAACCGCCGACAGCGCCACAAATTCGCAGGAAAAAGCCTGGGCAGTCAATCTGGCCAGCGTGGTTTTGCCCACCCCGGGCGGCCCCCACAAAATCATGGAATGCGCCGTGCCAGACTCAAAAGCAAGCCTGAGCGGTTTGCCACTCCCGAGCAAATGCGACTGCCCGATCACTTCATCAAGCACCTTGGGCCGAAGCGCTTCAGCCAGAGGGGGTTTGGGCTTGTTGGCGAAGAGATCAGCCACCTGCGCGCTCACTGCCGGATCAGGTCCGCGCCCTTTGGTGTGCTGAACTGGAAAGTGCTCGCCATCATGGGCGGGTTGACCTTGAAGTCAGCAAAAGTCAGCACCGAGCGCTGCCCAAAGCTGTCGAGTATCTCCAGTACCTCCAGCGTGGTCGCCGAATCATCCGGCCCGACAGTGGTTCTGAAACCAACCCGCACCGACTGCAACTGGCCGTCTTTGGCCTTGGGTGTGGCCAGCACCCACTGCAAACCGTCCTGGTCGGGCGCATCCGCCAGCACAAAATCAGCCTGCAAAGCCTGCACATTTGCTGCGGACGCGATCAGGGCGGCAGGCGTCGAGCCAAGCACCGCAGCCTGCTTGCGCGCCGTGACCTGATTCAGGTCCACATCATGCAACCACAGCGTTTGCCCATCGGCGACGATGGTTTGCACGAAGGGTTTGGCATAGTCGAAGCGGAACCGGTTGGGCCGGGCAAATTCAAACTGGCCGCTGGAGGTTTTGACCCGTGGCGCCTGGCCGTCGCGGGTGGGCGAGGTAACCACCTGGGTGAAGTCGGCCTGGCCGGTTTTCACCGTCTTGACAAAAGTCTCCAGGCTGCTCAGGCCGCCCGCGTTGACGCTGCTGAGGGACGTACCGATCAAAAACATTGAGAGGAAAAATCGTTTCAAGGCTGACCTTTTGTGAGTTGGTTGGGTAAACGTCTGGCCACAGCGTTTGAGTTTGCTGTGGGATCGACTGAAGTCGACCATGGCGGGTGCCAGTCCGCCCCACACGGTGTGCGGCTTATTCGTTGCGGGCCGGTACCAGAATTTCACGCTGGCCACTGTTGCTCATGGAGCTTACCAAACCGGCGTTTTCCATGTCTTCGACCAGCCGCGCGGCGCGGTTGTAGCCGATTTTCAGGTGGCGTTGCACCAGCGAAATGCTGGCCTTGCGGTTTTTCAGCACCACTTCAACGGCCTGGTCGTAGAGCGGGTCTTTCTCGCCACCGCCACTGCCGCCCTCGCCCAGGATGTCATCATCACCTTCGACCGTACCACCTTCCAGAATACCCTCAATGTAATTGGGCTCACCCTGGCTCTTCAGGTAAGTCACCACGCGGTGCACTTCTTCGTCGCTGACAAAGGCGCCGTGCACGCGAATCGGCAGCCCGGTACCGCTGGGCATGTAGAGCATGTCGCCCATGCCCAGCAGCGCCTCGGCGCCCATTTGGTCCAGAATGGTGCGGCTGTCGATCTTGCTTGACACCTGGAAGGCGATGCGCGTCGGAATATTGGCCTTGATCAGGCCGGTGATCACATCCACACTGGGGCGCTGCGTGGCCAGAATCAGGTGGATGCCCGCCGCGCGCGCCTTTTGCGCCAGCCGGGCAATGAGTTCTTCGATTTTTTTGCCCACCACCATCATCAGGTCGGCCAGCTCGTCGATCACCACCACAATGTGCGGCAGGCGGTCCAGCGGCTCGGGCTCTTCCGGCGTTAGGCTGAACGGGTTGCCAATGGATTCACCGCGCGCCTTGGCTTCCATGATTTTGGTGTTGAAGCCGGCCAGGTTACGCACGCCCATTTTGCTCATTAATTTATAGCGCTTCTCCATCTCGGCCACGCACCAGGTCAGGCCGTTGGCGGCCTGGCGCATGTCAGTCACCACCGGGCACAGCAGATGTGGAATGCCCTCGTACACCGACATTTCAAGCATTTTGGGGTCGATCATCAACAGGCGCACATCATGCGCCTCGGCCTTGTACAAAAGGCTCAGGATCATGGCGTTGATGCCCACCGACTTGCCCGAACCGGTGGTACCAGCCACCAGCACGTGCGGCATTTTGGCCAGGTCAGCCACCACCGGGTTACCGACGATGTCTTTGCCCAGGCCCATGGACAGCATCGATTTGGCCTCGTGGTAAACGCTGGAGCCCAGAATTTCAGACAGTTTGATGGTTTGCCGCTTGGCGTTGGGTAACTCCAGCGCCATGTAATTCTTGCCAGGAATGGTCTCCACGACCCGGATCGACACCAGGCTCAAAGATCGCGCCAAATCCTTGGCCAAGCCGACGATCTGCGAGCCCTTGACGCCAGTGGCGGGCTCGATCTCGTAGCGGGTGATGACCGGGCCGGGTTGCGCCAGCACCACGGTGACCGCCACGCCAAAATCCTTGAGCTTTTTCTCGATCAGGCGGCTGGTCATCTCCAGCGTCTCGGGCGCCACGGTTTCCTGGCGCAGCAAGGCGTCATCGAGCAGGTTAACCTGGGGCAATTTGGTGTCAGGCATTTCCTGAAACAGCGGTTTCTGGCGCTCTTTGGCCACGCGCGTGCTTTTGGGAACATCTGCCACCGGGGCTTCGATAACGACCGTCTTGGCGGGGTGCTCCAGGCGCTCATGGCGCTCCTCCACCAGCACTTTTTCACGCGCCCGCGCAGCCTCCTGACCCAACGACAAATCCTGCTCGAGTTCACGCTGCTCACGCCGGTTTTCAAGCTTTGAATACAGCCAGCCACCCAGGCGCTCGGCCAACTGACCCCAGGAAAACCTGAATACCAGCGCCGAACCCAGCACGCCCGCCACGATGGCGATCAAGGCAGACCCGACAAAGCCCAGCCAATGCACGCCCAACGGGCCCAGCCAGAAGCCCAGGACACCTCCAACATGGCCAGGCAATTGCGCTTCAAGGCTGTAAAAACGCGACCATTCCAGCATCACACTGCCGCCCAGCAGCAACGCCAATCCGCTCCAGAAAGCCACATGCCAGCGCAAACTGGCCTCAGCGGAAGAGATCGCCAAGGCGCCTTCCGATGCCTTCATGGCGTGGCCACGCAACCAGCGCGCCAGCGCACTCAACCAAACCCGCACGCCTGCTGCGACGCACCACCACACCGAAAAACCGAACAGGTAATAGCTGACATCAGCCACCCAGGCGCCCAGTTGGCCAACCAGATTAAGCGGCTCCGCCACCGTGCCCGACGTGGACCAGGCGGGGTCTTGCGGGGAGTAGGTCAGCAGCGCCATGATCCACAGCGCCAGCACCACAAAGCCCAGTAACAAGCCAATTTCAATGGCAAAGCGGGCAAGACCGGAGCGCGCCATTCCCGCCTCGGAAGGGGCAGAATTAAAAGTGTTAAGTGAATAAGTCATTTCCGTTTTCTTTAAACTCCAGGCTAATATACACGGCACAAGCCCCAACAGACCAAGGTTTTGACATGACAGATACCCGACACGCCCAGGTTTTGATTCTGGGCTCCGGCCCGGCCGGCTACACCGCCGCAATTTATGCCGCGCGCGCCAACCTCAAGCCACTGCTGATCACCGGCATCGCCCAGGGCGGCCAACTCATGACCACCACCGAAGTGGACAACTGGCCCGCCGACGTCGATGGTGTGCAGGGCCCTGACCTGATGCAGCGCTTTCTGGCTCACGCCGAGCGCTTCAAGACCGAGATCGTGTTCGACCACATCAACAAGGTCGATTTTTCAAAACGCCCGTTTACCCTGACCGGCGACAGCGGCACTTATACCTGCGACGCACTGATTCTGGCCACCGGCGCCTCGGCCAAATACCTCGGGCTGCCGTCCGAAGAAGCATTCATGGGCCGGGGCGTGTCAGGCTGCGCCACCTGCGACGGCTTTTTTTACCGTGACGAGGTCGTCTGCGTGGTCGGAGGCGGCAACACGGCCGTTGAGGAGGCGCTGTATTTGTCGAACATTGCCACCAAGGTCTATCTGATTCACCGTCGCGACAAATTCCGCGCCGAGCCCATCATGGTGGACAAACTGATGGAAAAGGTCGCCGCAGGCAAGATTGAACTCAAGACCTTCAGCACGCTGGACGAAGTGCTGGGCGACGCCAGCGGCGTGACCGGTGTGCGCATCAAGCATGTCGACACGGGGGCCACCGAAGACCTCACGCTCAAGGGCTGCTTCATTGCCATCGGTCATGCGCCCAACACCGAGATTTTTCAGGGCCAGCTGGAAATGGTTGGCGGCTACGTCGTGACCCACGGTGGCCAACAGGGCTTTGCCACCCAGACCAGCGTGCCCGGTATTTTTGCTGCCGGCGACGTGCAGGACCACGTCTATCGCCAAGCCATCACCAGCGCCGGTACGGGCTGCATGGCAGCGCTGGACGCGCAACGCTTCCTCGAACAAGCATAAGCCGGCCAGAGCGCCAGAGCCGAAAAAGGTCGAAGCCGGGCTATAATGCCGGGCTTTGCTGCTTATCCCGTGAGGGTTCTGGCAGCATTCGGGTTACCGCCACCCTATTCTTGGCGAGGTGAGGCATCTGGCATCAGTCAGGGCCGTTTAAAAGTATCGGAGTGTCCACATGGCACGCGTATGTGAAGTCACGGGCAAAGGCCCAATGGTCGGGAACAAGGTTTCCCACGCCAACAACAGAACCAAACGCCGGTTCCTGCCGAACCTGCAATACCGCCGTTTCTGGGTGGAGTCTGAAAACCGCTGGGTGCGCCTGCGCATCTCCAACGCCGGTCTGCGTTTGATCGACAAAAATGGCATTGACGCCGTGCTCGCCGACCTGCGCGCCCGCGGTCAAGCGTAATTCATTAAGGAACCATCATGGCAAGCAAAGGCGGACGCGAAAAAATCAAGCTGGAATCGACAGCCGGCACCGGTCACTTCTACACGACTGACAAAAACAAAAAAACCACACCTGAAAAGCTGCTGATCAAGAAATTTGATCCCAAGGCTCGCAAGCACGTGGATTACAAGGAAATCAAGCTGAAGTAATTCGGTTTCCTGACTCACAAAAAAGCCCGCGCCTTGCGGGCTTTTTTGCGTTTTCCATAGTTTTATGCAGAGTTCAAGCATCCACCAGTGGACTCAGAAACAATAGGGGTCAGTAATATCTTTTGGAGAACATGTGTCACTTTATCCATGTATATCAAGGCGCAATCACAAAACCCTCGTATTAAGGCAAAGGATAGCATTTTCGGAATTAGATACGTAAGGATTAGAGCGCCATCACCACAGAGTCACGTAAAACAGAACCGCTTTCAAGTTCAATATTGTTTGACACCAACCATTTGTATATCGAGTTCGGATGAAAAATAAAATCATCATCCTTTTCAAGCAAGTAATAAACACCGACAAATCCCAACTGCATATCTTTAGCGGTTAAAAGTTTGCAATCCTCAGAAGTAGAGCACTTACCGGGAATAATCCATCCATAAAAAGGTCGCTCAAAAAATGGTCGCCTCGCCAGCTCACGAATAATTACTGTCACATTCTTATAATCTGAACATAATTTTTCAAAACTTTCAAAACTTTCAGAAATTCTGGATTCGTCCATTATTTTTAGCTGCTCAAAGAGTTTGATCAAAAACTGCTGGACACACTCTTCAAGCTTACCCGACGATTTATTAAATTCCTTTGCCACCTGTCTAAAAATTAACTCGTAATTTGACATCGAAACTAACTTAGTCTGGATAGATTCCATCTTCACTTGATTGAACCGCGGTAATAGTGATTCAAGCATTGAAGTAGAAATTTCATTTGGAGATAAAGCCTCAGGCAACTTACGCTTAATATCCATAATGAAATTACGAACCAAAAATTCGTAATTTCCTTCTTGTGCATCGAATACTTCAACTAATCGCCTCGCCCCTTCCCACAGTTTTAAATGTTCCGTGAAAGTGAGCCACTTTCCTTTCTCGACGCTGTCTTGTGCTCCTTCAATCTGATCCAGGAAAACAATTGAATTTGTGTTTTTCTTGTCATTAATAGCCCTGAAGATTTCCAAATCAGGTTTTCCTCGCAATTCTGATGTTTCCAGAACGAGTTGCTGTGAAGCCGAATCATCCCCCTCTGTAGATTCAAGCTTTACAAGCAACGATGCACGCTGGAAGTCAAAGGGCGTCACCACGCACAACCCCTGCCTAAATTCGGCGGCATTGGTAGGCAAGGCAGTTTGTATCTGAACATCTGGATCTGCTTTTTGAATCTTGTCGCGGATGATTTTTTCAAAAAAACTTCCCTCAACGTAGGTATAGCTACCACCTCTCATCTGCGCTGAGAGTACGTTCACAAAGTAGAAAGCAGACTTTGAAACGCCACCTCGCACACCCTCTGACCTTTCAGTGGACTTAAGCGCCTCATATTCAGCAAACCGAAAGATAACTGGGTCTGCGGCAAAGCTACTCGACTCTTTAAGAACCCGCTTTATATCTTCCATACAAGCAGTCACGATACTGTGAACAGTATCGTTCAGACGATTGATTAACAACTTTTCCAATGTCGGCTTAGAGCTGAGGATCAACTCAGAAGCCAGGGTCTCAATTTCCAAGCGCCGATTTGTCCCGAACATTTTCTCTGCAACGTCTGCGGTAAATCCGATAAAACGTGAACTGAGCAATTCGTTCTTGATCTCAGTCTTTATCTCGACCTCATCCCCTTTGGGTTCATGCGTCTTTAGCACATCGGCAAGGGTGGGTGAAAGCCCCCTAAACTTTTTTCTCTCAGAATTTCCAATGAGAATTTGTAAAGAATCCAGTTTCGTACTGGACATTGCTGCCCGATACGCAATTTGATATTCCGGAGTATTTTGCTGAAGAATCCGGTTTTGCTCGCGCTGTAACTGTTGTTGTTCCTGCTGTAGTACTGCCGACTCCTTATCCTGTATCGTCTTATATTTATCTTGCCTTTTCGTCAGTGCTAATGCCTGTTGCGCCAGAACGATTGCCACAAAAGATGCGGCAAGTGACCCTGCTGTTCCCCACGCACCCTGTAGAAACCCACCGGCGCCCGAAGTGTCCAGTTCAATCCTCTTCCACCATCCGGGCACCCAAGAAGGGACTGTTTGCAAAATCACAACAAACAGAAGCGTACCCAAAATAAGGCTCACGCCGAATATGATCCCGAACACCCAGAGCGGGCGCGTTTCAGTCGCGTCTGTTATCCAGTCTTTCTTTTCGGCCAGCTCGTCGCTTATTGATTTTTCACTCATGCCATTTTCTACAAAAATTAATTTTTTAAAACAGACAATCGGCCTTCGCAGACCTAGACTTCAGTTACTTGTCTAGCAAGACTTCGCGAAGCTTGTCACCCGATATAGTTTCATGGTCCGTCAACTCCTTTGCCACGAAACTGATACGTTCCCAATGCGCTTTCAGTTCACTATTGCATCGCTCTTGCGCATCCGACAGCCAAAAACTCACCCGTTGCGCTACAAGCGCCTGAAACCCAGCTTTCCCGCTCTCGCTTAAATGCGCGGTGGCCACCAGCCCCACTTTTTCATCCAAGCCATATTGGGTAATGGCTGCCTCGGCCATTCTTGCGGCGCGGGCCAGGTCACTGCTGGCGCCGGCGCTGATACCTTCATCGCCAAACTTCATTTGTTCAGCCAAGCGGCCCGCCAGCGACACGCAGATGTCGTCCATGAACTCCTTGCGTGTCATGCGGCGGTTGACTTCGTTGTTTTGCTCAAATGACACAAAGCCACCAGCATCGCCACGGGCAGTGATGGTGACCTGCTCTATGACCACATCCGGGTTCAGCACCATGGACATGACAGCGTGGCCAGCCTCGTGGTAAGCGGTCATCTCTAGGTGCTGTCTATTGCGCTTGGTATTTGATCTGAGGCCGTGCTTTTGCAGGTTCACTTGCTCTAGCAGCATGGTTTGGGTAATCTGGGTCTTGTCTTGGCGCACCATTTCCAACACAACTTCACGCCTCGCTTGTTCCAGGTCTGCACCGCTCATGCCGCTCGTTTGCGCCAACAGCGCATCGCGCTGCAGGCTGCCATCATTTGGAAGTGCAAGGTAGCGCTCGATAAAGTGTGTTCTTGCATCACGGTCAAGTTGGGGCACCTCCACATGAATGTCGATGCGACCCGCCCTCACCAGCGCTGGGTCCAGCTTTTCTTTCAGGTTAGTGGCAGCTACCACGAAAACAGGTTCCGAAAGACTGGTATCGAAACCATCGAGCTCAATGAGTAGCTGGTTGATCTGCACATCGTATCCACCAGCATCACGGCGCCCCAAGGCGTCGATTTCGTCAATGAAAACCAATGACGGCGCATATTTGCGGGCGCGCTGAAACAGGGCTTTTAAAAAAGTGAGGTTCAGCAGCTCTGCCCCCGTGGTGGCCATGAAAGGCAGCCCAGCCTCATGCGCCAGTGCCTTGGCGATCATGGTTTTACCCGTGCCGGGTGGGCCATATAGCAGTACGCCCTTAGGAACGCTGACGTCCAGGGCTTTGATACGTGCCGGATTTTTCATGAGGTGCACCACCTCTTTCAACCGCTCTTTCACCCGATGATGGCCCGCAATGTGCGCAAACGACACGGCAGGCACTTCTACCCGTACGGCTCCCTGACCCCGCACATCACTGGCCTGGGTGATTCGCTCGGGCGTCAGGGCGTCAATGACGGCCTGCAACGTATCGCCTTGTGGCGCCAGATGGAAATGCCATTTCAGCTTGAGTCCGCGACGCATGACGGTGTGCAGGGGATTGACCGCGCCAAGCTCTTGCATCAGTTGCGCGATTTGGACGCGGGCATCGTCAGCCAATGTCCATTCGACGCGATGGTATGGTCCTGACGCGCCAAGGGCTTGCGTTAACATCTGGTCAGTCACTGGGTCAAACAGACATGTGCTGACTGCTTGCTGCACTTTGCGCACATCTGGCTCTGGGCCTTGAGAGAGCACCAAAGCCTCAAAGACAGCCGCACGATCAGTTTCAGGCATGCCCACCAGGCATCCCAGCCGCGATTGAAACAATGCGCTGGTTTCATCAAACGCGCGTTGTGCCAGCGTGCTGAGATGTTCAAGCCCAAGCGGTCTGAACAGCAGCACCTTTCCGGCAGCAAGTCGGTCCATCATGCCAGCAGCAAACTGCGGCGTGCCACTGGTATGGCTAAGCTGAGACTGCAATTGGCGCAACTCGGCAAGTACCATGTCGGCGGCTTGCTCTGGGTGCTTGACGGAAAGTTGCTGGAAACCTGCATCGTCGTATGCGGCTTCACCCGCGCGCGTGATGAAGATCACCAGGGACTGCTGAAAATCTACTTCTGGTGGCGTCAGTGGCCGTTGTTTGGGATCGTTTTCAGGATAGAAGCCAAAACGGTCCGGCATGACGCCGCTGGTGAGCATGGGCAGCAGGCGCGCCAACACTGCTGGGTGCGCTTTGTCGGGATCTTCAAACACAATGACACTGCGGGGATGTTTGCGAATATGGCGTGTCAAGCGACCAGATTGGGCATTGGTGTAGCTGGGATCAGTACCATCAAGATCGGCGCTTTGGCTTTCATGCGTGAGTCCAGCCATGCCAATGGTTATGTGTTTCCACTCGTTGCCAATTAGCGTCGCCAATTGTTCAGCCAAGTAAGTCTTGCCAGTGGCAGACGGCCCGACAAACAGAAAAACACCCAACGGTCCGCCTTGCTTTGCCTGGTACGTTCCCTTTGCCAAGGCATCGGTCAGAGCTTCAATCGCTTGATCCTGACCCAAAACACTCGCCTGAAGTTTTTGCTTTAAAGCAGCGATCTCGCTCAGGCTAATGTCATCGTTTACCGGCTCTACTGATGTGGGGGCAGAAGTTGCTGGCGTTGTCGCAGCAGGCGCAATAGACAATGTGAGCGGCTTGACCGTTCCGCCCCAGCGTTTAACCAGTTCGGCAACAGTTGCGCTCAAGGGCAAAGCAGGCGCGGCGGCAGCTGCAGATAACAATTGTTCGACGTCAGCCTTTGTAGCTGGACAAGGTTCCGGCGCGCTGGTTGGATGTTGACGTAAGTCTTTCATCAACTGCGTCAACGAATCCGCCTCTAAAAACGTGAGCAGTTCAGTTGCCCAATACAGGTGCTGCAGATCAACTTTGGTGTCTTGTTGTTGAAGGGATAAACCTTTTGCGCATTTCAGTAGCTGCAGCATAGGTGCGTCCGTTTAGATGGAAGTGGGTGCTGCTTCGGCCTGATCCATCGCATCCATGACGGGGAGCATCTTTTGTGCAACATCACGAACCGCTTGTGGAAGCGCCGTGTTTGTCGCCATGGCTCTTGCTGTCGCTCGGCCCTTTGCTGTTTCCATGAGTTGAATAATCTGCAGGCGCGCCATGGTAGCTGCATCTATGTTTGTTGCTGAAGTGGGCAACTGCCCGGTTTTTAGCACCTCAGTGCCCTCCTCGCGAATTTTTTCACAGAGTTGTACAGCACCGCGAATGCAAAAGCGCACTTGGTCTAAGGTCATGACAGCATCTGCCAAAGGAACCTCAACCAAAACGCGCACCTCGCCGTCACCCTTGTCAACTTCAGGCGTACCAAAGGAGGTGTCCCAAGCGGCACTTAGCAAGTAAAGATGAAATGCGGCTGTGTGCGCGGAGGCCTGTACCAATTCCATGGGAATGATTCGACCAACCGTCAACTCAAAAATCCTGCCTTCTTTGGGGGCATTGAAAATCATGTTGACAGAGTGATCACCTGCGAGTTTCATACCGCTACGGATTAGATTATCTTGGCGCTCGTATTTAAATTCGATCTGGTCAAGAAAGGAAGCAATTTGTTCAACACTAACGGTCATGGGTAAATCCTTGGATAAAAAAATACTGAAATTGATCCGAGTAGGCTCGGTACTATTGACTGGCGCCTATAAGCGACTTGTTTTATCTCCTCTTGCAGTAAAATTATTAAATGAAACTTGGAACTTTAATTTAACTATTTTTTCATTCATAGAATATTTTCCTCTATTTTACGGGGCTGAAGTATGGTCATCTACTATGAAAATTTCAGTAACAAAATAGCTATTGGAGAATAATTATCTTTCTATAGCTGATAATATGTTGCAAAAGCCATCTCTAACGGTATCTTCAGAAGTTAACTGACCAAAGCCATTCCTAAATTTCATTTCAAGCTTTAAGCCGTCGTTAAACTGCTCAAAGGTGATGACCAAGGGTACCGTATCGCCTTTACCGCCAACCACCTTGTTAGCGGCAACGATGAGTCCACCTTCCCTGTCAAGCGTGGTGATGGTCATGCCTTCCAGTGCGATTTGTTTGCTGGCCCGATCCATGGCCTTTTTCAAGGAGACACCAGGAACAAGCACCGTGTTTTTGTACTGTGTACCTGAAGGATTCAGGGCCGAGCCCTCAGCAACAAAGTTCCTGGCACAAGGTCTTACATCTTCAGGCGCTGGTGTTGTTTGTGCCCCTGGCATAGCGACACAACCACTGACAAGAGCAAGTGCTGCGAGGCTGAGGAAAGCTCGGCGAACAAGTTTCATTTCCGTCCCTAAGTTTGGTTTGTTAATTTTTTGGCATATCTTACCGAGTAACTTTTAATTTTGATTGAATCAAAACTTTTTTTTTCTCAGGTAAACCCGATGGCTCGCCTGACAGCAGGGGCTTCACCCACGTCTTCAGCTTGCAACCTGAGGATGCTCGAGCGGTCGATGCGCGCACGCAGTGCGGCCTTGCCCGCAGCTTCTTGCAAGTTCAGCCCGGCCTGGCGCGGACTCATCCGGCTGATGACGTCCATTACCTCAGGTGCCAGCGTTTCCACCAAGGCCGGAAACCTGTCGCGCAACTGGCGGTACTGGTTTTCCACCACCGCCAGCATTTGCCGCGCGTTGGGCGGCTGGATGTGACACACGCGCATGCGCGACAGCAGTGCCGCCGGAATGCGGCTTTCGTCGTTCGCCGTGATGATCCAGGTAATCAGGCTGGCGTTGATCGGTACACCGACAAACTCATCAACAAACTCCTTGGCGGTTTCTTCTTCCAGCAACTGGTACAGCGGCCCCAGCGGATCAGACTTTTCGCCTGAATTGGACTTGTCCACCTCATCGAGCACAAATAGTGGGTTGATGGCGTGCTGCTTGAGCATGACATTGAACACCTCACCCTGGTGCGCGGTACCCCAGCCACGGTCGAGCCCGGACAAGGCAAAACCACTGGTGGCCGTGCTCATGCTCACCAACTTGATGGCCACACCCAGATGGGATGCCAGCGATTTGGCGAACAGGGTTTTACCAATGCCGGGGTCGCCCAGCAACAGCATCGGCGTGAGTCGGCGTGGTTTGGCGCTGGGCGAAAGCTTGAGTGCCAATTCCCCCAGGACAAACTCGATCACCGGGGCAAAGTTGGGAAACTTCTGCGCCAATGCTTGAACTGCATTGAGCGACGGTGGCAAAACATAGCGCTTGCGAGCAAGCCCAGCGAGCACTTTTTTCAGCAGCGCCTTAACGGCTTTTTCGCCGTCTTGAGTTGCTGACGCCGCATCGATGAACAGCAACTCCCGTTCAACGGCTGCATGATCGATCCACGGCAGCATAAGCTCGCCGGGGCGCCAGGCCGGGCCTGCGCTGGTGTTGTCTTGAGAGTGACCTAACCTGCTGGGCGTGGGGACTGAATTTAACATGCTGCGATGACTCCTGTGGCGTTCAAAATGAACGTATGCCAGTTGGTCGTAGCCAATGTGAATTCGGTTCACACCTTTTTGCAGCCATCCATATTGCGAAGGAACCTGGTGGCTTTCATTTTGTAAGATTTGCCAACAGCAATTTGGCTTGATCTTTTTTCATGATGGTTTGATGATCACAAAAAATATCAAGCCAGTCATCTTTTGAAACATCATATTTTTTAAATTTTCGCTTAATTGGCCAATGACAGGGGGCATGTGCAATCATGCCGACGATCAGAGTTTTTTTATTTCCATCTGTCAGCTTTCCAAATATTTTCTCAATGTAATCAATACGCAATTGAACACCCTGACTCGTTTCATCTTCGATGATTGTTTCGGCTGTAGTTGAATTTTTATGTCTGCGATATTTATACAATGGCTTTTCAATGATCTTGATTGCATTATTACTTTTATTGGCCGCAACAAGTGCATCCAAAATAAATATCCAATCCTCACTCCGTGCCATAGTCTGATCAAATGAAAGATGATTGACTTGTAAAAAATCTCTTTTGATCGCTAATGTTCCAAATAGTTGATCAAACCAAAGCAAATTTACCAAAAGTGAGTCATCAACTGATACTGTGGTCGGAATGATGGTACGTGAATCACTACCAAACATCTGCCAGCCTGAACTTATCAGGGAGAGCGCGCTATTTTTTTTAATAAAATCAGAATAAACTCTCAATCGGCCGTTATCAATATCATCTGCATCAAAAAACATGATCCAGGGTGCCGTTGCAACAGCCATGCCCATGTTACGAGCTAAACCGGGTGATTTATCTCCATCTTCATAGATGATTTTTAATTTTACATATTTATTTGTTATTTCCTGAATAATGGCTGTATCTACAAAATCCGCACTGAAGGCGGGGATCAAAATCACATTTTGACAATACTGCATGTCAATTGAGTCAAGCGCCTCGACCAGATAAACCATATGCTCCCTGACAAATGGCATAACAATATCAAACATAAATTTATGTCAGTGTTTCAAATTTATCGGGCAACTTAACGCGCATCTTCAGGAGGCATCATGGCGCGGGAGACGGACTCCATAAGCGCTTTGATGTCGGTACCTCCAGCCTTACCTTGCTCGATATCGATGTGCAACAGGTCCAGCTTGGCGCGCGTGTACTTGGCTTGAGCGGCGGACGCGAGCAGTTGCCGCGCCAGACCACTGTCACGGTCAATACCTTTGCCACGGTGCAGCATTTCACCCAACTCTGTCTGCGCAATCGGAAAGCCAGCGTCAGCAGCCTGGCGCAGCCACCGCACGGCCTTGGTATTGTTGGCTTGGTAGCGCATGACCTGGCCCGTGCTGGTGTTGACGGCTCTGTCAGACCCGGCCAGCCAGAACAGCCCCAGTGTGGTTTGCGCCACCACGCTGCCGCCTTTGGCGCGGTGTTCCATCAGCGGGACTTCATCTTGCGTCATGAACTTGACCCGCTGCGCAATGTCGTAGTCCAGGCGTGACCATTCGTACTCGCTCATGGTCCGATACCAGGCATCCTCGGTCTGGGTGTTTTTGCTGCTGCGAGCAGGTGTGCCATCTTGGCGGGTCGCGCTTGCCGTTTCGGTGGATGCACCAACCGCATTCAACGGTTGTCCAGCGAGCATTTTGACGCCTTCAGGCGGCAAAAAATAATAGTCTTCGCTGATGGAGGACTCAAACCACGGAATCTGGTCGTCCAGCGTTTTCTTGCGAACCTGGTCGCCCACTTTTCTGAAGATGGTTTGCAGCGGCACCTGTGGCTCTAACAGGGCGCTGGCCAGGGTGCTGGTGTAAACACTGTTGGCGCCTGCACCATCTGCTGCCAACTGACCCGGCGAGGTGGAGTAAGCCACAAAAGTGCCGCGCGGTGCCACTACCGGCCCCAGCCCCAGGTTGCGAAAGTTGCGGTAGCGTACGGCCGGCACCGGCTGAAACGGGTTGTCGCGGCAGGCATCCAGAATGACGATGTTCACAGACGATTTGGACGCAGAAACCCGCTCCAGCAACTTCTTCAAGGGGTAGGCCCGAAGCGCCACCGACGGTTCGCTGGTCACCGCCATATCCACCGGCAACAGGTAGCTGGCACCGCCAATTTGCATGCCATGTCCAGAATAAAACACCACAGAGGTCGCCCCCTTGGGCAACTGGTCTGCGAACGCCTGCACGGCAGCCGCCATGCCGGCCCTGTCAAGATCGGTGAACTGCTTGGTGACAAAGCCCAACTTCTGCAGGCTTTGTGCCATTAGCTTGGCATCATTGACCGGATTCTTCAGACTGCTCTTGCCGAACTGGTAATTGCTGTTGCCAATGATCAGCGCATATTTGGCTGGCGCTGCATTGGCCGGTAGCGCGGCAGCGAATCCGCTGAGCGCGGTCAGACACAGGGTCAGTCCAAGCACCCAGGTGCCCAAAGTCTTGAATGCACCTGGGCGTATTTTGAGAGGTGTTGGCATATTCACTTGCAGTCAGGCGTTTGCTTCGGTGGATCGATCTGCATGGCGTCTTCAATGAGAGGGTTGCTGCGCAGTTCAGCCAATACTTTTTCTGCAGATGCGCCTTGGGGCAGCAACAGCCAGAGATCACCCGTTTCGCTGGGGCCGGCGGCAACAGTGGCTGCAACCGAGCGCAACAGCAGCATCATGTCGGCATTTTTTGCATTCGGCTTGAAAGTAACACGTAGCATCGCAGCCGGCTGACAAGGGACGCCCGCACTGCGATAAGCCGCGCGCTCAGACCCAGTGTCGGTTGACGTGATGCCCAGCCAAAGCGTCTGTCCAAAAATCACCAGCAGCATTGCGGCAAACGCCGGGGCGCCAAGCGAAACCCGGTAGCCCTTGGCTGACCCCGGTTTTCCGAGGTCGATGCCCAGCCAGCGCGTGTACCAGGCTGGTTTAGGCCGGGACTGATGTAACGCCTCCAGCAGCTTGGCGATTCGTTCGGCTTGCGGCACGCTGGATACGGTTTGCTGCGTGGTCTCATGCAAAAGCTGTTCAAACTTGAGCTGGTGTTGCGCTTCCGGGTGACTGCTCAGGTAAGCCTCTATCCATTCACTTTCAGGAGTGGCTAGCGTTTGATTGACGTAAAACGGTAGTAGTTGGGCAAACCGTTGGCGCTCAGCATTGGTCTCAGGCATATCGCCCTCCTGACAGCCAGCGCGACATGCAATCGTGCAGCTTTTTTCTGGCGTTGAACAATCTGGACTTCACAGTGCCAACCGGGCAATCAAGATGTTGTGCCACGGCATCGAGCCCCTGCTCCTGAAAATAGACCCAAAAGATGGCTTCCCTGTGCTCGGGGGACAGTTTGTCAACACAGGTGCGCATGGCATCGCTGTCTTGTTTGGCCTCCAGATTTACCACAAGGTCCCAGTTGGGGTCGATCGATTCGACTTGATCGATTTCAATCACCGAATCAAGCTCCAATTGGCTACGGTTTTTGCGCCACCAGTCCGCGCACTTGTTTTTGGCCATGCCACACAGCCAAGTCAAAAACTTCGCTTTGCCCGCGAACGATTGCGGTCTATGAAAAACCGCCACAAAGACTTCTTGGGTGACGTCTTCTGCGGCTTGTGAGTCGGCAAGTTGGTGTCTGACATAAGCATACAAAGTGGGGAAATAGTGCTGATAAAGCTGTGTTGCAGCTTTGTCGTTGCCACTGGCGCTTTGGTTCAGAAGCGCTATGACTTCAACGTTTGAAAGGTCTTGCATTGTGGAAATCATACTGTAACGACCACCCAATTCAAGATGGACCTAATTTGCAGTGATGAAAGGGGAAGGGCGACACAAAAACTGACACGAAATGAACCGTTTTTATGAAGTCTCCGACTAAAGGATAGGTGTTGACCAAGCCAGCGCAGAACGCTGGCGGCGACAACAGTTAACACCCTAACCTTTAGGAGTTCTTTTTGAAAAACGACAGCACCACCACAGCATCCGACGCAAGCCTGGAGGAACCTGGACGCTCTCAGGGCAATTCGCGACCTGACGCGTTTACGATGGTACTTTTTACTGTCTTTATAGTTGGCGGTATTTCGCTCTACCTCGTCCGTCCTGCCTCATCTGCCGAGAGTGTCACTGTGCGCTGTGAACGATCAGCGGTCATTGCCGCCGGTGAAAAGAGGAATTTTCGAAAGGAAAAAAAACTGGCCTTTGAGCGATGCATGGATGAGTCGTTTCAAACCAGCAGCAAACCAGGCGCCCCCTCTTCTGGCAAAGACGCCAGTCAAGACTGACTCGTCGCCAGTGTTGGATGGCGGCGCTGCCCCACCGACCCATCAAGGCGTTTTGAACCATTTTTTTGTTATCTGATCAGCTTTTTCTTTGCTCTTGCGTTCAGCGGTGGCAGCCTCGTCGGGGCTGGTGGCGGCCTGAGTGCAACGCACGGAAACACGCCGAAAGTTCTTGCCGCAATTTTGGGCCAAGCGCTTGGCTTCGTCCCAGCCCTGCGTTTCACCATAGAAACGAATTGCCTGGGGCCAAGCCTCCTCGGCATTCTGGAAATAGGCAAGGCCCATACCCATGACTTTCTTGGCCTCTGGAATTTGCCGAACGTCTTTGAGTTTGCTGCTGCGTTCCTGATAGGTGATCCAGGCCCGGTCGGGCTCAGATGAGAAATTGGCTTCAAGCACCTGGCCGGCATCCACTTTTTTCCGGTTCGCCGCAGGCTGCTGTTCGTTCAAAACGGTGTACAGCGCAAACAGGGGTACTGCATGCTTGGCAGTGATGCCGGTGGTGGACTTTCGGGCCAACTGCATGGCTGTCGGACTGTTGGGCGCACTGATTGCCTTGAAGGCAAAGCCGTAGTTGGCGACCAGTTCGGCTGTGCGTTTAGCTTGCAATGTGCTTTTTAGTGGTTTGACCACCGCCGCCTGATCAGCCTGTAGCTCAGGAAAAGGCTCCAGCGCAACGGCGAGCGCATCAATCCGCTCAACAATGGGAGGATGGTCGCCGCGCACATTCTTTGAAGCATTATTGATGTCAAAAATTACCTGCTGAAATGCTGAAGCCATGTTGCCGCTTAGCTCGCCGCTAAACTCATTGAGAGACTGACTCACTGCGTTGTTGGCTTTCGGGCTTTTTTTGGCGGCATTGTCTTTGGCTTGTTGGCGCATGTATTGAAGGATTTTTTCGTTCTTGTCTTTCTCACGCTGCTCGTTGACTTCTTCCCAACTCGCCATGCGTTCCAGAAATACCTTCATCCCGTGCTCGTAGGAGTACCCCAGTTTCAAGGAAACATTCAGTCCAAATGAGTCAGCGGCACTTTCCTGTGACCGGCCATAAACAGTTGTGACCAGCCCACGTCCCAGGCCATAGGCGGTCATCAGACTATCGACTTGCGTCCAACCCGTTGCGTTGGCAGTCTTGTTGGCGATAGCCACCCCGATAGACAACCAGCCCGTAGCAGTGTCGGCATCAGCGACCGCCCCCTCAAGCTGGTGGTAATGCAAATAGATATGACCAAACTCGTGACTGAGAACCGCCACGATTTCGTCTTCGCTTTCTGCGCCGGTCACCCATGGCAACGATACATAAATGTTGCCTGCCCCAGTGGCGTAGGCTTGCAAGGCATCGCTGGCCAAAATATGAACGCCACCAGGCCAAGCTGGCACGCCGGCCTGCGTTTTAATGCGCCCGTAAAGGCCATTCAAATAGCGCCCTAATTCTGGCGAATTCACCAGGCCAAAGCCGCGTGCTCGTTGATTGAGGACATCCTGGTTTGAATCAGGCCAACTGCGCTCTATTGGCGGCGGCAAATCAGCTTTGGGGCTGGGTTGCTCACTTGTGAATGTATTGACCAACGGTAGTTCTTTGAGATTTTTGGGAATACTTTCACATCCCATCAACAGAGCCAGCAGGGTCGACATTGCACCCAACTGCATTTGGCGCCAAGGAAGCACAGACAGGTTAATTGCATGCATCTTTGCCAGCTCCGGGTGTGGCTATGGTGGCACCTGTAGCAGCAACAACAGAGGTGGTGCACCCTGCATTTGTAGCGCGGTGGACGCGCACTTGCATGCCACGCAGCCAGTAGTCACGCCCGGCGATGGCTACTTTGTAGTAGCCCGTTTGTGTGGCCTGGATAGCCAGTGGAAGACCGGCTTCACTCACGCTGATCTGACGCGCAGACTGCGTCGCCCCAGGCTGCTCATACAAGTCAAGACTTGTGCGGCTGCTGGGGCTAGGCGCAACGACTTTGTCTTGCGCCATGGCGACCGAAAATGGCACACCCAACATGGTAAACAGTAACGGCATTTTTATCTTCATGGACTTTCCTTTTGTACTAAAGCACTAACGAGTTTGAGACGCGGTCATTTTTTTATGAGTTGACAGTGGAAAAAATGCTTGGATTTTTTCCACGAACTCCAGACCTTCCGTGACCAGTGTCATCCCCACCAGTTCCACCACGGGCAGCATGCCTATGCGAAAGTAAGCTTGTAACCAACCGATCAGCAGCATGGCCACCATGGTTTGAATTGTGATTTGAGTCAGCCAGAACGCTGCTTCGATCAAGATACGCCGTACCCGTTGCACTGCGGTAAGCGACTCTCGATCACACTTGTGGCATAGCTCTGGCGTGGCGCCCCAACCTGGAAAATTGAAGCGAGAAAAAGCCGACAACCCTTTGAAGGAGTGGGCAACAAGGTGAACCCCAAAAACGGCGAGTATGCCCAACAAGCCCGGCCACACCAGCGCCAATGACGGTGGCATCCATTCGCCATTTAACTTGTACTTATCTTGGTAGGTGAGCAAGTTGTCCAGTGCCATCGCGTGCATGTAAATGCCAGGGATAAGACCATGAACTGGCGAATCTGCGAAATCGTTGTAGCCCGGTACCTTGGCACCCACAAAAACATATTTGCCGGCCAGGTAGGGCGAAAGCTCTGCTTCTGTCAAAACACCCAGCTGTGCCATAGATAGTGTTTGGTGGTACGGACAGAGCGGTCGCTGAAGCGGCTCTTCCCAGATTTGACGCAATACGCCTGGTATGAGGTTTTTCAAACGTGCCTGGCCTGGCCTGCAGCGAGACAAGCTTTCTGGCTTGTCGACCTGATTTGCTGAGTTGTGTCCCCATATCAGTGCCAGTGGCACAGTCTCCTCACCCAATTCCAGATGCGCTGCATCTTGGGCAATGGCCATCGCCGCGCTGCGGTAGGTCGGCTGCAAATCTGGGCCCACTGCCGGCCCCGATTGCCAACCTGCGTCCGTCAGGTGGCGACTCATTTGATAGGACCAGGCAATGCCATCCAACGGGTCCGGCACATAGTCCACGCCGACAAGGGTAAAGCAAATTTTTTCGCCTTTTGTTTGATCAGCAGACAAGCCAGACCGGACCGTTAACTGACCGTCTTTTGGCGAAGGCAAAGCTGCCAGGAAGACAGGAACTTTGTAATCATTTTGAATGCTGCAAAGTGCCTGCAGCAGGGTTGACACCGTGGGGTCGTTGCGCTCCTGGCCAAAGGTGATGTCCAGCATGATTGCCTTGGGGCGGGCATTGGGGTCCGAAACAAGGCGCAACAAGGCGTCCGCATGATCCTGGTAGCTGATGGGCCAGGCACTTTGGCTGGCCTGGAGAAATTCCTGGTCATACATCACCACCGTGATTTGGTCGCGCACCTGAGGCGGGTAGTTGAACTGTGCTGTCAAGGGCGCCTGCAGACGAGCAAAGAAACGTGTCACAACCATGCCTCTGGCGTCGAGCTTGTCGCCCAGCCAAAGCATGATGAATGACACAACAATCAGGATGATCAATTTCACGCTACCCGCGCGCAAATTCACACGCCAGTTCACACGCCAATCGGGCAAGGGGTGATGCGACGGCATCATTGCAAGCACGCGTTATTTCTCAACCTTGACCCGCGCCCGCAGATCAAGCTTACGGCAAGAGTCTCGCGAAGCGGCGCCTTCCACCAAGCCGGGTATGAAGGCACTGATCAGCGCCAAGTTGAGATCGAAGCTCGACTGGCCTTTCGGCTGCTGAATCCAGGTGCCAGCGTGGGTCTTCACGTCATTACCGTCTTGTGTAGCGGTCACGTGGAATGCACCGTACTGGTCGGCACGGCCGCGTTTCAAGGGGTAGGGGAAAAATTGCAGCACGCCGCTTGCTGTCTTGTTGTCGCCCACCAGAATAAGCCGCACGCCGGTGAGCCCGTCTTTGCATTGGCGCATGCCGGACCAGCTTCCTGTCATGCTTTTCCAGTACGGGGGTACCTTGTTAATCGGCATACCCACAGCTAGGTGTTCGAGTGTGGCGTCGTGCTCCTTGAGTGCCAGGTCGTCTTCTTTGTCTTTCTTTAACTGATTCTTTTGCGCCTGGACTGCCTTTTGCTGTTGCCTGGCAACCCAACCCTGGTCACACTCAGAGCGAACCCGATCTATGTTGCCGTAACTTTTAAGACCTGCAAACACGGAGCATACATTGAAGCCCACCCGATATTCATACGCACCATACCAAGTGCTGTTATCGCCTCTTGTATAAGCATTCAGCGCTGTTTGCGTCTCTCTGAACTTGTTCATGGCACTGTCCATGAAGAAGTCATTGCCCCCACGGGCAAAGGTCACTACAAAGTTCAGTGCAAACAACAGAACACCAACGACCAGACCCAAAATCACCAAGCTAAAGGCCAGGCTCACCAGGGTCGCGGTCAGGCGGCCCAGCATCAGAGCCCAGGCAATACCCCCGACAAGGAGCAAGAGCAAGTTAACCGTGGTGACGGTTCCCATGATGCCAAAGGCCGCAGGCAACGCAGCCGCGCCAACAAAAGCGCCGAAGATGAAAAAAACCAACACCATCAGGGACGCGCCACCACCAGGCGTCATACTGTTCATGACATTGCCCGCCGCCACGGCTGCGCCACGGGCAGGCCCGTCATCTGGATCAACCTGTCGGATCCTGCCGCTGCCCACAGGCTCGTTCATGCCTGGGGCATCCCATGCGTAGCTGAGCAGAGACTTGGCCTTGTAAACCAGGATGCACAAAAAGACGGAAGCGGTCGCGTAGGCAATAGCCATTGGCTCAGGGGAAAACCCGTTTTCAGGTAGCATAGATTTTTTTAAACAATGCTGTCATCGGCTTCAGAGCAAACTGAAGTGTTACCAAAGATGCGTGCTTGGCAAAAGCTTTTGCTCATTGATTTGTATTATTGATTCCGTTGAGTATATCGATCACTTTTGACATTCAGAGGCTGTGGCAACTCAGGTAAACCCTATGGCGCGCCTGACAGGTAGGGCTTTGCCCACGTCTTCAGATTGCGTCCGTAAGGTGCCCACGCGGGGGTTATCGGAGGGAAAAAATCTTGCCTTTGAGCGATGCATTGCTGAGTCGCTTCAAATCAGGAGCAAACCGACCCTGTAATGTTGACGAACACATCAAGTGTTGGCCACGGTCAGGAATTCTTTGACCTTTGCGCTGACGCCAGCCAACCAATGATCGCCCCTTTCTGATGGGCATTGGAAATGCAGGCCCAAAAACTTTTAAGCCAACAGCCCGTAACCCAAAAATAGCATCACGTATGGGCTAAAAGTCCACCGTGACGCTGGCGCGCAGCGTGCGCGGCGTTGCGGGAAACAGGTAAACGCCGCCCCAATAGGTGGTG